>JAFGXO010000006.1 GCA_016936595.1 Bacteroidales bacterium | reverse complement strand
TAAGGAATATTTAAAAACAGGAAGAAGTTGTGTGTAATCTTCTTTGTAATCTTTATCTATTTTAAAATTTCCGGCATCAAAACTTTCGACTCCATTAAAGTAAACATTATAGTGTGAAGTTACATTGTGAAAAGTTCGTGTAATTGGGGTGTTTTTTTGAGTAGTACATGAAATAAATGTAAAAATCAATAAAATAAATACTGATATAGTTGTTTTTTTTAACATTGTAAATAGTTTTATATTACTGTTTCTTTTGTTGTTGATTTTTTTTTAAATTGTTTTTCACGTATTTAATGTTTTTTTTTAAATTGTTCTTTTTTTATAATAACCTGATTTACAGTTGTTAATATGCAAGAAAAATTTATAGACTTTTGTTTGTGAATTTTAATTAAAATCTGTTTTTAGAATTAAAACATATTTTAAATCAGTTTTAAAATTAAGAATTTAATATTTGTAATTTTCAACTTCTTTTTTTGAAGGAGCAACAATTGTTTTATTTTTATTTAAACGAAAACTTAAGTATGTTATTTTTTGGCCTTCTTGCAAAAACATGTTCTCGTAGTATGTTTTAATTTTTGTTATTTCGTTATTCAAGTTGGTAGAATGAATATTATTATATGTTTTTATTGTTTTTATATTGTTTTCTTTGAGTAAATCAAGAGTGTATTTATATAATTTTTCGCTATCAGTTTTTAGATGTATTAAAGCGTTGTTAATTGTAATTGCTTGATAAATAGTTAGAAAAAATTTAGAAGTTAGTCTTTTGTTAGGTTTTTTGGGTTGAGGGTCGGGGTGAGGTATCCAAATTTCGCTTACTTCGTTTTCAGCAAAAAATTTATCTAAAAAATCAATTTTAGAACGCAGAAAAAAAACGTTTTTTAAGTTTTTTTCTAAAGCTGTTTTTGCTCCTCTCCAAATTCTGGCTCCTTTTATATCTATCCCAATAAAGTTTTTGTTAGGATATTTTTCAGCTAAACCAACAGAATATTCTCCTTTTCCACACCCAACTTCTAAAACTATTGGATTGTTATTTTTAAAAATTTCTGAATTCCATTTTCCTCTCAAATTGTCGTTTTGTTTAACTAATCCTTTCATGGAGGGTTGTAAAACGTTTTTGAAGGTTTGCACTTCTTCAAATTTTTTCAACTTATCTTTTGACATGATTTAGAAGTTTATTTTTCGGTAATTTGGTCTATAATAAAACCTATTTCGGTTATGTTTTGAATAATGTCTTGTCTAAGCCCTTGAATAATTTCAAATTCATATAAGCCCGGTTCAATAAATTTAACAGAATCTGCAAAATTTACAGTTAGTTTGCAATTATCTTTTTTGCATTTTCCTATCCAATAATGATTGTAATCTGTTAATATACAGTTCATTGTGTCAATTTGCATTTTTCCCGAAGGCGAAGTTGTTTTAATAAATAGCCATAAATTATTATATTCATAATTATTTTTGTGGCTTATATTAATTTTTAAATTGTAGAATTTATTTATGTCGTTTATTTGTGCCGAAAAAACAACAGCTTGCGTAACGTTCCATGCCTCTTGGGGGATTGGTGCGTTTTCTTCGTAGTAGTGATTATTGGAGCAAGCCGAAAAAAGAGCAATACTGAAAAGTATTAAAAAAAATTTATTTCTCATTTTTTGGATTTTGATTTTTTCTTTTTTTGTTTCGGTATTGTCGTTGATTTCTTTTTTTGTTGTTTTTATTAGCAATTTTTTTCAAGTTTGCGTCTTCTTTGCTTTTGTCAATTTCTTCTTTTGTTATTTGAATATTGTGTTTATTACTAATTAAATCGGCTAATTCTAAATTGTTTTGCAGCAAAGTGTCGGGTATTTCTCCTTTTTTGTTTATTTCAATTATTTCATCAACTCTTTCAATTGTTAAAGGCGTAATATTAACTGAATTTTCGGGGTCAAATGAATACCAAAGAATTTTTTTAAAAACATCACTTTTTTGGAAATAGGCATTACCTTCTTTAGTTTTTAATGTTATTGACGTTTCCGGAAAACCTTTTCTGGCTTCAATATATGCGTTAACTTCGTAATTTAAACAGCATTTTAGTTTTCCGCATTGTCCAGCTAATTTTGATGGGTTTAGCGAAAGCTCTTGAAATCTTGCTGAATTTGTTGTAACTGAATCAAATTTTCTTTTCCATTTTACGCAGCATAATTCTAATCCACAAGTTCCAATACCTCCAATTTTAGAAGATTCCTGACGTGCTCCTATTTGTCGCATTTCAATTCTTATTTTAAATTCAGATGCAAGTATTTTTATTAGTTCTCTAAAATCAACTCTTTCATCGGCGGTATAGTAAAAAGTAGCTTTTGAATTATCTCCTTGAAATTCTACGTCTCCAAGTTTCATTTTTAAACTTAAATCTTCTATAATTTCTTTTGTTCTTGTAAGTACTATTATTTCTCGTTCGACTGCTTTTTTCCATTTTTCAATATCAACAGGTTTAACTTTTCTGTATATTTTGGGAAAATACTCCGGATTTTCTTGTTTTTTTAGTTGCCAAAATATTTCTTCGCCAATTAAATTAACAATGCCTATGTCGTGCCCGGTTGGAGCTTCAACTGCTACAATGTCTCCGGTTTTTAAAAATAATTCTTCGTGATTATAAAAAATATCTTTTCGATTATTTTTAAATCTTATTTCTACTAAGTTTTTTGTACTAAAACTGGTTTTTATATCTTCTGCCCAAGCAAAACAGTGAAGGCTGTTTGTAGTTGTTGGCAAGCAGCACTGTGCTTCTTCGGTGTCGGGAATAATACAGCCTCTTGTTGATAATATATAGTTGTCAAAGTTATTCATGTTATTTTTTTTTGAGAAGTTGAGCTATTTTTAGAATAAGGTCTAAGAATAGAATTTTTGCCGATGCATTTCGTTCTATATCTGCATATGCTTTGTTAAATTCTTCATGTAGCTCAAAAATGTTTTTTTCTGTAATAAAAATACTGAATTTTGAAGAAAATTCAAGTTCTTTTTTTGTTAAGTAGTTTAAATCGGTATGTTGTTTCGTTTCATTTAAAATAAAATTTTCTCTAATCATTCTGTTTGAATAAATAAGGAATTCTTTTTGTTTTTCTCGTCCAAGAGTACTTAAATTATTGCTTAGGGTGATAATTTCATTTATTTTAAGCCCATAAGCGGCTCTCATCATTGTGCTAAAATAATTAAAGCTTTGTAATTTTGACGATTCCTGTGGATTTAATTCGTCTTCAACTATGTTTTTTGCATAAATATAATTGCCGTTTGCAATTTTTGCTGTTTCTGTAATTAATTGATTATCTGCAAATTCATAGTTTTTACTTAATTCAATAATAATTTCTTCTTGTGATAAATTTTCAATTTTTATAAGTTGGGTTCTTGATCGTATTGTTGTTATTATTTGAGATTCATCTTCCGAAACTAAAATAAAAAGTGTGTTTGGAGGTGGTTCTTCAATTGCCTTTAAAAGTTTATTTGATGCCGAAATATTCATTTTTTCGGGCATGTAAATAATCAGAATTTTGTATTTTGCTTCAAATGTTTTTAAATTTACTATTCTAATTATTTCTTGGCTTTCTTGTGCATAAATACTTCCTTGTAAATTATCGGTTCCAATAAAATTAAGCCAATCATTGTAGCTTAAGTGTTTGTTTTTATCTAAAAATTCACGCCATTTATCTATAAAATCTGTACTAACAGGTTTTGAAAATTTTGGAGTTCTTACTACCGGATAAACAAAGTGCAAATCAGGGTGTGCAATTTTTTGAATTTTTTTGCATGATTTACATTCTCCACAAGAGTCTGTTTCTGTTGGATTTTCACAATTTACATATTGTGCATAAGCTAATGCTAAAGACATTTTACCCGATCCTTCGTTTCCTAAAAATAGTTGAGCATGACTAATTCTGTTTTTTGTAACAGTTTCTATTAGTTTTTTTTTAATATTTATATGTCCTACTATGTCTTTAAATTGCACTTTTTGTAAATTTGTTTAATTTTATATGTAAAATTGCTTTTTTGCTTTTAATATTTTATATTTTTGTGTCTCTAAATATTCTTATCTTTAATATACACAAAATACCAATTTGCAAAGATATTAAATTACTCCAAATTATAAACTCTATAATACCTCATTTTCTGATAGTGTTTTTCTTAAATTTTTTAAAATTTATTTTTGTTTTTTTGTTTTTTTGATTTTATTTGTTTCAGTTTTGTATTAAATTTGCAAAATTACTACGAAAACAATATTATTATGAGTAATTATAAAATTTTAGTTGAAATAATTAATCATTTAGACGATTTTGAGAAAGCAGATATAGGTTCTGATACTGAGGCTTTTGTTTTGTATCTTAAAGATAGGGTTTTTAATTCGCCAAAAGTAATAAATAAAATTAAACCGGATTTTTTAGATAAAAAAAATCAAGATTATAAAAATTTTGAGGAAGTTGAGTTTTCAACTTTATTAACTAATTTGTATCGCTTTGCTAAGCATTATTTAAAAAAAGCGTTAAAAGATACGAGTTTAAATTCGATTGATGAGTTTAGCTTTTTGGCAACACTAGTTAAAGAAAAAAGTTTATTAAAATCAGAGTTAATAAATAGGCATCTTTTAGAAATTTCTACAGGAAGCGAAGTTCTTAGACGTTTAATTAAACATAATTTAATAGAAGAATATAAAGATCCTGATGATGGGCGTGCAAAAAGAGTTAAATTATCGGCTTTGGGGTATGAGCAAATTATTTTAGCTTTTTCTGAAATGTACAAAGTTGCTCAAATTATTAAAGGAAATTTGTTTGATGATGAATTAAAAGAGGTTCTTGTTATTATGAAAAAACTGTCTTTTTTTCATTGGAATATTCATGCCAATGATAGAGATACTGATATTTCTGATTTAATGAAAAAATATATTGATAATGAATAAAAATATTTTAATAACAGGTGGTACTGGTCTTGTTGGTTCAAAATTAACAAAAGTTTTGATTGATAAAGGATATAATGTTGGTATTTTATCAAGGAAAAAAACAGCTAATGCTAATGTTAAATGTTTTTTTTGGGATTATACAAAAAATGAGATAGATATAAATGCTATTAAATTTGCTGATGTTATTGTTAATTTAGTTGGTGAAAATATAAGCAATAAAAAATGGACTAAAGAACAGAAGTTAAAAATTATACAGAGTAGGGTAAAATCTGTTGAACTACTAAAGTCTAAGTTTATTGAATTGAATAAAAAAGATTTTGATTTTATATCTGCTTCAGCTATTGGTTATTATGGAACATTTACTTCTGATAAACTTTTTTATGAAGACGATGATGCCGGAAAAGATTTTTTATCTGATGTTGTTAAAAAATGGGAAAATGCTGTTGATGAACTTATTCCTTTTGCTAATAGAGTTCTAAAATTTAGGATTGGTGTTGTTTTGTCTTCTAATGGTGGTGCTTTACCTAAAATGCTTAATGTTACAAAAAAAGGGATTGGTTCTGCTTTAGGGCAAGGAAATCAGTATATGCCATGGATAAGTTTAGATGACTTAGTGCGGTTATTTGTTTATAGTATTGAAAACATACAATTAAAGGGGGTTTATAATGCTGTTTCGCCCATTCATATTACAAACAAAGAGTTTATGCAAGTACTTGCTAAAAGTTTACAAAAACCTTTTTTTATGCCAAATGTACCGGAATTTGTTTTAAAGGCAATGTACGGTAAAATGTCGTCGCTCTTGTTGTATGGTAGTAGGGTTTCTTCGGGGAAATTAGTTAAAACCGGTTTTATTTTTAAAGACGACTTAAATGCTGTTTTATCTAAATTATAAAAAAAACACAGAAAAATTTTTCTGTGTTTTTTTATAATATGTAATGATTATTAAATTATTAGTCTCTTAAACTAAAACGCTTAAATGCTGTAGCAGTAAGATCTTTGTTAACAGATTTTAAATAATCTTTAACAGTAGATTTATTGTCTTTAACAAAAGTTTGATTAAGTAAAGTGCTTTCTTTGAAGAATTTACCTAAACGTCCTCTTGCTATTTTTTCAGCCATTTCAGCAGGTTTGCCTTCGTTAATAGCTAATTCTTTTCCAATTTCAAGTTCTTTTTCAATAACATCTTGAGGAACAGAATTTTCGTCAAGAGCAACAGGTACCATTGCAGTTGCTTGCATTGCAACGTTTTTAATAATTTCGTCTTCAACTCCTTCAAGGTTCATAGCAACAATAGTTCCTACTTTTTTGTCGGAATGAATATAAAAACCGCTTGTTCCACCTTCAACTTTATCGTAAAATGAAAGTTCAACTTTTTCACCAATAACTCCAGTTGCTTCAATTATCATTTCACTGATAGTTAAATCATTCGAAAGTTTTAGTTGCTTTAGTTCATCAATATTTGCAGGATTATTTTTAACAGCAACATCTAAAATATCTTGTGCTCTATTAATAAAATCTTCGTTTTTTGCAACAAAATCAGTTTCACAATTTAAAGAAACCATGTAAGCAATTTTATTGTTAGTAGATGTAGCAGCTAGAACAACACCTTCAGATGCTTCACGATCGGCACGATTATTTGCTACTTTTTGACCTTTTTTTCTAAGTAATTCAATAGCAGCATCAAAATCTCCGTTAGTTTCACTAAGTGCCTTTTTGCAGTCCATCATACCGGCACCTGTCATTTTTCTTAGTTTTGCTACTTCGGCAGCAGAAATATTAGCCATTTTGTTATTTTTTTAGTTTTGAAAATTAAGATTTAAAATTTAAGGCTGCTCAATCGAACAGCCTTAATATATTATTCTGATTCTTCATTATTTTGAAGTTCGGCTTTCGGTTCATTTTCGGTATCATCCGATTTTTTTATTGGAGCTTTGGCTTTCTTTTCAGAAACTTGTTTGTCTTTTTCTGCTTTTCTTTCTGCCAAACCTTCTTTTATTGCTTGAGTTAGAACACCTACAACAATTTCGATTGATTGAGATGCATCATCGTTTGAAGGAACAACATAATCAATACCTCTAGGATTAGAGTTAGTATCTACCATTGCAAAAATAGGCATTAATAGTTTTTGGGCTTCTTTAACAGCAATTTTTTCTTTTAAAACGTCAACTACAAAAATAGCAGCCGGAAGTTTTGTCATATCTGTAACACTTCCTAATCGTTTTACAAGTTTGTCTTTTTCGCGAGTAAGTTGAAGTCTTTCTCTTTTTGAAAGTTTATCAAAAGTACCGTTTTTTTCCATTTTTTCTATTGTAGCAATTTTTTTAATCGCTCTACGTAATGTTGAAAAGTTTGTAAGCATTCCTCCCCACCAACGTTCTGTTATGTAAGGCATGCCAACGGCTGATACTTTAGAAGCAATAATTTCTTTTGCTTGTTTTTTTGTTGCAACAAAAAGAATATCTCTACCTGATTTAGCAATTTGTTTTAATGCTGCGGCAGCTTCGTCTAATTTTGCAATTGTTTTGTGTAAGTCGATGATGTGAATACCGTTGCGTTCCATAAAAATATATGGTGCCATTGCGGGATTCCATTTACGTTTTAGGTGACCAAAATGTACACCTGCATCTAATAATTGTTGAAAAGTAGGTCTTTGCATAATTTTTTTTGATTTTTTACTATCATTTTTTACCTTCCGATTAAGCAATTGTCAAGTAGTTTTGATACGTCAAAAGTCTTAACAATTTGGATACTAAATAATGATTAACGTTTTGAAAATTGAAATTGTTTACGAGCACTTGGTTGTCCGGGTTTCTTACGCTCTTTGGCACGAGGGTCGCGAGTTAAGAAGCCTGCTTTACGAAGTTCTGATTTGTTTTCTGCATCAACTTCTACTAAAGCTCTGGCAATACCTAATCTGATTGCTTCTGCTTGTCCGGTTATTCCTCCGCCTTTTACGTTGATTTTGATATCATATTTGTCTGCAACTTCTAATAAGTTAAGGGGTTGCATAACAACATATTGATAGCGATCATCGCGGAAAAAATCTGCCATTTTTTCGCCGTTGATTAGAATATTTCCTTCTCCTTCCGACAAATACAGTCTTGCAATTGCTGATTTTCTTCTGCCCGTGGTGTTAATTATTCCTTCCATGTTTATTATTTTATTTCTTCAAGTTTTATTAATTTAGGATTTTGAGCCTCATGTGGGTGTTCTGTTCCTGCGTAAACTTTCATGTTATGAAAAATTTTACGACCTAATCTGTTTTTAGGTAACATGCCGCGAACTGCTCTTTCTATCAGTCTGCGAGGGTCTTTATCTAACACTTGCACAGGGCTTTCTTTTCTTTGTCCTCCCGGATAACCTGTATGACGGATATATACTTTATCGGTCATTTTTTTGCCGGTTAATTTTACTTTTTCTGCGTTTATTATCACTACATTATCTCCACAATCAACATGTGTTGTGAAGCTTGTTTTGTGTTTTCCACGCAAAACAAAGGCAACTTTTGATGCTAAACGTCCTAATATTTCTTCGCTTGCATCAATTAAAATCCATTCTTTTTGAACGGTTTCTCTGTTGGCTGATACTGTTTTATAACTTAATGTATCCACGTTTTTCTATTTTGATAGTTACTAACTCTATTGTTTTTTTGGACTTGCAAAAGTAACACTTATTTTTTTAAAACCAATTTTTTCTAAAAAATTTTGTTGATAAGTTTGTTAAATCCCTATTATTTACGTTTTTGTGTTTGTTTTTTTATTTTTTTACATTATTATTAATATTTCAATTATTTCTTTTTGTTTAATTTTGCTGTTATGAATAAAGACGAACTTAAAAATCTTGCTTTAAATTTGCCTCAAAAGCCCGGAATTTATCAATTTTTTGATCAAATGAATAATATTATTTATGTGGGGAAGGCTAAAAATTTAAAAAATAGGGTTTCGTCTTATTTTAATAAAACTTTAGACAGAACTAAAACAGTGTTGTTGGTTCGACAAATATTTGATTTAAAATATATAACTGTTGAAACTGAAACTGATGCCTTTTTGCTTGAAAATACTTTGATTAAAAAATATAAACCTAAGTATAATATTCAACTCAAAGATGATAAAAGTTATCCGTGGATTGTTATTAAAAATGAACCTTTCCCCCGAGTTTTTTATACACGGCATCTTGTTAACGACGGATCTGAATATTTTGGTCCTTACACCTCTGTAAGTCTCGTTCGTACAATCGTTTCAATGTTTAAAAAAATTTATAAAATTAGAACTTGTAAATTGAACTTAAGTGTTGAAAATATTAATGCTTCAAAATTTAAAGAGTGTTTGCAATTTCATATTAAAAATTGTGAGGGTGCTTGCATTGGCAAACAAACCGAAGAAGATTATTTGATAAATATTGAACTCATTAGAAAAATTTTGAAAGGCAAAGTTGGTTCTGTTATAACTTATGTTAAAGATCAAATGTTTAAGGCTGCTGAGATTTTGGATTTTGAAAAGGCTGAGCAATTAAAATATAATCTTGAATTGCTTGAAAATTATCAAAGTAAATCAACGGTAGTAAGTGCTTACGTTAATAATATTGATGTGTTTTCAATTTCTTCTTCTGAAAAATATGCCTATATTAATTTTTTGAAGCTTGTAAGTGGTAAAATTGTTCAAGCATATTCTTCGGAAGTTAAAAAACAATTAGATGAAACCGACAAAGAAATATTAGAACAGGCTATTGTTGATATTCGTGAAAATATTCAACAAGGAATTAGTAATGCTAAAGAAATTATAGTTCCTTTTGAAATTGATATTGTGTTTGATGGGGTTATTTTTAAAATCCCGCAACGTGGTGTAAAAAAGGAACTTTTGTCTTTATCTGAAAGAAATTTAAAATATTATAGATTAGAAAAAGAACGACAACGTAACCAAGTGGATCCCAATCGACGAGTTAATGAAATTTTGGAGAAAATGCAAAAAGACTTAAACCTTGCCGAAGTCCCTGCTCATATTGAATGTTTTGATAATTCTAATATTCAGGGCACACACCCTGTTGCTGCTTGTGTGGTTTTTAAAAATGGTAAGCCAAGTAAAAAAGACTACAGAAAATTTAACATCAAAACTGTTGTAGGAGCAGATGATTTTGCTTCGATGAAAGAAGTTGTTTATAGACGTTATAAACGTTTGATTGATGAACAACAACCTTTGCCGCAACTTATTGTAATTGATGGAGGTAAAGGACAGTTGTCTCATGCTTTAGAAAGTTTAATTGAACTTGGCATAGAAGACAAAGTTGAATTAATTTCAATAGCAAAAAGGTTGGAGGAAATTTTCAGACCTAATGATCCTTATCCTTTATATTTAGATAAAAATTCACCAACTTTAAAAATTATTCAGCAAGCAAGAGATGAGGCTCACAGATTTGGCATTACTTTTCATCGTCAAATTAGAGGTAAAGCGATGATCAATAGTAGAATTAATAGTATTGAAGGTATTGGTGAAAAATCAATGCAAAAATTATTACAACATTTTGGCAGTCCTGAAAAAATTAAAGAAGCTTCTATTGATGAACTTTACGAGCTAATTGGTACTCATAAAGGAAATATTGTTTACAATGCTTTAAAAAATGAGTGAATTTTTTTAAGTTTGCAACCCAATTTATTTACAAAAAAACACACGGTAATGAGCATAGAAAATATTTTTGACGAATGGAAAAGAATTGATGAAAAAAGTGTTTTTATTAAAGATGGAATTATTAACAATAGTTTATATAATTCAGCTAAATTAAAAGTTTTATCAATATTGCCTTCTGCTCCAAATTATTCAGAAAGTTGCGATTTTTGTAAAAATATAGAAGAAGAATTTTTTTATGAATTTGATGCTGATGAAAATCAAAAAATAAATAGATATCACCCTGTTAGAGGTATATTTTTTAATTTAACGCGATGGATTTATGCAATTAATAAAATTAATCAACAACGAATTCCTTTGTTTTCAGATGTGTGTTGTCAGGCAGTAAAAGCCTATAATTATTCTCAATATTTTAGAGCATCTGCTGTTGTTTTTATAAATAAGTTTAAATCAAAAAGTAAATTTTCGGAACGTAAATTAACAAAAATTGCTTTACGAGATCAAAAATTAATTGATCGTCAAATAAAGGAGATAAATTCGAGTTTAATTTTATGTGGAGGCACTTTTAATGTGTATAAAAAAATCTATGAAAAAGATATTTTTGAACAGATTGACGAAACAAATTTTTTTGTTCATAAAATATACGGAAGCAAAGAAATTAGATATGTTTATGCGGCAAATAATCCCGATGCTAAAAAGAAAGCCGATGAAATGTTCAATGAGTTGTTAAATGATTTTTTAAACGAAAACGTAAAAAGAATTATTCTGAACTTGTAGGCGATTTTTTAGTTTAATTTTAAAAAAGAAGATTTATAAAAACGGATTATTTAATTTTTCGTAACCAATTGAAGTTTTTTCGCCGTGTCCTGCAAAAACAGTATATTCATCGTCAAGAGATAATAGTTTTGTGCGAATGCTGTTTAAAAGTTGATCTAAATCGCCTCCGGGTAAATCGGTGCGTCCAATCGTGTCTTTAAAAAGAACATCGCCTGTAATAACAAATTTGTCTTTTAGTGAATACAATGCAATATGTCCTGAAGTATGTCCAGGAACATCAAGTATTTTTAATTTGCTGTTTCCGAAAATAATTTCATCTTTCTCAGAAATATAATTGTCTATTTGGGGTGCTTTTTTAAGTTTTAAGCCAAACATATTTGCTTTTTCTATAGCATCAGCAAGTAAATATTCGTCATTTTTACCCGAATAGCATTCTATCAAATACGTTTCTTTTAAAAAATCAATGCCTAAGATATGGTCTATATGGCAGTGAGTGTTTACAATTTTTACCGGTTTAAGGTTGTTTTTGTTAATAAAATCAACAATTTTTTGATTTTCTCGATCAGAGTTCATTCCCGGGTCAATAATTATTGCTTCGTTAGTTTCGTCAAAAACAATATAAGTGTTTTCAAAAAAAGCGTTGAATGTTAGTTGTTTAATTTGCATTTTGAATAAATTTAATTTTTCAAAAATAATAAATTACTTTGCACAAAAAAAAAGATGAATATTGGTTTTGACGCAAAGAGATATTTTTATAATTTGTCGGGTTTAGGAAATTACAGCCGTAATATTGTTTCGTATTTAACTGAGAATTATCCTAATAACGACTATTTTTTGTTTAAGCCAAATATAAGTAATACTTTAAATTTTACTTTAGATAATAAGCTTAAAATTATTGAACCTGAAATTAATAATTTTTCTTTTAAAAATTCATTATGGCGAACAAAAGGTGTACTTAAAGAAGCAGATTTCAAAAAATTAGATGTTTTTCATGGTTTGTCTAATGAGTTACCGATCGGGATTTATAAAACTTCAGTAAAATCGGTTTTGTCTGTTCATGATTTAATTTTTATAAGGTTTGCTGAATTATATAAATTTATTGATAGAAAAATTTATACGTGGAAAATAAAAAAATCTTGCCATGAGGCTGATAAAATTATTGCAATTAGTGAGCAAACAAAAACTGATATTGTTGATTTTTTGAATGTTAAACCCGAAAAAATAGAAGTTGTTTATCAAGGTTGTAACAGCTTTTTTTTTAGTAAAGTAGAAGAGTTTGAAAAAAAGAAAGTTCAAAAAAAATATTCTTTACCTAAAGATTATATTTTAAATGTGGGAACAATTGAACCCCGCAAAAATGCTTTGCTTTTGGTTAAAGCTGTTTTTCATTCTAAAATAAAAATACCTTTAGTTATTGTGGGTAAAAATACTACTTACACAAAAGAAATACAATTATATATTGCTGAAAAACAAATGCAGAAACGGGTTATTATATTAAATGATGTTTCGTTTCAGGATTTGCCTGCAATTTATCAGGGGGCAAAAATTTTTGTTTATCCATCTTATTTTGAGGGATTTGGTATTCCAATTGTTGAGGCGTTTAATTCAAAAATTCCGGTAATTGCAAGTGATATTAGTATTTTTAAAGAAGTTGCTGCTGATGCAGCCGTTTTTTTTGAAAATAATAATGTTGAAAGTTTATCTGAAAAACTTATATTTTTGCTCAATAATAAACAAGAACAACTTAAATTTGTTAATTTAGGAATAAAAAGAGCTGAGTTTTTTATGGGTGATAAAATTTCAAAAGATTTAATGAATATTTATAAAAGTATTGTGTAATGAGTAAAATTTCGGCAGTAATAATAACTTTTAATGAAGAGAATAATATTGAACGTTGTGTAAATTCATTGAATGGTGTAGTTGATGAAATAATAGTACTCGATTCTTTTTCGTCGGACAAAACTCCTGAGATATGTAAACGGTTGAATGTTCGTTTTAAACAACATGCTTTTGATGGGCATATTGAGCAAAAAAATAGGGTTATGAATATGGCAAGTTACGACTATGTTTTATCTCTTGATGCTGATGAATTTTTATCAGATGAATTAAAAAGCTCAATCTTACAAATAAAAAGTGCTGATTTTACTTCTGATGCTTATTATTTTAACAGATTAAATTATTATTGCGGAAAAGCAATTAAACATGGAGCGTGGTATCCGGATAAAAAAATTAGACTATGGAATAAAAATAAAGGCAAATGGGGAGGCAAAAATCCTCATGATACTGTCATTTTACAAAACTATAGTAATAAAATATTTTTAAGTGGAGATTTAAATCATTACTCTTTTTTGTCTGTAAATCAGCATGTTGAACAAATAAATAAATTTTCGCTAATTAAAGCTCAGAATGATTTTCATTTGAAAAAAAAGCCTTCGGTGTTTAAGATGATTTTAAAACCATTATACAAATTTTTAATTGCTTTTTTCTTTAAAGCCGGATTTTTAGATGGTTTTTATGGATTTGTTGTTGCTATTAATTCGTCTCATGCAGAGTTTTTGCGACATGCTAAACTTAAAGAATTGTACAAAAATGAAATCTAAAACAGTTGTTTTTTTTAATAGCACTATAGAGTGGGGTGGAGGTGAAAAATGGCATCATGATATGGCTCTTAAAATGTATAGTGAGGGTTATAAAGTTGTTGTTTTTTTAAATAAAAAAAGTGCTCTTTTTCAGAAGTTGAAAGATTCCGGAATTAAGTTGGTTTTTGTTGATGTTAATAATCTGAGTTTTATTAATGTATTTAAGTTATTTAAAATCAAATCGTTATTTGAATTGCACAAAGTTTATTTTTTGATAATAAATCACCCTTCCGATCTAAAACTTGCAGGTTTAGCGTCAAAATTTTCTAAAGTTGAACATGTAATTTATCGCCGAGGAAGTGCTATTCCTGTTAGAAATTCTTTTTCAAACAAATTTATTTTTAAGAGTTTAGTTACTGAAATAATTGCTAATACAGAGGCGACAAAAAAAACAATTAATCAGAATACTAATTTGTTTCCTGAAAATAAAATTAAAGTTATTTATAATGGAATTTGTATTGATGATTTTGATAAAATACAGGTTTCACATATTGATAAGGATAACTCTAAAATTGTAATTGGTAATATTGGCAGATTAGTTGAACAAAAAGCTCAATATTTATTGATTGAACTTGCTAATAAGCTGAAAAATAATGGTTTGAATTTTAAAGTTATTATTGGAGGTAAAGGTAAATTAGAAAATGAATTGCTTTTATTACGTGAAAAATATAATTTAACACAAGAGGTTAAATTTTTCGGATTTGTTGATAATCCCAAAGAGTTTATGTCTGAAATTGATGTTTTTGTATTAACCTCACAATGGGAAGGATTTGGCTATGTTTTGGTTGAAGCCATGGCTTTTGAAAAACCTGTTTTGGCTTTTGATTTGAGCAGTAATCCTGAAATTATTGATGATGAAAAGACCGGATATTTGGTGCCAAATAATGATTTGAATTATCTTGCAGATAAAATTATGTTTTTATCATCTAATAGAAAAAAAATGTCCGAACTTGGAAAGAACGGACGTGAAAAAATTGAACAAAAATTCGCTTTTAAAATAGCATATTCTTCTTTTATAAATTATTTAATTTCGTTAGGTTAATGAGCTTCAGCCCAATTTTTACCGGTTGAAATATCAACAAGTAATGGAACGGATAAGCTTACTGCGTTTTCCATCTCATATTTAATGAGTTCAAACATTTGTTGTTTTTCATTTTCGGGAACTTCAAAAAGTAATTCATCGTGTACTTGTAACAACATTTTGGACTTTAAATTAAGTTGCTCTATTTTTCCTTGAATATTTATCATCGCAAGTTTGATAATATCGGCTGCAGAGCCCTGAATAGGAGTATTTATTGCATTGTGTTCTGCATTTGAACGAATTAGAGAATTTCTTGAATTTATTTCTATTAATACCCTTTTTCTGCCCATTAAAGTAGTTACAAATTCCTCGTTACGAGCTTTTTTTATTTGTTCGTCCATGTATTTTTTTACTCCGGGATATGTTTTAAAATAATTGTCTATCAGCGTTTTAGCTTCGGTTGATGAAATGTTTAAATTACGTGACAAACCAAAAGCAGATGATCCATAAATCATTGCAAAGTTTGCTGTTTTTGCCTGATAACGCATTTCGGGTTTTACTTCATCTAAACTAATGTTAAAAACTTTTGCGGCTGTTTGTGTATGAATATCAATTCCGTTTTGAAAGGCTTCTAGCATGTTGGGATCTTGGCTTAAATGAGCCATTAACCTAAGTTCAACTTGCGAATAATCGGCATCAATAAAAATATGTCCTTCGGCGGGAATAAATGCTTTTCTAATTTCCCTTCCTTCGGGAGTTCTAATTGGAATGTTTTGCAGATTCGGGTTGTTTGAACTTAATCTTCCGGTAACAGTAATGTATTGATTAAAAGACGTATGAATTCGTTGAGTTTTTTTATTTACAAGTTTTGGTAAAGCATCTACGTAAGTAGAAATTAGTTTGCTTAAAGATCTGTATTCCAATATTATATCAACAATTTTGTGGTTATCTCTATATTTTAAAAGTTCAGCTTCGTCGGTAGCGTATTGTTTAGTTTTTGTTAGTTTGGGATTCTCCGAAATTTTAAGTTTTTTAAATAAAATTTCGCCAAGTTGTTTTGGAGAACTAATGTTAAATTGTGCACCTGATAATTCATAAATTTTATTTTCGGTTGATATTGCTTTTTTTAATAAAATTTTTCTGTAATTTTTCAAAAATTCTTGATCAATTAAAATGCCGTTGTGTTCCATTTTAGTTAAAATAGTAACTAATGGCATTTCAACAGTTTCGAAGATTTTGGTCAGATTTTGGTCAATTATTTTTTTAGCGAATATTTGCTTTAGTTTATAAGTTATATCAGCATCTTCGGCAGCATAATCTTTAATTTTGTTAGCATTTAAATCGCTCATGTTTCTTTGATGAGCACCTTTTTTGCCAATTAATTCATCAATGTGAATGGTTTTGTAATTTAGATAAGTTTCTGCGAGATAGTCCATATTATGTTTTAATTGTGGCTCAATTAAACTGTGGGCTATCATTGTGTCAAAAAGTTTTCCTTTTACATCTATTTCATAATTCAAAAGAATATTCAAATCGTATTTTAGATTTTGTCCAATTTTTAAAATTTTTGGGTTTTCAAAAACAGGTTTGAAAAGATTTAGAGTGTTTTTAGCTTGATTAAAATCTTTTGGGAGAGGAATGTAGTAAGCAGAATTTTCTTTTGTTGAAAAAGATATTCCGACAATGTTAGCAGAATGAGCGTCAACAGAGGTTGTTTCTGTATCAAAGGCTATTTCCGAAGATTGTTCGAGTTCTTTAATTAAGTCGTCAAATTCATAATCCGCTTCTATTAGTTTATAGTCAGGATTAATGTCTTTAATGGTTTTTAGTTGTTTAATTATTTGAGTTTGTTCATCGTTGTTTCCAAAAATATTTTGTTGTGCTTGGGCTTTAGGTTTTGATAAAACTCTTTCAGCAGTTTTATTAAATTCAAGTTCATCAAATAAATTTGTAAGTTCTTCGATATTAGGGGCTTTTATTTTAATGTCGTCGTCGGTTAAACTAATGTCGATATCAGTTTTTATAGTAACAAGCTTTTTTGAAAGATCTAACAAATCTTTGTTATCAATAAATTTTTCTCTTTGTTTTGGGCTTAGTATGTCAATATTTTTATAAATATCTTCAATAGAACCAAATTTATTTAAAAGTTTTAAGGCCGTAACTTCACCAATGCCGGGTATTCCGGGAACATTGTCGGCAGTGTCGCCGGCAAGAGCAAGAACTTCAATATATTGTTCGGGGTTTTTTAATCCGTATTTTTCTTTAAATATTACAGGTGTAATTATTTGAACGTCATTTTTTTTAGATTTGGGTTTGTAAACAGAAGTGTTTTTGTCAATTAATTGCAAATAATCTTTGTCAGATGTCATTAAATAAATTTCATATTTTTCTGATGAGAATTTTTTTGATAAACTACCTGCTAAATCATCGGCTTCAAATCCAACTTGTTCTAAAATAGGAATTTTGTAACCCTTTAAAATGTCTTTAATATATGGAATTGATTTTTTTATGTCTTCTGGAGTTGCATCTCTGTTGGCTTTATATTCGGGGTATATTTCTTTTCTGAAAGTTGCAGCTGGAGCATCAAAGCACACGGCTATGTGTGTTGGTTCTTCTTTTTTTAAAATTTCATCTAATGTATTTAAAAAGCCAAAAATAGCAGAAGTATTTAGTCCTTTGGAATTGTAACGAGGGTTGTTAATAAATGCGTAGTATGATCTAAAAATAAGAGCGTACGCATCAAGTATGAAAAATTTATTTTTTTGCATGTGTTTTAATTGGTTTTTATTATGTTTTTGTTTACAAGTTGTCTTCGGCACGCCACTCGGCAAAAGATGTTTGAGTTTCATATAACCTTAACATAACTAATTCAATGTTTTTAGGCAAATTAGATTTTATTACTTCAACAAAATCTATAACCATGTTTTCGCAAGTTGGTTGATAATTTTTGCGTTGTACTTGTTCAACGTTATATTGTTCAAAGTTAATTTTTGCATGCGGTGAATTTCCGTTAACAGTAACAAAATGATCGTGTTTGTCAAAAATTTCTTCTCTTATTATCTTTTTTAAGTCGCCAAAATCCATAACCATTCCGTTTTTAGGGTTAAGGTTGTCGTTAATGGGTTCTCCAAGTACTGTTACGTATAAAATATAAGTGTGTCCGTGAACGTTTTTACATTTTCCATCATAATTCCAAAGGGCATGAGCCATTTCAAATTGAAATTCTTTTGTGATTCTTATTTTGGGCATAGTTTTTTTTTCAATAATTAGTAAATATTTAGCAAAAATAGTTAAAATTTTTTTATGTTTGAATTTTTAAAAATTAACTTTTAATGGAACGTAAATTTAAAATAGTACGTTTAGGTTTAGGATACAAGATTTTATTATTTGTTATTGCAATAATGATAGCCGGTTTTTCGCTTTTTTATACAAATAGACTTGTAAATAAACTTAAAACTCGCGAAAAACAAAGAATAGAGCTTTGGGCTGCGGCTTATAAAGATATAATTGAAACCGATTTAGATCAAACAATAAGTGTTATTTCGTTTCAAATTATTAATGAAGATTCAGATATTCCTGTAATAATGACTGATGGTAACGATAAAATAATATCTTATGCTAATTTAGATTCTTTGAAAGCAATCTCTGATGAGTATTTGTTTACTCAATTGGAACTTATGAAATCGCAAAATGAACCTATTGTTATTGAATACTCGCAAACTCAAAAGAATTTTATTTACTATCGAGATTCATTTATTTTAACGCAGTTGCAAAATTATCCTTATTATCAGGCTTTTCTGGTTGTGCTTTTTGTTTTAATTACTTATATATTGCTTGTAATATCTAAAAGAGCCGAAGATAATTTAATATGGGTGGGTATGTCAAAAGAAACAGCACATCAATTGGGCACGCCAATTTCTTCTCTGATAGCCTGGGTAGAATTAATGAAAATTAGACAACAAGATGATCCTATGATCCCGGAAGTTGTTAAAGATATTAAACGTTTAGAAATGATAACAGAACGTTTTGCTCGTATAGGTTCAGAACCAAAATTAGATATTTATAATTTGGGCAATGTTATTGAATCGGCAGTAGAATATTTAAAACCTCGTACATCTTCAAAAATCAAATATATAGTTAATGTTAACACAAGTAATATGCTTGTTAACTTAAATATGTCTCTTATTCAGTGGGTTATAGAGAATTTGTGCAAAAATGCAATTGATGCAATGGGCGGAAATGGAGTTATTGAAATTGATGTTTTTTTAGATAAAAATAAATCGATTATTGAGGTTACCGATACAGGGAAAGGTATGAGTTTAAGAGAACAAAAAAAGGTTTTTAAAACAGGTTATTCTACAAAAAAATATGGTTGGGGATTAGGTTTAGCTCTTGTTAAACGCATTATTGAGGACTATCACAAAGGGAAAATTTTTATTCTTAAGTCGGAGATTGATAAGGGAACTACTTTTAGAATAGAACTGATGAATTAGTTTTTTAAAAAAAACAGTCAGATCAATTAATTGATTCTGACTGTTTTTTTTGTTGAATAAATAAATTTTATTGTTTTATAAACTAAGTTTTTCCTTGTCTTGCATTCTAAGTTTAAGTTTATTTCCTAATAAGTACATAATCGGAACAACAATAAGAGTCATAAAAGTGGCAAAAGTTAATCCGAAAATAACAGTTAACGACATTGGTTTCCAAAATCCAACGCTATCGCCTCCAAAATATATTTGAGGATCAAAATCACTTAAGAATGTCCCAAAATTCATGTTTAATCCGAAAGCCAAAGTTATTAAGCCTAAAATAGTTGTTATTGCTGTTAAAAGTACCGGTCGTAAGCGTGTTTTTCCTGCTTCAATAATGCATGTAATATTTTCACTTAATGGTAAATTGTCCTCAATATCCATTCCTAATTCTATTTTTCGCTGTCCTTTCAGGTAGTCAATGTAATCAATTAAAACAATCGCATTGTTAACTACAACTCCGGCTAATGATATTATTCCTATTCCCGTCATCATTACAACAAAGTCCATATTAAAGGTTGCTAATCCTCCAAATACTCCAATAGTACTTAATCCAACACTTGCAATAATTATTAAAGGTTTTATAATTGAATTGAATTGAGTAACCAGGATTAACATTATAAGTGATATTGCAATAATCATGGCTATAGATAAAAATTCCATAGATTTTTTCATGTCTTCTTGTTCGCCTGTAAACTCATAAAAATATCCTTTGGGAAGTTTAAGGCTTGTAAGTTCTCCTCTAATTAATTGGTTAATAGCGTTAGCATTGTATCCCTCAATTACATTTGAAGATATTGTTATTGTGCGTTTTGTATCAACGTGTTTTATCGCATCAAAACTATTGTTTATGCTTACAGTTGCAACCGAAGAAATAGGTATTTTAATTAATTGTCCTTGTTGGTTTCTGAATGTTATTGACTGGTTCATTAAGGCAGCAAGGTTATACCTGTATGCTTTGTCGAATCTAACATTTACAGGAATGTCGTCATCGTCAGTTTTAAATTTTGTTACTTCTGACCCAAACAATGATGTTCTGATTGTTGAGGCAACTTGCATTGTAGTAAGGCCAAATCTTCCTGCTTTATCTTTGTCAACACTAATTATTAATTCAGGTTTATTTGTTTCAATATCTAATGTTAATTTTTCAATTCCGTCAATATTTGCGTTTTCAATTATAGAAATAATAGAGTCGCTATATCTAATTAGTTGGTCAAAATCATTTCCGTGAAGTTCAATGTTAATTGGTTTTCCTGAAGGAGGGCCCATTGAGTTTTTAGAAATGTAAATATTTACTCCCGGATACCTGTTTTTTAAAAATCGAGATAAGTCTTGTGATATTTCAGATGTGTTTATTCCGTTTCGGTACTGGTAATCAACAAAATTAATAGTTATTTGACCTTGATTGAATTTTTTACCAACAGAAAATGAATTGTCGTTTGATACCCCATTCCCAACGTTAACAAGTTCGGATTCTATGATTGAAGAAAATGGAGAAAGACGATTGTTTACATCTTCAACTATTATTGACATAATTGAATCTGTGTAGTTAATATTTACATCAATTGGCAGCTCTACATAAACATTAATGTAAGTAGGTTCATTGTTTGGGAATTGTATCACTTTTGGTTGACGTACTCCAAAATAAAAAAACATGGTAACAAACAATAATAATGTAACAAATCCTAAAATTAGCTGAGGCTTTTTTCCTCTTAATGAATATGTTATGAATCTTGAATAAAAATCTTCAAGCCATACCAAAAACTTGTTTTGAAACCATTTTGATAAGTCGTAAAAAACAAAAGTATAAAGTAATATTAAAGATGAAACTATAGATAAAATATTTGCCGGTGTATTAGCACCAACAATATATAATGGTATTGATATTAAAACCATTATACCTACTCTAATAAGTGTTTTTTTAATGTTTGGTTTTTTAATTTCTTCTGCTTTTTTTATAAATTTAATGCTTAAAACAGGAGTAAAAATAAGTGCATTTATAAGTGATGAAGTTAAAACAATTATTAATGTTATTGGTAAAAGCTTCATAAATTCGCCCATAATATCATTCCAAAAAATAAGAGGGAAAAATGCAGCTAATGTAGTTAAAGTTGATGCGATAATTGGTCCTGCAACTTCTGACGTTGCTTTTCGTGCTGCGTCTTTTATACTAAATCCTTTGTCAACAAACCGATAAATGTTTTCAACAACAACTATGGCATTATCAACAAGCATTCCCAAGGCAAGTATCATTGAGAAAAGAGTAATCATGTTTACAGTTTTTCCCATTACGCCTAAAACAGCAAAAGATAAAAACATTGACATTGGAATAGAAAATCCAACCAATATTGAGTTTCGTAAGCCAAGGAACAGTAACAAAATTAGAACAACAAAAATTACTCCCGAAATAAGGTTGTTTTCTAAGTTGCCCAGTAGCATGTTTACTTTTTTCGATTGATCGTTTGTTATGGTGATATTTAAATTTGCGGGAATTTCTTCGTTTACTTTTGCTAATTCTATTCTTTCAATTACTTGTTGAACAGCAGATAAAACGTTTTCTCCATTTTTTTTGACAATTTGTAAAGAAACTACAGGCTGACTATCTAATCTGGAAATACTTTCAATATCAGAATATGTTTCAACAACTTCGGCAACATCTCTTAGATAAATAGGTTTCCCTTTGTCACTTTTAATAATAATGTTTTTGATTTGATCAATTGTGGTAAATTCGCCTACAATTCTGATGCTTTTTCTTGTATTGTCTAAAATAACATCACCTGCCGACATTGTTACGTTCTCAAATCTAATAGCATTTTCAATTGTTTGAAAACTAATATCTAAATTTTGTGCTTTGTGCAAATCAACATTAACTTGAACTTCTTTTTCGCTAATTCCCGAAATGTTAACTTTAGAAATTTCATTGATTTTTTCTAGTTCTTCTTCTAAAAAATCAGCATATTTTTTTAGTTCATCTAAATTGTAATCTCCTGATAAATTTACTGTTACAACCGGAAATTCAGAAAAATCGAGTTCAATAACAATTGGATCAATTGTTAAATCGTCGGGTAAATCTCTTTTTGCTCTATCTACGGCGTCTTTTACGTCGGGTAAAACATCACTAATATTTATATCCGGATTATATTCAATAAAAATCATTGACATATCTTGAGCCGAAGTTGAACGTAATTCATTTATTCCGTCAAGTCCGTTAAGTTCGTTTTCCAGGGGATCGGTTATCAGGTTTTCGATATCAGACGCTGAGTTTCCTGAGTAAATTGTTTGAACAAAAACTGTAGGGAAATTAATTTCAGGAAAAAGTTCTTTGGGCATGTTTTTGTATGCGTAAAATCCAAAAATCAGGAGTGCAAACAGAGCGATATAAACAGTGTTTTTATTGTTTAAAGCCCATGCAGTTAATTTAAAATCTCGTATTTTAATTTTTAAGTCTTCCATTTCACAATTTTTTGGTCTTAGTTGTTAATTGAAACTTTCATTCCGTCTGAAACTTGGTTAAATCCTTTGTTGATAACTATTTCTCCTTCGGATAAACCTTGTGTAATAATTGTATTGTTGTTGTCTGATACTCCAATTTCAACATATCTTTTATGTGCAAAAAATTCGTTATTTTCTTTACTAACAACAAACAAAAACCAGCCGTTAATATCTTTATTTAAAATAGTTGTTGGAACTACCAGTACATCATTAGCTTCGTAATCTTTCATTTGTAGATTTGCTAACATGTTGGGTTTTATTTTTTGGTCGATATTTGGGAATTTTATTTTTAACCAAAATGTTCTATTTGCAGGGTCAATAACATTACCTTTTTGGAAAATTTTTGCTTCAATTTTAATGTCGGGATATGTAGGAAATGTAATTGAAACAGGGTCGCCAATGTTTAAGTTTGGCAAATAAGTTTCTGAAACATCAGCATTAACAATCATTGTGTTTAGATTTACGAGCTGAAAAACAGCTCTTCCGGGTGTAGCAAGCTCGCCAACTTTTATGTCAACTTTATCAATAATACCCGAAAATGGAGCGTTAATGCGTGTTTGAGCAATTTGCGATTCAATAACTTCTATGTTTTTTTCTAAAGTTTCTTTTTGATTCTTTGCTTGTAGATATTGTACCTCTGAAATCACATTTTGATCAAAAAGTCTTTTCTGTTTTTGATACATAGTGTCGGCCAAAAATAAACTTGTTTGTAGTTGTGCTAAGTTTTTTTGAAGAATATCATCGTTTATTTTTGCTAAAAGTTTGCCCTGATTAACTGTTTGGCCTTCTTGCACGTAAATTCCAATGACCTGACCGTTCATTTGTGGGCTTATTAGAGCATTTTTTTCAGCATCAACATTTGCTGTTACAGTAATAAAATGTTCATAATAACTTAACTGAACTTTTTGAGTGTCAATTAGTAAATTATCATTGTATATTGTGCTGTCTGCTCCAAGTTGATTTTCGAGTTCTGCAATTTTTTTATTAATATTTGCAATTTGTTGTCTATAGCTCATTATTTGATTTTGTATTTCTTCATTTGAGTTTGGAGAAGAAGAACAACCTGATAATAAGGCAACTATTACTATTGTTGCGATAATTGTTTTTTTCATTTTTATGAGGTTTAAATATTTTATTGATTAATTAATTTTTCTAAAGCTGTTTTTGAATTTAGTAATTGCATTAAAGCTTGATAGTAATTTGCTTCTGCTTGTAGGTATTGATTTTGTACTGATGTTAAATCCATACTGCTTGAAGTACCTTGTTTGAATTTTATTTGTGTGTCGTTATATATTTTTAATGATAAGTTCATGTTTTGTTCTTGACTTAAAAAGTTGTCGTAAGCATTTAAAAAATCACTTTTTGTTTGAATAAATTGCATGCTTAATTGTTGATCTAATAAGGTTTGTTGATTTACTGCTTGGTAAAGTTCAATTTTCTTTTGTTGAATAACAGCTGTTCGTTGTCCGCTGCTGAAAATTGGAATTTCAACTTTTACGCCAACAACTGATGTTGGAAACCAAGGGTAACTATTATCTAAAAAGTTAAATTCATCTCTCATGGCTTGTTGCGAATACGAGTAAAATCCAACAACAGTTGGAAGAGCTGTGCTTTGAGATCTTCTTAGATCTAATGTTTTTAATTGTACTTGAGTGTTCATCATTTGATAATCAATGTTGGAATTTACATCAAATGATTGACCAGCTAATTGTATTGATAAATTATTTATTACTTCGGGTAGTGTGCTTGTTAAGTTTACACTATCTGTTGGTAAAAGACCTAATTGTAGATTAATCATTAGTGTAGAAAGTTGCTCTTGGCGTTTAAGCGATGAAATTTGATTTTTTAAATTAAGTTGCAAAATTTTAACTTGATCTGCTTGAGTTTGTTCGGCTACACCTGCATCTACCATTTTTTGAGTGTCGTTAAGAAGTTTTTCAATATTTGCATAGTTTTGTTGCATTATAGAAAGACTTTGTTTTGCAATAAGTGCTAAAAAATAAGCTTGTTCAACGGTAGATTTTATTTCGATTTTTGCTTTTTCATAATTCTGTTCAGATATTAATTTATAGGTTCTTGCTGCTTGTAAACCTACAATGTATTCGCCGCTAAAAATAATTTGAGAAACACTAATTCCCCAATCTGCGTTGTGTTTGCTGCCAAATTGTACTTCAAATTTTTCTCCTTCATCGGGTATTGGAGCGGTTGGTATTAATCCAAAATATTGAGTGTTAACTCCTATTACTGCAGGCATTATAAAGTTTGGCATTAGTTGAGTTGGAATATCCGGAAAATTCTGATATTTTACACTTCCGCTAACTTGTGGCAACCCAATAGCAGTTGTTTCCCAAACTTTCCATTTAGCTTTTTTAATGTCTAATTCGCTGTTTTGAACATTAATATTATTCTCAATAGCGAAGCTAACTGCTTCATTTATAGAAAAATGATATACGCTGTCTGTTTGTGCTTTAACTGATATTCCTAATATCAATATCCAAATAAGTATAAAATTAATTTTCATTATAGATTGTTTTTGTAGTTTTTTAAATAATATTCTAACCCTTTAGGAGTTGTAATTGCTCTAATATGGTAATCAAATATTTCGTTCAAAATTTTTTCGTAATTGTATTTGTCTAAAATTTCAATAATATTTTCAATTATGTTACTTCTGCATACTTGTAATGATGCAATAATATCTGTTTCTAAATCTAACCTTATTACACCTTCTTTTTTTCCAAGTTCATGATTTTCTTTTATTGCTTCAAACATTTTTTGTTCAAGTAATTTTTTTACTTCTTCTGCAATTTCAGGATAGTATTTTTGTAAATCGTATTTTACGTTTGCCGGAGTATTTCGTCTCATTTCTATAACAAGTACATTGATTTTAATCATTCTATCAATTGTATTGGCACTATTTTCAAAAATATCACGCATGTGTTTTGTCATTTTCATTATTTCAGCATGAGTAATTTTTCTGATTAAGTCTGCCTTATCTTTAATAAAATTATAAAGTGTTTTTTTTGAAATACTTAGTTCGTGAGCTAAATCGTCCATTGTAATGCTTCTAAACCCATATTTCATAAAGAGATTTCTGGCTTTTTCTATTATTTCATGTTCTTTTTCCATCAATAAAGATTTTATGCAAATGAAATAAAAACTTTTAAACTTGAAAACTGTAAATAAAAAAAAGTTTCCCGATTTGTCATAAGTCTCTATTTATTAGTTTTTTGTGGTATGTTAAAAAAATGTTAAAATTAAAAATAAGTGTAATTTATGCTTATTTTTAATTTTATTTTAGAGGTGTTTTGTTGTTTTCTTTATCATTTTAATAACGCCAAAAAGTAAATTCGTAGAATGGATCAATTCCCGGGATTTCAATTAAAGTACGTTTTTTGAATTTTTGGTACATATCTGTGCTCATTTTTGCCGGAGTAATAAATCCTGTTGCTCCATTTGTATGGTTTGTGTTGTAAAAGTAAATATAAATAGCTGCCGGTAGAACTTCTTGGACAAAGCGTTTTTTTGCTATTTTATTTTCCATCCAGGTGAAAGGTTTTGTGTACTGTTTTGCATTTGTTGCATATCCGGTATTTGTAATTACGCTTTTAAATGTTTTGTAATTTTTATAAAAGCCTAAGTTTGAATTTTTTCGGTTTTTTATAGTTTCTGCAATGCAAATTCTTGTGAACATAGATATGTTATAAACTTTGTCATTTTTTTCGTAAATTAATGTTTCTGCTGATAGAATTCTTGCTAAATAGCCTATTTCGTTTCCGTGAACTATTTTATTTGAGTTTGTTAGTTTTATTTCTATAACTCTGTCTTGGTCTATTATTACAAAATATTTATCAGCTTCCGAGTTGTTTGTTTCAGTTTTTATTAGTTTGCCGTTTTGTGAATAATAGTAATTTGCTGATTGAAGAAGTATTTGTTCTTCTGCTATTTGTTTTTCCGGAAATGTTTCATTATTTGTGTTAGTATAGTTTGTTCCAAATAATGTAATAATTGTGTTCAATCCGATTAATAAAATTGTGCTCATGTTTTGTTATTTTTACATACCTGAAACAAAAAGTTTCCAAAGTAAAAAATAGTGAATTATAAATGCGGTTAAATATTTCTTAGAGGAAATGTATTCAGGTAAGCTTTAATGTTATAAAATAATAAATTTTAGGTTTAATTTCTTGTTTATTAAGCCTTTAAGTTGTTTTGCGGTTAAAAAAATTGGAGTGCAAAAGTATTAAAATTTTTTAAAATGCAAATTTTTGAGTGTTTTTTTTATTTTTATTATTTTATCGTGTATTGTGTTGATTTTTAGGAGAATAATTCAAAAATTTTAGGAGAAAAAATAATTATTCCGACAACGATTGCGAAGATTGCAGCAAGTAAAACAAATGCTGCTCCAAGATCTTTTATTAAGCCCGCTTTTTTATGATATTCGGGTGAGATAAAATTTACAATTTCTTCAATAGTTGTGTTAACTATCTCTGAAACAAGCACTAATGCAATTGCGAGTACAAGAAAAAGCCATTGAGTGGTAGATATTTTAAAAAAAAAACCGCTTACAACAACAATAATCATTGTTAATATGTGTATTTGCATATTAGTTTGTGTTGTTATCACATAGAATAGTCCGTTAAATGCGTATTTAAAACTTTTTAATCTTCTTTTTATGTGTCCCAAAATTGTGCGGTGCATTGGTTAAGTTTTGTTGATTTTATTTATTTTTGTCGAAAATGGTTTTTTCAAGTTTGTAAAGTTTGTCATTTCTTCTTACAAGTTCCGGAACGGCAATTGATATTGTATCTCCTTTTTTTGCTGTATCAATCGGGTTTAGTTCTTTCCTTATTTCTTTAATTTTGTCTTCAACGGCTCCTGTGGTTGTGCCAATTATTAAAATTTCGTCATCAATATTTAGTGTGTCGGCTTTTAGTTGTATTTCGGCAACACCAATTTTAGAGTAATAATTTGTAACAATTCCAATAAATTGTTTTTTTCTTGTTGCTTTTGATCCGTAAACTTCAGACCATTCTCCAAGCTTACGGCCAAGATAATAACCGTCCCAAAATCCTCGATTAAAAATTCTTTCGAGGCGGTTATTGTATTCTTTTATTGTTTCTTTATTATAGTTGCCGTTTTCAACATCTATTATCGCTTGTTTATAAACTTCGGTTACAGTTCTAACATATTCTGCCGGACGTGCTCTTCCTTCAAGTTTTAGTACTGTTACTCCACTTTCAATTATTTTGTCTAAAAAATCAATAGTTGACAAATCTTTGGGCGACATAATGTATTCATTATCAACTTCTAATTCGTAGCCTGTTTCTTTGTTCGTTACCGTGTAGGCGTGTCGGCAAGTTTGTTGACATGCTCCTCTGTTTGCCGAGGAGTTTTTTTCGTGTAAACTTAAATAACATTTTCCAGATACAGCCATGCACAATGCTCCATGTGCAAAAATTTCTAATTCAACAAGTTTTCCTGATGGACCTTTTATTTGCTCTTCCTGAATCGCATCGTATATTGCTCTAACTTGCATTAAACTTAATTCGCGAGCAAGAACAACTACGTCAAAATATTTTGAGTAAAATCTTAATGCTTCAATATTGCTGATATTAAGTTGTGTAGAAGCATGAATTTCAATTTTTTGTTTAAAAGCATAACTCATAACAGCAATATCTGAGGCAATTATTGCAGTTATATCTGCTTTTTTTGCTTCATCAATTAGCATTCGCATAACTTTTAAATCGTGGTCGTAAATTATTGTATTTAAGGCAAGGTAGGTTTTTACGTTGTTAGTTTTGCAGATATCTACAATTTCGTTTAAATCAGAGATTTTAAAATTATTTGCAGATTTTGCTCTCATATTTAGTTGTTCTACACCAAAATATACAGAATCTGCTCCTCCTTGTATTGCTGCCGATAGGGTTTCAAAGTTACCTACGGGGGACATTATTTCTATGTTGCTCATTTTATTTGAAGTAAATTGGATAGTTTTGTTTGTAGCTATTTTTTGCTTGACAAAGATAAAAAAGATTATTTAATGGCTGTTAAAATTGCTTCAATTATCATGTTTTCGTTAATATCCATACATTCGTAAGTTCTTTTATAACATTTTTTATTGCCAAAAACAGAGCAAGGTCTGCAATTAATGTCTTTTTGTATAAATGTTGAGTTTTGTTTGTTAAAAGCCGAAAATCCTAAAAATGGGTGAGTTGCCCCCCAAATGCTAATAATTTTGGTGTTTGTTAAACTTGCAAGATGCATGTTGCCGCTATCCATAGTTAAAACAGCTTTGCAGTTGTTTAATAGAGATATTTCGTCGGACATTGAAAATTTGCCAATTATTGAGTTTACGTTTTGGTATTTTGTCTCAAGTTTTTCGGTTATTTCTTTTTCGGTTTTTCCTCCTCCAAACAATAAAATTGTGTGTTTTTTGTTTAATTCGGCAATTATTTTTTCTATTCTATCGATAGGGTAGGTTTTACTATGATGTTTTGCAAAAGGAGCAATGCCAATTTTTGGACTTTGTAAGCTTAAAATGTGAGCAATATTTTTAGAGGGAGCAAAAATTGTTTTTTTTGTTGGAATTGTCAGGTCTAATTTGAAACCTAATTTTCTAAAAACATCTGCATATCTTTCTGCTGAATGTTTTAATTGTTGAAGTTTTTTGTTTTTTCGGCGAGTAAGTTGTTTTTTTTCTCTTCTTCCTTTGTCAATTTTTGTTTTTTTAATGTTATTTGGTAAAAAAAAGCTAATTAATTTTGTTCTAAGTACATTATGTAAATCGGCGTAAAAGTCAATTTTATATTCTGATGTTATTTCTTGGCAGAGTTTTTTTAATCCTTTTATGCTTTTGTGTTTGTTTTTTAAATCAACATCAAATGTTTTTATTTTTTTGATGTTTTTAAATAGTTGTTTGAAAGGCGGTTTTGTTAGTAAAATTATTTCAGTGTCAGGGTTTTGTTCTAAAAACGCTGTTAAAACATGTACAGAAATAGCTACATCGCCGAGTGCAGAAAACCTGGAAACTAAAATTGTGTTTGACACTTTGCCTATTTTTTTTGTTTCAGTTTTCTTAATACCGGATTTGTTTCATCATCATTATACATTTTCATTTGTTTAAAGGTTTGAGCAATAACTTTTCCGGTGCTTATGTCTTTAATAAGTTGATTTATTGCCTCTGTTAAAAAATTGTATTGAGTATTTAATATATTAAGTTTTTGTTTTGATTTTTCTGTGTGTTTAGTTGATGCATCTGCTCGTTGGGTTTCTTCTTTCCAATGATATACTTTTAGATTTAATATTGATAATCTGTCAATAGCCCAACCTAAAGATTCTGTGCTTAATCTGGCTTTTTCGTGAATTTCAATATTTTTAAATTTATTATAGAAATAATCATCTATAAGTTCAACTAAATCAGTTCTATGCTGATTTGAAATATCTATTTTTCTTTTTAAAATTATTGCTTCTTCGGGCACAATTTCCGGGTCTCTGATTAAATCCTCGTAATGCCATTGAACTGTATCTATCCAACATTTTTTAAACAGAAGATTTTCTATTGTATTTTCGTCTAAGTAATTGTTTTCTAATTCTTGATTTACAGTGTTTTTTATGTGGTATTTTGAAATAGCTTCGATAAAAATATTGTTAAAGTTTTCGGCTTTTAATGTCATTTTTTTGTTTTTAATTAATATTTGGTAATGGAAGAGCAAAAATTGATAATGCAATAATAATTGCTGCAATTATTCTGATGAAGTTTGAACTAGGCACATCTTCTTTTTTTGCAATTTTGTTGGTTAAGTTAATAAAAAAAGCAATAATCAGAATTCCAACAGCAACGCCCATAAAAAGATTTGACCGTTCATCCATTCTTACTTTTGAAAATATTGCAATGGGGGTTATCATTAGTCCGTACCAAATTACTTTATGTTTGATGTTTGTTCTTATCTGTGAATTTTTATTTTTTTCACTTGCTTTAAACCAGTATGGGGCACTCATAATAACAGCTCCGGCACCAAAAAAATAATTGGCATTATCAATTTCAAACATAACAGTCATTAATCCGGCTGCAAAAGCTAATAAGGCTATTGTTTCTATGGTGTCAAAATGTTTTATTACAAAGTCTCTAATTTTCATTATTTACTCATTTATTAGTTGAAAATCTAATTGTCGTTTTATCAAGTCTGCTCTTAGAACTTTAATTTTTATTTTATCACCAATTCTGTATTTTTTGTCAGAGTAATGAGCAATTAACATGCTTGCTTCTTCATCAAAATAGAAAAAATCATCGGCAATGTCTCTAACTAAAATCATTCCTTCAATTTTGAAAGGGAAAACCTCAACGTATATTCCCCATTCAGTTATTCCGGAAATAAAACCGTCAAAAGTGTCTCCAATTTTATCTTTCATAAATTCAACTGCTTTGTATTTTTTAGAAGCACGTTCGGCACTCATAGCTTTATTTTCCATCTCTGAAGAATGTACACATTTGGCTTCTATTTGTTTTTGAATAGCAGAACTGCCGCCGTTTAAATATTGTTGTAAAAGACGATGAACTATAACGTCGGGGTAGCGTCTGATTGGAGATGTAAAATGAGTATAGTGTTTAAAACCTAATCCGTAATGCCCGATATTCTCTGTTGTGTATATTGCTCTCGACATTGAGCGTATTGCATAATTTGCAATTACGTCGGCTTCTGGTTTGTCTTTTAAATCTTTAAATAAATTATTTAATGAAGTTGCAATTGTTTTTTTGTTTTTAAGTGAAATATCGTGTCCAAGTTTTGCTGCAAATTCTTTAAATTGTTTTAATCTTTCGTAATCCGGTTCGTCGTGAACACGATAAACAAAAGTTTTAGGTTCTTCGTTTAGTTTTACTTTACCTATTTTTTCGGCAACTTTTTTATTGGCAACTAACATAAATTCTTCAATTAATTGATTTGCTTCTGTTGCTTTTTTGTAAATAACATTAATTGGTTTTCCTGTTTCGTCAATTTCAAATCTTAAATCTCCTCTATCAAATGAAATTGCTCCACTGTTAAATCTTTGGGCTCTAAGTTTTTTAGCTATATTATTAAAAATTTTAATTTCTTCAGCGTATTCTCCTACGCCATTGTCTATAATTTTTTGAACTTCTTCGTAACTAAATCTTCTGTTAGAGTTAATTATAGTTCTGCCAATCCATGTTTTTTTTATGCTGCCTTCTTCGTCAAAAATTACAACAGTAGAAAAAGTTAGTTTGTCGGTGTTTGCGTTTAGCGAACATACATTGTTTGATAAAACTTCGGGTAACATTGGAACAACTCTGTCAACTAAATATACCGATGTAGCTCTTTTGTATGCTTCTTTGTCAATAATTGATCCTTCTTTAAGATAATGAGTTACATCAGCAATATGAATGCCTATTTCAAAGTTTCCGTTCTCTAATTTTTTAAGTGAAATAGCATCGTCAAAGTCTTTTGCATCAGCCGGATCAATTGTGATAGTGAAAGTTTTTCTAAAATCTTTTCTCTTTTTTATTTCCTCTGCTGTAATTTCTGTGCTAATTTGTTCGGCTGCTGCTTCAACTTCTTCAGGAAATTTGTATGGTAAACCGTATTCGGCTAAAATTGCGTGCATTTCGGTGTTGTGTTCTCCCGATTTTCCGAGTATATCTACAATATCGCCAATAGGATTTTTAGCAAATTCCGGCCAATCTGATATTTTTACAATTACTTTTTCACCGTGTTTTGCATTTTTTAATTTTTTTAAAGGGATAAATATATCAAATGGCATCAGTTTGTTGTCAACCGAACAAAATGCAAAGTTCTCCGACTTAATAATTGTTCCCACAAATTCCTGATTGTTTCTTTTTATTATTTTTGTTATTTCTCCTTCGAGACCTCTTTTTTTAGTCTTTGCAAAAATACTTACTTCAACAACGTCTTTATGTAAGGCTCTATTTGTGTTTTTTGAAGCAATATATATGTTTTCTCCTAATTCTTCCGAAAAAACCACAGTATTTTTTCTTTGTGAAAAATCAATAATCCCTGTGGTTAAAGTTTTAATTCTTTTGAGCTGAAATTTACCTTTTTTTACTTCATCTAATTGTCCCGATGTTTTTAATTGTTGTAAAACTTTTGATGCTGTTTTTTGCTGAGCAGCTGTTGTAAATCCTAAAATTTTACTTAGTTGTCTGTAATTATATTGTTTGTCGGGATTTTCTTTTAAAATTGCAAGCACCTGTTTAGACACTTTATTGATATCAGTTTTCATGTGAAAATTTTTTCCAAATTAAATTAAAAAAAAGGTTTTATCAAAAGAACATACAGTTTGGTTGTAAAAAAGATTTTTAAAAATTGATGTTCAATATATAGTAAATTTGTATTAAAAAGAAACAAATATCATTTTTTATGATTTGAAATAAATTCTCAATAATGTTTTTAAGAGCATGTTTTTTGTTTTAATATGCATTAAATCAATAGTTTAATAATAAGTACTCTAAGAACATTTTTTTTGACAGATACTAAGATTATTTTTGAATAAAAATATTTTTAGTATGGATAAAAACAAAAAAAAATTAGTTGAAGACGCATTGTTATATCATGAACAAGGGCGTCCCGGAAAACTTGAAGTTATTCCTACAAAACCTTATTCAACACAAAGAGATTTATCTTTAGCATACTCTCCTGGAGTTGCTTATCCTTGTTTGGAAATTCAGAAAAATCCGGACGATGTTTATAAATATACAAATAAAGGTAATCTTGTTGCAGTTATTTCTAATGGTACTGCTGTTCTCGGTTTAGGCGATATCGGACCTGAAGGAAGTAAGCCTGTTATGGAAGGTAAAGGTTTGCTTTTTAAAATCTTTTCAGGAATTGATGTTTTTGATATCGAAATGAATTCAAAAACCATAGATGATTTTGTTTGTGCAGTGGAACAAATAGCACCAACTTTTGGAGGAATAAATCTTGAAGACATTAAAGCTCCTGAATGTTTTGAAATAGAAAGACGTTTAGTTGAGGCTTTAGACATTCCTGTAATGCACGATGATCAGCATGGTACTGCTATTATTTCCAATGCAGGCTTGTTGAATGCTCTTATTATTAGCAATAAAAAAATAGAAGAAGTTAAAGTGGTTGTTAATGGAGCCGGTGCTTCAGCAATTGCATGCACAAGATTAATGGTTAGCATGGGTGCTAAACATGAAAATATTGTGATGGTTGATAGTAAGGGAGTTATTAGAAGAGATAGGGACAATTTAACTAAACAAAAAGAAGAATTTGCTACAAGTAGAGATTTGCATACTTTAGAAGATGCAATGAATGGTGCAGACGTTTTTCTTGGTCTCTCTAAAGGAAATATTCTATCAAAAGAAATGGTTCAATCAATGGCTCCTAATTGCATTGTTTTTGCTATGGCTAATCCTGACCCCGAAATAACTTACGAGGCTGCTATGGAAGCTCGTCAGGACATTATTATGGCTACCGGACGTTCTGATTATCCTAATCAAGTTAATAATGTTTTAGGATTTCCGTTTATTTTCAGAGGAGCACTTGATGTTAGAGCTAAAAAAATTAATGAAGCAATGAAAATTGCCGCAGTTAAGGCACTAGCTGAATTAACCAGAGAAGATGTTCCTGAAGAGGTTGCTTCTGCTTACGGTGTTAGAAACTTATCCTTTGGAAAAGAATATATTATACCTAAACCTTTTGATCAAAGACTTATTTCAAGGGTTTCTGTTGCTGTTGCTAAAGCTGCAATCGAAAGTGGTGTAGCCCGTATAATAATTGAAGATTGGGATAAATACGCTTTGAGTCTTGAGCGTATGATGGGATACGAAAATCAGGTTATTAGAACTCTTAGAAATAAAGCGTCAAAAAATATTAAACGCGTTGTTTTTGCCGAGGGTGCAAATTTTAGAGTAATTAAAGCTGCTGCAGAAGTTTGTTCTGAAAAACTTGCAAAACCTATTTTGTTAGGTCGTAAAAAAGATATAATTAATGTAGCTAAAGAGTTTTCTATTAATATTGAAGGAATAGAAATTATTGACCACCTTAAAATGGTTGAAACTCGCCAAAAATATGCAGAGTTATTGTGGAAAAAACGCCAGAGAAAAGGTTTAACTTTAAGCGAAGCTCAACACCGTCTTCGTAATCATAATTATTTTGCTTCTATGATGGTTGAACAGGCTGATGCAGATGCTATGGTTTCAGGGTATGCAACTAAATATAAAGATGTTGCCGGAGCAGCATTAAGAGTTATTGGAGCAAAAGAAGGGGTGAAATCTATTGCCGGTATGTATATGGTTATTGCTAAAAATGGAACTTTTTTCTTTGGTGATACTACTATTTCAGCTGATCCTACTGAGGAGATATTAGCTAATACTGCAAAATTAATTGCAGAAGAAGTGAAGAAATTTGGCAAAAAACCTGTTGTTGCAATGTTGTCATATTCAAATTTTGGAGCAGTATCCGACAATAAAACAATTGATAAGGTTCAAAAAGCGGTTAAACGCTTACATAATGAAGTTCCTGATTTAATTGTTGATGGTGAAATTCAAGCAAATATTGCTTTAGACAAAGAAATAAGAGATGAATTGTTTCCATTTTCAAAACTTAAAGGGCTTGATGTTAATACATTGATATTCCCTTCTTTAAGTGCCGGAAATATTGGTTACAAATTGATGCAGTCTATTGGTTCTTCTGAACTATTAGGTCCTATTTTGCTTGGGCTTAAAAAACCGGTTCAAATAGTGCCGATTAAATGTAGTGTAAGAGAAATTGTAAATATGGCAGTTATTGCTGCTGTTGAAGCCGGAGAAGCTTCAAAATAACAAATATTGTTTTATTAAAAGTCAAGCTTTGAAATGAAAGCTTGGCTTTTTTTTGTTAAATTTTGAATTTCAATGATACTTATAATGTCATTGTTGAAAAGTGATAATATGTTATTTTTTACTTCATTGGTTGTTTCGTTTTTAGAAAATATTTTAATTATAAAATTAAATTGAAGTAAATCTTTTAATAAAAAATTTTGGCTTGAATTTTCCCAAAAAAGCATTTTCAAGGGGTTTGTAGATGTGTAGAAGTTTAAAGTTGAGTTTTCAAAATTTTTAAATTCGGAATTGAGTGAATTATTTAATTTCCACGCAATCTTATAATCGTTTAAAGTTGTTTTTAGACCGATAATTAGATATTCAATGTTAGTTGTTGCTCTTATTATTTTTTTCGCCATTATTGTAATTTGGATTTAATATTTTCATCGCATTGTAAGATGCTTCTTGTTCTGCATCTTTTTTTGTTTTTCCAAAACCTTTTGATGTTTCTGAGTTATTAATCAAAATCTTTGCCACGAAAATATTTTTTTCTTCATCAAATAATTCGGTTAAAAATTCAATAGTAAAATTTTCTTTTTGTGATTTTTCAATGAGCCTGCTTTTATGGTTGGTTTCAGTGTTAATTAAGTTTTCTAAATTTGTTGGCTTTATTATTTTTTTTTCAATAAAAGAATAGGTTTTTTTGTATCCTCTGTCGAGATAAATTGCTCCAATTAAGGCTTCTAAAGCATCAGCATATAAATGTTTTTTATTTAATTCTGTTTTTGTATGTGTTTCTAAAAAATCGTTTACCCCAATTAGTTTATTGTAAAAAGATAATTGCTTTGTATTTACTAATTTAGATCTGGTTTGCGTAAGTTTTCCTTCATCAAATTTAGGATACTTTCTAAATAGGTAGTCGCTTATAACTGAGTCTAAAATTGCATCGCCCAAAAACTCTAATCGTTCATTGTTTATTGTATCTCCTTTGTGATTAATATAAGTAGCGGATTTATGAATAAATGATATTTGATACAATGATAGTTTTTTGGGTCGGAAACCTAGGATTTTTTTTAGTTTAGATTTAGTCTTTTTTTCTTCCTTTAAATGTCTCACAGATTTGTCTATATAAGATAAATCCACGTTTGTAAAAAAAACGTGGATTTGTTAAGGTTGTTAAATATAGTTTATAATTTTTTAAAAACTAAACAAGCATTGTGACCACCAAAGCCAAATGTATTGCTTATAGCTACATTGACGTTTTTAGCTTGGGCAACATTTTCTGTTAAATTAAGCTTAGCATCAATTTGTGGGTCTCTATCAAAAACATTTATAGTAGGGGCAATAAGATTATTTTGCATCGATAAAACTGTTGCAATTGCTTCTACTGCTCCTGCTCCGCCTAATAAGTGACCAATCATTGATTTTGTTGAGCTTATATTTAATTTGTAAGCATGTTCGCCGAATAATGAAACTATAGCTTTTGTTTCGGCTAGGTCTCCTAAAGGTGTTGATGTTCCGTGAACGTTAATGTAATCAACAGTGTTAGTTGATAAATTTGCATCTTCTAAGGCAAATTTCATAACTTTCATTGCTCCTAAGCCTTCCGGGTGTGGGGCTGTAATATGACTTGCGTCTGCAGTTGCAGCAGCTCCAACAAGTTCACAATATATTTTTGCTCCTCTTTTTATTGCATGTTCGTATTCTTCAAGAACTAAACCGGCTCCTCCTTCTGCCATTACAAAACCATCTCTGTTTACATCAAAAGGTCTTGAGGCTGTTTTTGGATCGTCATTTCTGGTAGAAATTGCATGCATAGAATTAAATCCGCCTACAGAGGGTGGATTTAGTGGTGCTTCTGATCCTCCCGAAAGCATTACGTCTGCTTTACCAAGCTTAATATAATGATAAGCTTCAATTATTGCATGTGAAGATGAAGCACAAGCAGATACTGTGGCAAAATTAGGTCCTCGCAATCCATATTTTATTGAGATATGACCTGCCGCAATGTCTGTTATTATTTTGGGAATAAAGAACGGGCTAAATTTGGGATTGAAGTCATTAATTGCGAAAGATGCAACATCTTCAGATAGGGTTGTTATTCCTCCTATTCCCGAACCCCATATTACTCCGGCTTTATCTAAATTAACTTTTGTGAAGTCAATTTTTGAATCAGCTATTGCCTGATCGCCTGCTATGATAGCAAATTGAGTAAAAAGATCTAATTTACGACTTGTTTTTTTGTCAAAATAATTAAGTACGTCGTAATCTTTTACCTCGCAGGCAAACTTTGTTTTAAATTTTTCTGTGTCGAAACGTGTTATTGGTGCAGCACCGCTAACCCCATTTTTAAGACTATCCCAGTATTCTGAGATAGTCTTACCAATGGGAGTTATTGCGCCTATACCGGTAACAACAACTCTTTTTAATTCCATAAATAATTTTTTTACTTACTGTGTTTTTCGATGTAACTTATTGCATCTTTTACAGTTCCTATGTTTTCTGCATCTTCGTCAGGAATTGCAATATTGAATTCTTTTTCAAATTCCATAATTAATTCTACTGTATCTAATGAATCTGCACCTAAGTCGTTTGTAAATGTAGCGTCTGGAGTTACTTCTGATTCATCTACTCCAAGTTTGTCTACGATAATAGCTTTTACTCTAGCATCGAAATCTGACATAATGTTTTGTTTAAGGGTTTAATACTAATTGAGGGCAAATTAAATTATTTTACATTAAAAATAAAAATTTTTTTTTATTCGGTTAATTCTTTACGGTAAAAATAGTCTATTTTTTTCGTTCGTCAAAGTTTTTTTTTTCTTTTTTTTTTAATCTTTTGTTTATCAGTCTTTTGTTTAGTTTGTAAACAGATGTTAACAACCTTTAGTCAAAAAAAAAAATAAAAAAAAATAAAAATCGTTTTATTTGTCTCTATTATATACTAATTTTAAAACCATTTTTATTAATATGTTCGAACAAATAAAAATTAAAACTACATCGTCTGAGATGGGGAAATATTCATTTGAAGAGGCTTTTAAAAAATCATTAGAATATTTTAATGGCGACGAATTAGCAGCTAGAGTTTTTGTTAATAAATACGCATTGAAGGATTCATATGGTAATATTTTTGAAAATTCGCCTGAACAAATGCATAATAGAATTGCATCAGAAATTGCAAGGGTTGAGAGCAAATATGTTAATCCTCTTTCTAAAGAGCTTGTTTATAGTTTGCTGGAAAATTTCAAGTATATTGTCCCTCAAGGTAGTCCTATGAGTGGGATAGGTAATAATTTTCAGTTGGTTTCTCTTTCTAATTGTTTTGTTATTGGTTATGAAAAATCAGGTGCTGATTCTTACGGTGGAATAATGAAAATGGATCAAGAACAAGTTCAATTAATGAAGCGAAGAGGTGGTGTTGGTCACGATTTGTCGCATATCAGACCAAAGGGTAGTCCGGTTTACAACAGTGCGTTAACTTCTACCGGTATTGTGCCTTTTATGGAAAGATATTCAAATTCTACTCGTGAAGTTGCTCAAGATGGACGACGAGGTGCTTTAATGCTTACTTTAGAAATTAAACATCCTGATTCAGAGGATTTTATTGATGCAAAACTTGAACAGGGTAAAATTACCGGGGCTAATATTTCTGTCAAAATTGATGATGAATTTATGAAAGCTGTTGATAATGATTTAGTTTATAATCAACAATATCCTGTTAGTTCTTCTAATCCTTCATTCAAAAAACAAGTAAAAGCTCGTGATTTATGGGGGAAAATTATTCATAATGCTTGGAAAAGTGCTGAACCAGGAATTTTATTTTGGGATACTGTTATTAAGGAATCTGTTGCTGATTCTTACTCTGATTTAGGTTTTAAAACTGTTGCAACAAATCCTTGTGGCGAAATTCCTTTATGTCCTTATGATAGTTGCCGTTTGATTGCCGTAAATCTTTATAGTTATGTTGATCAGCCTTTTACTGCCGATGCTAAATTTAATTTTGATAAGTTTAAAAAACATGTTCATTATGCTCAAAGAATAATGGACGATATTATTGATTTGGAACTTGAAAAAATTGATAAAATAATTGCCAAAATTGACGAAGATCCTGAAACCGCTGAAGTGAAATCTGTTGAAAGAAGTCTTTGGGAAAAAATCAAAGAAAAAGCAATTAAAGGTCGCCGAACAGGTATTGGAATTACTGCCGAAGGCGATATGTTGGCAGCTCTTGGTTTAACTTATGGAACCGAAGATGCAATCGATTTTTCTGTTGAAGTACATAAAACTATTGCAATAGAGGCTTATAGAGGTTCTGTTATTTTATCTAAAGAAAGAGGTGCATTCCCTATTTTTGATGCTAAAAGAGAAGAAAAAAATCCTTTTATTAATAGGCTGAAAAATGAAGACCCTCAACTTTATGATGATATGATTAATTTCGGGCGTAGAAATATTTCTTTGCTTACTATTGCTCCAACCGGTTCTACAAGTATTATGACTCAAACTACATCGGGTATAGAGCCTGTTTTTATGCCTTATTATAAAAGACGTAGAAAAGTTAACCCCAATGACCCCGATGTAAAAGTTTCATTTATTGATGATGTTGGTGATGCTTGGGAAGAGTATGCTGTTTTTCATCATAAATTCGTAACTTGGCTTAATGCAAATGGTTATGATGCACAGGAAGTGATGAATTATTCTGAAGAAAAATTAGATAATATCTTTAAAAAATCTCCCTATTATAAAGCAACTTCGCGTGATGTAAATTGGGTTAATAAAGTTGTAATGCAAGGAAAAATTCAAAAATGGGTGGATCATTCTATTAGTGTTACTATTAATGTGCCCGAAGATACTAAAGAGGATTTAGTTGATCAATTATACATGACTGCTTGGAAATCAGGGTGTAAAGGTCTTACTATTTACCGCGAAGGCTCAAGAGATGGGGTTTTAATTTCTAATTCTAAGAAAAAAGAAAAATCTTCTTCAGAAATTGATGAGGTTAACAAAAAAAGGCCTAAAGTTTTAGATACCGATGTTGTTCGGTTTTTGAATAATAATCAGAGATGGATTGCTTTTATTGGTTTAAGAGATGGTAAACCTTACGAGGTTTTTACCGGCATTGATGAACCTGAATATTTACCTATTCCAAAAACTGTAACTCGTGGTTATATCATTAAAGTAAGAGATCCTAAGGAAGGTAAACGTTATGATTTTCAATATGTTAATAAAGCCGGTTTCCACGTAACTATCGAAGGGTTATCGTATAAATTTTCACCTGAATATTGGAATTATGCAAAATTAATTTCAGGTGTTTTACGTCACGAAATGCCAATTGATAAAGTTGTACACTTGATTACATCACTCCATTTAAAGAGTGATAATTTAAACACATGGAAAAATGGTGTTTTACGTTCGCTTAAAAAATATATTCCTGATGGAACAAAAGCTAAAAAAGGGGCAAAATGTCCAAAATGTGAATCTGAACATCTTTTTTATCAAGAAGGTTGTTTAACTTGTCAAAGCTGTGGCTATTCAAAATGCGGATAAAATTCACATAATTTGTTTAAATTTTTTTGATGTGTCTTATATTTTAAATAAAAGTGTCGTTTATTAGCGGCACTTTTTTATTTTTGCAAAAAAAAGCATGTCAAAAGTTGCCTTAATTACCGGAATAACCGGACAAGATGGAGCTTATCTCGCCGAGTTTTTGCTAAAAAAGGGATATGAAGTTCACGGTCTTAAAAGAAGAAGTTCTTTATTTAACACAGATAGGATTGATCATTTGTATTTAGATCCTCACATAGATAACAGAAATTTTTTTCTACATTTCGGTGATTTAACTGATTCTACTAATCTAATTAGATTAATTCAGGAGGTAAAACCTCACGAAATATATAATTTGGCTGCAATGAGCCATGTTAAGGTTAGTTTTGACACTCCAGAATATACTGCAAATGCTGATGGTATTGGAACTCTTCGTATTCTTGAGGCAATCAGAATTTTAAAAATGGAGAGTTCTGTTAAATTTTATCAAGCTTCAACAAGCGAATTGTATGGTAAAGTTCAAGAAATTCCGCAATCTGAAACAACACCATTTTATCCTCGCAGTCCTTATGCTGTTGCTAAAATGTATTCTTATTGGATAACTGTAAATTATCGCGAAGCATATAATATGTTTACTTCAAATGGTATTTTATTTAATCACGAATCTCCTATTAGAGGCGAAACTTTTGTTACTCGAAAAATAACTCGTGCTGTTGCAAGAATTGTTTTGGGTTTGCAAGGTGCTGTTTGGCTTGGAAATTTGTCGGCTAAAAGAGATTGGGGGCATGCAAAAGATTACGTAGAAGCTATGTATCTTATTCTACAACACGATAAACCGGACGATTTTGTGGTCGCTACAGGTGTAACTACTTCGGTTAGAGAATTTGTTGAAAAAGCTTTTGCCGAAGTTGGTGTTACTGTTGGATTTTCAGGCGAAGGTGTTGATGAAGTTGGTGTAGCTGTAAAAGTAAGCAAAGATCAGAAATATCAAGATTTAACTAAAAATGTTTCTGAAGGACAGGTGTTAGTTAGAATTGATCCTCGTTATTTTAGACCAACCGAGGTTGAAATGTTACTTGGCGATCCTACAAAGGCTAAAAAACTTCTTGGCTGGCAAACCAAACATACTTTAAACGACTTAGTTGTTGATATGGTAAAAAGCGACTTAAAAGAAATGAAAAAAGAACGTTTCTTGTTGCAAAATGGATTTAAAACTCTTAATTATTTTGAATAAAAAAACTATTTATGGGATATGAAAATGCTGTTCTTATAGGCGCTGCTCTTAAAAGCGATAAAGATAATAAATTAGACGAATATTTAGATGAACTTGAATTTTTAGCTGAAACTGCCGGAGTAGCTACAAAAAAACGGTTTACTCAAAATATGGACTACTTTAACTCAAAAACTTTTATTGGGTCGGGAAAAATAGAAGAAGTTTTAGACTATGTTCAAAATAATGAAATTGATCTAATTATTTTTGACGAAGAGTTAAGTCCTTCTCAATTAAAGAATTTGAATAGGTTATTTGAAGTTAAAATTTTAGATAGAACAAATTTGATTTTAGATATTTTTGCAAAACGAGCACAAACGGCTGTGGCAAAAACTCAGGTTGAATTAGCTCAGTATCAGTATTTGTTGCCCCGATTATCCGGCATGTGGACTCACCTTGAACGACAACGTGGAGGGATTGGTATGCGTGGTCCCGGTGAAAAAGAAATTGAAACAGATAGACGTATTGTGCGAGATAGAATAACTAAACTTAAAGAAGATTTAAAAAAGATTGATAAACAAAAACAAATTCAACGAAAAGGGAGAGGAAAGTTGGTTCGTGTTGCTCTTGTTGGATATACAAATGTTGGCAAATCTACTTTGATGAATCTTTTAACAAAATCGGAAGTTTTTGCCGAAAATAAACTTTTTGCAACTTTAGATACTACCGTGCGAAAAGTTGCAATTGGTAATTTGCCTTTTCTTTTAACCGATACTGTAGGTTTTATACGTAAGCTTCCTCATAATCTTGTTGAGGCTTTTAAATCTACCCTTGATGAAGTTCGAGAGGCTGATGTTTTGGTTCATGTTGTTGATATTTCGCATCAGGAATTTGAAGATCAAATAGATGTAGTTAATAAAACTTTACACGAAATTGGTGCTGTTGATAAACCTCAAATAGTTGTTTTTAATAAAATTGATAATTATAATTTTGTTCCTCAGGAAGAATTTGATTTAGCTCCTAAAACTAAACAGAATTTTTCATTAGATGATTTAAAAGAAATGTGGATGGCAAAAAACGAATATAAAACAGTTTTTATTTCGGCAAAAAAGAAGATAAATATTGAAGAATTAAGGAAAAATTTGTACGAAGATGTGAAAAATATTCATGCACAACGTTTCCCTTTTAATGATTTTTATTATCCGGATATTGAAGAAGGATAAGATTTATTTGCCTTCTTGGTCAATTTTTTTTGATGAATTTTTTAAAATGAAAAAAACTTCAAAAAAAGTGAACGGAACATAATTTATGAGCACAAAAATAAGAAAAACAGCTTTTTTGTTGCCAAATGCAAAAAGGTAAATTATTAGGTACATTAGTAAAGTGAAAAGTTTTGCTATTGTGCCGGCCATAAAAATATTAACAAACGCAGTTTTAAACTTTTTATTAAAGCTATTTAGTGTTAGTAGATATACTCCTATGGTTGAAAAATAAAATATTAATACAGTAACAAAATTTGCAGGAGTATATAAATTTGGAGTAACTACAGCTGAAAGTGCTACCAGTAATAGCATAATAATTGCCATTATTGAAATGCGAATTAAAAACCTTTTTGTCTTTTTGTTCATTTTAGTAACTCTTTAATAACTAAATAAATTGATAGTATAACTGAAAAGATGGTTAAAATTACTGTAAATATTGGAAAATCTAACTTCAATAATTTATCTAATTTTATACCTCCAAAAACACCAACGCCAATAATAGCAAGCATCTGAAAAGGAATGTTCAGATACTTGCCTGATTGTTTATGGTCAAATTGTTTTTTATTTTTCAATTACTTGATTATTAGTAATATTATCTGTCATGTGGCAATTACCGTTAAAAATTGCACCAGGTTCAATAGCAATTTTATTAGTAATAATTTCGCCTTCAATTCGGGCTGTTGATTGAAGAGTTAAAAGATCTTCAACTATTATTTTACCTGAAATCTTGCCTGAAATTATTGCATCTTTACATTTTATTTCACCAATAATTTCTCCAACATTACCTAATACAAACTTATTTTTGGTTATTAAATTACCTTCTAATTTTCCGTCAAATTTAATGCTGCTTTCTGTTGAAAAGTCTCCTTTGATAAAAGTGTTGTTTACTATCGTATTAAACGAATTAGGGTCAACAACTTGTTCTTTTTTTCCCATTTTTTTAGTCTATTTTAAAATTTTCTAAAAATTTTGTTGTGTAGTTTCCTTTTCTAAACTCTTCGTCTTTCATTAGTTGTATATGAAAAGGAATAGTAGTATGAATGCCTTCGATAACAAATTCATCTAAAGCTCGTTGCATTTTATTAATTGCTTCTTCTCTTGTTTGAGCTGTTACAATTAATTTTGCAATCATAGAATCGTAATAAGGCTCTATCTTGTAGCCTGCGTATGAATGTGTGTCAACTCTAACTCCGTGTCCTCCCGGAGAGTGCCATGTGTGGATTAATCCCGGAGATGGTCTGAAGTTATTATACACATCTTCGGCATTTATTCTGCATTCGATAGCGTGAGCTTTTGGATAGTAGTTTTTTCCGGAAATGTTAATACCGGCGGCTATTTTAATTTGTTCTTTTATTAAGTCAAAATCAATAACTTCTTCGGTAATTGGGTGTTCAACCTGAATACGGGTATTCATTTCCATAAAATAATAATTTCTGTTTTTGTCAACCAAAAATTCCACCGTTCCAACTCCTTCATAGTTAATAGCTTGAGCAGCTTTAACTGCCGCGTTCCCCATTTTTTCTCTGAGTTCTTCTGTTATAAAAGGTGATGGCGTTTCTTCCACAAGTTTTTGGTGGCGTCGTTGAATTGAACAGTCGCGTTCTGAAAGATGACACGCTCTTCCGTATTGGTCTCCGGCAATTTGAATTTCGATATGATGAGGTTCTTCAACAAATTTTTCGATATATAAATCACCGTTTCCAAAAGCAGAAGCAGCTTCGTTGTGAGCGTTATTCCAATTTGATTCAAAATCTTTTTCGTCCCAAACCAATCGCATACCTTTTCCGCCTCCACCGGCTGTGGCTTTAATCATAATTGGATAACCAAATGATTTAGCGAATTTTTTTGCTTCTTTAATATCTTTAATAATTCCGTCGGAACCCGGAACAACCGGAACTTCGGCTTCAATCATAGTTTTTCGGGCTGTTGCTTTATCGCCCATTTTATCAATATGTTCGGGTTTTGGACCAATAAATTTTATTCCGGCTTCGGTACATATTTTTGCAAATTTAGAGTTTTCGGCTAAAAATCCATAACCCGGGTGAATAGCATCTGCGTTTGTTATTTGTGCAGCCGAAATTATCTGAGGTATATTTAAGTACGATTTATTGCCGGCAGGAGGTCCAATACATACAGCTTCGTCGGCAAATCTTACATGCAAAGAGTTTTTATCGGCAGTTGAAAAAACGGCAACTGTTTTTATTCCCATTTCTTTACATGTTCGGATTATACGTAGAGCAATTTCACCTCTGTTGGCTATCAGTATTTTTTTAAACATAAAAAGTGTATTTATTATGGTTTTACTAAAAATAGAGGTTGATCAAATTCAACCGGTTGTCCGTCTTCAACTAAAATTTCTGTTATTTCACCGGAAATTTCAGCTTCAATTTCGTTAAATAATTTCATCGCTTCTACAATGCAAACAACATCGCCCTTGTTAATTTTTTGGCCTACTTCAACAAAAGTTGGACTTTCGGGGTTTGGTTTTCGATAAAAGGTGCCAACTATTGGTGATTTTATAGATAAAAAGTTGTTTCTTTCTGGAGTTTTGGTGTCTGTATTAACTGTATTTTGATGTGTTACTTGTTCGGGTGAATGTTGATAAACAGGTTGCTGTATGGTTGGAGTTGATACAGACGTTACAGAAATTTTGGGTTTTAACTGTACCTTTAATTCAATTTCGTCTGTTTTTATCTCAACTTTGTGTAAATCTGTTTTTGCAAGATTTTCCAAGAATTCTTGAATTTCTTTGAGATTAGCCATAATTAGTTTTTTAAAATTATATATTTGCAAAAATAACAAAAAATGTATTTTTAAAAATTATTGTTATAATTCATTTTTTAACGCACTGATATTTAGACGTATATATTTTTGTCAATTGTTTAATAATGAAAGTTGTTTTAGTTAATACATACGAAAAAAAAGGTGGAGCGGCAATTGCTGCCGGACGATTGTATAATGCTTTAAAATCTAAAGATTTACAAGTTGATTTTTTTGTCCAAAATGCAGATTCTACAAATGTTTCTTCTTTTGCAAATAATTTTTTTAAAAATAAATTGTCTTTTCTTAGATTTTCCAGAGAAAGATTTAAAGTTTTAAGAAATATCAAACATAAAGAAAATTTATATGGATTTGATACTGCTTCTTTTGGGGTTGATATTTCAAATAATAAATTAATTCAGCAAGCTGATGTTATTCATATCCATTGGGTTAACTTTGGATTTATTTCTTTAAATAGTCTTTTAAAACTTGCTCAATTAAATAAACCTATTCTTTGGACATTGCATGATATGTGGGTTCTTACGGGTGGTTGTTTTTATAGTCAAGCTTGTAATAAATATCAAGATGCATGCGAAAATTGTCATTTTTTAAAAGATAATTCTTCGTTGGCTGAAAAAATTTTTAATGTAAAAAAAGAAATTTTTAAGAACCCAAATTTTCATGCTGCAGCTATTAGTAGTTGGACTAAATCTATTATTGAAAAAAGTTATTTCTTTAAAAATAAAGATGTTATTGAATTAAGTAATCCTATTGATACAGAATTATTTACTTTTAAAGATAAATTAAAAACTAAGAAAAAATTGAATTTAAGTGTTGATAAAATTCATATTGGTTTTGTTGCTTTTAATGTAAATGACAAACGAAAAGGAGCAATCTTTTTAAAACAAAGTCTTGAGTTATTATTTAACGAAAAACCCGACTTGAAAAATAAGGTTGAATTAATAGCTATTGGAAGTTCAAAAAATGAAGAGTTTTTTGATAATTTGCCTGTTTTTTTTACCGGTTACATAAGCAATGTTAAAAATTTAATTGATTATTACAATGCCTGTAATTTTATGCTTTTACCTTCGGTTGAAGATAATTTGCCTTTGGTAATTCAGGAAGCTATGGCGTGTAAAACTCCAATTATTGCTTTTGATACTGGCGGAATAAAAGATTTAGTTATTCATCAAAAAACCGGATATTTAAGTAAACATCTTGATGTTGTTGATTTTAAAAATGGTATTTTAAATTTTATCGAAAATTCAACTGTGCAAATTGGCGAAAATGCTCGTTCTCATATTGTGAAAAATTATTCAAATGAAATTATCGCAAAAAAAGCTGTTGAAGTTTACCAATCTCTTTTAAAATAAATTTAATATGATCGAACAAGTTGTTTTAGTTACCGAAAAAGACAAACAAATAGGCGTGCTCGAAAAAATGCAGGCTCACGAGCAAGGTTTGCTTCATAGAGCTGTTAGTGTGCTTATTTTTAATACCAAAGGTGAATTTTTATTGCAGAAAAGAGCTGCAACAAAATACCATAGCTCAAATTTGTGGACTAATGCTACCTGTACTCATCCTCGTCCTGACGAAGATAATAAAGACGCTGCTATTAGAAGACTTAAGGAAGAAATGGGGCTTGTTTGTGATGTTTTTGAAGTTAAAACGTTTAGATATAAGGCTTTTTTAGATAACGGATTGATGGAGCATGAACTTGACCATGTCTTTTTTGGTGTTTCGGACGATTTACCTAATTTAAATTTAGAAGAGGCGTCTGATTTTAAATATATTTCTTATTTAGATTTGATTGCTGATATTCAACAAAGTCCTGAAAATTACACTGTTTGGTTTAAAATTATTCTTAAAGAAGCCGAAAAATCGATTATTAGTATCGTTAATCCTTCTTGAATTTTTTGAGATTTATTCAATTGGCCTCTTTTTTGATATTTGACTGATAAAGATTGTTTATGCAAAAGAGTGTTTTTAATATTAAGAAGTTTGGTTGGCTTGTGCTTTTGGCTACTCCTGTTTTTTTATTGTTGGCTATGGTTAATGTTGAAAAAAAAGACCATATTTCTTCCTTAAACAATGCTAAACCCGGTCCGGTTGTATTTGATATTATTGGTTTTTCTTCAAATTTTAATGCTCCTAAAGAAGCAATTTCATTACGTAAACAAGTTAAATCACTTGCTAGAATCAGCGAAAATAATTTGTATATAAACGGTCAAACAAATTCTCCCCGTGTTACTCTTACTTTTGACGATGGACCTGATGCTATTTACACTGATCGTATTGTTGAAATATTAAACCAGTATGATGTTAAAGGAACATTTTTTTGTATTGGCCAAAATGTAGTTAAATATCCACAGGTTGTTGAAAAAATAAATTCTTTTGGTCATATTGTTGCTAATCACAGCTTTTCGCACAAAAAATTTACTCAATTAAGTTCTTCAGATATCTCTTTGGAAATATCAAAAACTAATAATGAAATATTTAATATTATTAGTAAATATCCTAATTTTATTAGACCGCCTTATGGTGCTGTTAATCAGTTTGTTTTAAATAATATACTTGCACAAGATATGGTTACTGTGTATTGGTCGTTAGATGTTTTTGATTGGTTAGAAACAAAAGAATTTGTTTTAAAAAACATCAAACAATATACAAGAAATGATGAAATAATTATTTTACATTGCAATAAAAATACAGCCGAAAATTTGCCTCAAATTATTGAATTACTGATTGATATGGGATATGATATTGTTAGATTGGATAAAATTATTAAACGAAATGCTTATCAAAACACATCAATTACAGATTTTTCAAATCAAGAGTGTTTAAGTTTATAGTACGTATATGATTAGAATTTGAAATATTATTGAATTAAAAACAAAGAGGTAGAATAAAAAATTATTAATTCTGTTTGTTTTTAATTTTGAGAAGAAATCACCCACAAGAATTGAAATTGGAAAAAAAGTAGAAAAAATTAGTTCGTGTTTTGCTTGATTGAAAGATATATTCATTATCAAAATGAAAATAAACAGGGCGAAAAATAATTGAAATATCGTTCTTTTTTCAATTTCTTTTGTGTTTATTTTGGCTAATATGTAAATATTTGAAATCAGAAAAATAAAAGCCGGTAACACAAAAAATAACTCGTTTCTTGTAATTTTATATTGTGTATGCGTAAGATATTCGTTTATTATTTCAAAAACATTGATGTGTGTTTTTGTTAAATATAAAATTTCTACATATAAAATATACATGATTATAAAGCTTGCTAAAAAGACAATAATTTCTTTTGTTATTTTAGATCTGATTATAATGGTGCCAATTATACCAAAAAATAACAAGAAAAAATAGGGGTAATAAAAAAAAGAAGCTATTGAAAATAATATCCCTATATTAAATGCATCGATGACAGATTTTTTTAAAGTATTTAGTCTTAAAAAAATTAACATTCCCCAAAATAAAAAAATATTGGCAAACATAATTCCACTAAATTGTTGAATATAAGCAAAACCTGATAAAATGATAAAAACAAATCCGCCGATGTATGAATTTGCGTCAAAAATATCAAATTTTAGTGAAATGAAAATTACAAAATAGGCTTGTATTGAAAAAAGAATAAATGTGATTAAACTTTTTAGAAAATGATAATTTGATAAGCTTTTTTCTATTGAATCAAAAATGGGAGTGTTTGAATAGTTTTGTACTGTAACTATATCATAACCCGTTTTGAAAAAAGAATTTAACCATAACAAAACTAAAAAAAAGATAGTTATGTAAATGCTTATAAAACTGTATTTTTGAAAATGCTTTAACAATTTATTGTGGTCTTAAATTATGCCTCTTTTTTTAAGTTCAAAAAAACATTTAACAGTTGCATCAACGTCGGCATTTGCACTATGGGCGTTGTCGAATTTTTGTTCAAATAAAAAAGTGTATAATTCTTCTAATCTTGGCCATTTGTATCCTCTGCCGTTTTTTGCAGGTAGTTTTAAAAATTTTGTGCTAGCTAACATAGTATCAACAACATTTTTATTTGGTAAGTTGCTTGTAATTCCGGCTCTTTTATATTCGCTGTCCATCATTTTTGCGTCAAAATTATAATTATGAGCAACTAATATTTCTGAATTTTCTGTATCTGTAAAAAATTTATCAAGCACCATTCTTATATCTACTCCATTTTGAAGAGCATAATCAGTTGAAATTCCGTGTACTCTTTCTGCTTCATAAGGAATAGTAAAACCTTCGGGTTTAATAACGTAATATTCTGTTTTTTCTAAAGTTTCGTTGTTCCATATTTGCCACGCTATTGAAACTAACCTTGCACGTGGTGGAAATCCGGTTGTTTCTGTATCGAAAAATAAATATCTCATAATATATTTAAAAGTAAGGTTTAAGATTATTGAATTTTATAATATTATTTATTAAATTTTAAAAATATCAACAAAGATAAAAACTTTATGAATACAATTTAAAAAAATAATAATTATCAAATAAATTCTTAATTTTGCAATCAGTCAATATATGTAAATAAAAACACTCAAAATGAGCGATACACTTAAAAATTTTTACGAAAGTCATTATAAGAAAGATTCTGAAAATAATGAGCTTCCAATTGTTACCTATACAAAAACTCCAACTAATAGAACTCAAGCATGTATAAAATATCTTGTTGATAATAATATTAGTGGTGATTTTTTAGAATTTGGTGCCGGCGATGGAACTTTGACTAATAGCTTGCTTAATGCAAATTTGAATATTAATAGATATCTGGCAACTGATTTATCGCGTCCAAGATTAGAGAGCATAAAAAATAATGTAATTAGCAATAAGTTAGAAATTCAAGAATTAGATGCTGAAAATTTTGACAGCCAAAAATATGGTAAATTCGACGTAATAATAATGCTTGCTTTAATTGAGCATCTTTTGGATCCAATTACAGCAATGAAAAACATTAAAAAATTACTAAAACCTAATGGTTTTGTTTTTATTGAAACGCCAAATGTTGCCGAATTAGGCTATAGATTTAAACTTTTGCGAGGAAAATTTCCTTCAACAGCTTCTAAAAATGAAGGGTTAACATCTTATGGAGGTAAACCTGTTAGTTTTATTGATAATGGACATATTCATTATTTTACATATCGGTCTTTAACTTTAATGTTGAAAAATTTTTGTGGTTATAATGACGTTATCAAATATAATGCTCCGGTAGGGAAACTTCATCTTGGAAAAAAAATTCATACTTTTTTGTCAAATATTAAACCAGAGATGTTTTCTTCTGTGTTTGTTGTTGCAAAAATCTGATTTATAATAACTTAAAAAGAACTGCTTTGAAAAAAATACTTCTTCTAAATATTTTTATTTTTACTTGTTTTTTTGCTTTTTCGCAAAGTAACATTAGTTTTAAAGCAACAATTTTCGCTGTAAACCCTTCAGCAGACCCGAATAAGTCGTTCTATACACCAAATTTAATTGATACTACCGGATTTTTTACAATTCATCCTTCTTTTCAGGTATCTGCCGAAATTTATGGTTGTAAAAATGCTTCCGCAAAAATTGTTCAAAATTTTGCAAAAGATCAAGTAGGTTTTTCTTCGGGTTATTCGCAAGTGCTTATAAATTTATATATTATTAAGAATAAAAAGAATTATTTGAAATTTGGTTTTGGTCCCGCTGTTTTTTACCGTAGAAATTGGGATCTGCTATCAGGTTATAAACAAGATGACTATTATTATGACCTAAATAATACACAATATAAAATGAAATGGCTTAGTTTTGAGCTGGAATATGGTTGGTATAGAAATAAAGACAGCGACTTTGTTGTTTCGATAAATCAAATCTACCCTAAATCTTTAGCAATTTATTTTGGCTGGAAATTTTGGATTAGTCGCCGAAATACTCATTGTAGTACTTGCCCTTCGTATAGATGACGGGTTTTTGTTAAAAACTTTAATCAAGATAATTTTAACGTAAACAGTAAACAAATCAACTTTCATGTTCAACTGGTGCTACTAAACTATTGTTGAGCGGTTTAATGTTTTAGGGTGTTTCACTATTTGTTACCTTATACAATTTAGCAATAGCTTGATCTTTGATGCTTTACCGAATGAATTTAACAGACAAACTTATTTAGAAGTTGGCGAGAGCATTGATGTAAAAAAAAAGCAGCAGATAAGTATATCGCTAAATTCAAAAGTTTAGGTTTGTTAAATCACGTGTACAATAATTATCAAAAAATTTAAAAGTAGTAAGCTGTAAAATAAAATTTCTATGGTTTTTACACTTTCTACTTTCTATAAATTTTATCAACATTTTTTTGTTTATTTTCTGCCTGATTATTAGTTACTTAGAAATTAAATGAAACTATTTTGTTTATTCGTAGAACATCTACTGTGAAAATTATTTCAAATTTTAAAATATTTTTACGTTATTTGTAAAATATAATTATTCAAATTTATGAAGAAATTATTAAAAGAAATTGCAGAAGTACAATATGGTCCTTATCTTAAAAGAAACAAAAGTGGCGAAGTTTTGTACTTACAAGTAAAAGATTTTCAAAACAACAAATATGTTGTAGCTGAAAACAAGTATAACATAAAATTTAACAATAAAATTGAAAAACATGTACTGACAACAAACGACATAATTATTGCTGCAAAAGGTGCAAATTTTTTTGCTTGGCACTATACAAAAGATATTGGAATAGCAGTTGCTTCTTCTTCTTTTTTTGTTATTCGTATTATTGATGATGTTATATTACCCGAATATTTAACAGCAATTTTAAATCATCATAAAACTCAAAAATATTTGGATAGCTATTCTGTTGGTAGTAATATCAAGACTTTAAAGAAAGATATATTGTTGAATTTTGAAATTCCTGTTTTGTCATTTGCAAATCAAAAAAGACTTATTTCATTTGTGAAAAATTGGGAAAAAGAAAAACTACTAACATTAAAAATATTAGAAAAGAAACAACAATTATTTCAAGCGTATTTTTATAAAAAAATTGAAAACACTCTGTGTGAGTGATTTTTTTTACTGACGTATAACAAAACTAATTATTAAACTAAATAATAACATGGAAAATAAAATAATTACACAATCTGAAATTAACAACATTGTTTGGAAAGCCTGCGACACTTTTCGTGGTGTTATAGACCCTTCTCAATACAAAGACTACATTCTTACTTTTTTGTTTATCAAATATTTAAGTGATGTTTGGAGAGACAGAAAAGACCATTATTTGGAAAAATACAAAGGCGATGACGTTAGAGCTGAAAGAGCTTTAAGAAACGAACGATTTTTTGTTCCTAAGAATTGTACATTCAATTATTTGTACGAAAACAGAAACGCTAATAATATCGGAGAACTTATAAATATAGCTCTTGAAGATTTAGAAGAACACAATAGAGATAAACTTGAAGGTGTTTTTCGTAATATAGATTTTAATTCAGAAGCTCAATTAGGACAACCAATTGAAAGAAATGAGCGTTTAAGAAATTTATTAACAGATTTTGCAGACCCACGTTTAGATTTGCGACCATCAAAATTAGATAATCTGGATATTATTGGAAATGCTTATGAATTTCTTATTTCACGTTTTGCCAGTGATGCAGGTAAAAAAGGCGGTGAGTTCTACACACCACCGGAAGTTGCTTCTCTTCTTGCTAAATTATTAAACCCACAACCCGGAAACAGAATTTCTGACCCGGCTTGTGGCTCAGGCTCTTTACTTATTAAAGTTGCAAATGAAATTGAAAATCAGAATTTTTCATTGTACGGACAGGAAGTAAACGGTAGTACTTGGGCGTTATGTAAAATGAATATGTTTTTGCACGAAAAAGACAATGCAACTATTGAGTGGGGAAATACACTTCAAAATCCCAAATTACTCGAAAACGACAATTTAATGAAATTCGATATTGTTGTTGCTAATCCGCCTTTTTCATTGGATAAGTGGGGAGCAGAAAAAGCAAATGCAGACCGTTATAATCGCTTTTGGCGTGGCATTCCGCCTAAAAGCAAAGCTGATTATGCTTTTATTACTCACATGATTGAAACTACTCACGAAGCAAACGGGAAAGTTGGTGTTATTGTGCCTCACGGCGTTTTATTTCGTGCAAGTAGCGAAGGTGTTATTCGCAAACAGTTTATTGAAGAAAATCTTTTGGAAGCGGTAGTTGGGTTGCCTGCAAATTTATTTTTCGGAACCGGTATTCCGGCTGCAATACTTATTTTTAACAGAGCAAAAAAAAATAAAAATGTTTTGTTCATTGATGCAAGCCGTGAATTTGTTACTGAAAAAACGCAAAATAAACTTTCAGAAGAGCATATTATCAAAATTGTAGAAACATTTAATAACAAAAAAGCTGTTGAAAAATACTCATATTTAGCAACTTTTGAAGAAATAAAAGAAAACGACTTTAAT
>JAFGXO010000041.1 GCA_016936595.1 Bacteroidales bacterium | reverse complement strand
TATTAAATGTAGATTGAATTTCGAAAATATGGCAAAATTCAAAATAAAAGAATTATCCCTTCAAATAAAAATAGCTATTTTAACTATTATTGTTATTTTATTCACTATTTCTATATTATTTATAATAAATTCTTCTAAAAAAAGATTTACTGAAAAAAAACAGTATCTAACCGAAGTTTATTTAAATAAAAACACCCAAATTAATAGTTGCCAAAGAGTATTAAATTCATTTATCGTTTTTAACCACATATCATACGAAAAACTCGACGATTTTATCGACATACAAAATGCTTTTTTTCAAACCACCGACTCTATTAATTTTTACATTAAACAATACGCTAACCAAACAGCAACTTTTGAAGAAAACGAAACAATAGATAACTTTAACACCGAATTTCAAAAATTTCAAAATATAATTTACGAAATTTTTAATGAATATAAAAACGAAATAATAAACCTCAAAAATATCAGCCGGCTTTTTAACAAAGAATTAATCTCTTATCAAAAAACAACAGAAATATTAAATAAATTAAAAACTTATAATAATACAAGCTTTTTTAAAGCCATAAAAGAAATGGAGGGAGAAATAAAAAGACTATCAATCATTAGTTTTGTTTCATTAATATCATTTTTAATTATCTTCATTTCTCTTTTAATATATTTTTTTAAAGACAATATTACTGCAACAATAAGTGCCGAAAAACTACTATTAAAGTTATCAAAAGGCGAAAAATTTGAACTCTCAAAAAATTTACATTCAAAAAAACAACCAATTTTTGAACACATAAATACTTTAGGAAAAAAATACAACAAAATAGACAATTACATTAACGAACTAATTAATAAAAACTACAATCTTGATATCCAAAAAGAAGAGCAAAACAATATTCTCGAAAAAACGTTAATAAAGTTAAGTAAAAATTTGCTCGAAGCTGAAAAAGATATTGAAATACGAAAAGAAGACGATAGACAAAAAGAATGGGCAAACAAAGGAATGAATATGTTTGCCGACTTAATGCGACAACATTCCAACAATCTGCAAAATCTTACCGACGAAATAATTAAAAACTTTGTAAAATACCTACAAGCCTCTGTTGGAGGATTATTTATTGTTCAAGATGAAGAAACTGACCCTCACTTAGAATTAATTTCAGCTTTTGCTTACGACCGAAAAAAACATTACACGAAAAGAGTAAATTTTGGCGAAGGTTTAGTTGGAACCGTTGCAATCGACAAATCAACAATACACTTATCTAACATTCCGGCCGATTATCTTGAAATAGAATCCGGATTAGGCGATGCACCTCCAAACAACCTACTAATATTACCTCTTTTAACCGACACAGGGCTTCTTGGTGTAATCGAAATAGCTTCTTTCAGATCATTACAAAAATACGAAATTGATTTATCTGAAACTCTATCACGTTCAATTGCATCAACATTAGAATCTGTAAAAATTAATGCCAGAACAATACTTTTACTTAAAGAATCGCAAAAAAAATCTGACGAATTAGTACAGCGTGAAAAAATTCTTCAGGAAACAATGGAAGAAGTTTCTAAAGCTCACGAAATAGCCAGAAAAAACGAAATTGAAACAAGAGGTATTCTTTCCGGAGTTGACCAAACCCTTATGCGTGCCGAATATTACCCTAACGGAAACTTTATTAACTCAAATATGGTTCACCGGAGAGTTATGGGATACGATATTGATAAAATGAAAGGGAAAAATATCCTCGAATTTATTCCGGAAGAAGACAAAACCTCTTTCCAAAAAATATGGAACGAAGTTGCATCCGGAAGACCTTATCAAATAACCGTAAAACGTAAAAACAAACAAACTGAAGCAGATGTATGGCTTTTAAACCAATATACTCCTATTAAAGATGACTCCGGAAATGTAATTAAAATTTTATACCTTGCTATTGATATTTCTGAACAAAAACAAGCTGAAGAAAAAGCAAATCAACTACTTATAGATACTCAAGAAAAAGAAATTGAACTTCGTGGGATTTTAACCGGTATCGACAGAACAATTCTTAGAGCAGAATATACCCCCGACGGAATATTTATTAATTCAAACAAAATTCACCAAACAATAATTGGCTACGAATTAAAATCAATGATAGGCAAAAGTATTTTGGATTTTGTTCAAGACGAAGCTAAAAGCGAATTTGTTAACCTTTGGAAACAAATAAAAGCCGGATCACATCGCGAACTTATTGCAAAAAGAATAAACAAACAATCTAACGAAGACATTTGGCTATTTAATCAATATAACCCAATTTTAGACGAAAACGGAAAAGTATCTAAAATTTTATACCTTGCTATTGATATTACCGACGAAAAAAGAAACGAAGAAAGAATTCAACTATTACTTAAAGAAGCAAAAGAAAAAGAAATTGAAATCTCAGGATTATTTACCGGAGTTGACCAAACTCTTATGCGTGCTGAATATTCGGTTAACGGCGACTTTTTAGATGCTAACGACATACACGCTAACACTTTAGGATACGATATTGAAAATATGCGAGGCAAAAACATTATGGAATTTATTCCTGATGAAGAAAAAGAACAATTTACTAAAATTTGGAACAACGTAAAAAGAGGCGGACTTGAACAAATAACCGTAAAAAGAAAAAATAAAGAAACAAACGAAGATATTTGGCTATTAAACCAATACACACCTATTAATAATCAAGAACAAGACATTGTTAAAATTCTTTACCTTGCTATTGATATAACCGAACAAAAAAGAACTGAAGAAAGAGCTAAAACTCTTCTTAAAAATTCAAGAGAAAAAGAAATCGAAATTGCCGGAATTCTGTCTGCCGTTGACCAAACCCTTATGAGAGCAGAATACGACCTCGACGGAAGGTTTATTGATGCAAATACAATTCATACTCAATTACTTGGATATGATATTGAAAAAATGCGTGGACAAAACATTTTAGAATTTATTCCCGACGACGAAAAAGAATCGTTTATAAGTATTTGGGAAAATGTTAAAGCCGGAAACGCTGAACAAATTACCGTAAAAAGAAAAAATAAAAACACAAACGATGATTTATGGCTTCTTAATCAATACACCCCTGTAAAAAACGATGAAGGCAAAACATTTAAAATTTTATATCTTGCTATTGATATTACCGAACAAAAGCAAACCGAACAAATGGCAGCCGATTTATTGCAAGAATCTAAAATTCAAGAAATCGAACTTAGTGCAATACTTTCATCTATAGACCAAACTCTAATGAGAGCAGAATATACTATCGACGGTAATTTTATCAATGCTAACGAAATTCACGCTCACACATTAGGATACGAAATTGAAAAGATGAGAGGTCAAAACATCTTAGAATTTGTTCCCGATGAAGAAAAAGATTTTTTTAACGAACTCTGGCAAAGAGTTAAACAAGGAATACCTGAACAAATAACCGTAAAAAGACAAAATAAACAAACAAACGAAGATATTTGGTTACTAAACCAATACACCCCTATAAAAGATGAAAACGAAAAAGTTTCTAAAATACTTTATCTCGCAATAGATATTACTGAGCAGAAACAAGCAGAACAAATGGCTGCCGACTTGCTCTTAGATGCTCAAAAACAAGAATTTGAACTTGGAACAATAATTAACGCAATCGACCAATCACTTCTGCGTGCTCGTTACACTAAAGAAGGTATTTTTATTGACTCAAACGAAGTACATAGAAAAATAATGGGCTACAACATCGAAGATATGTACGGAAAAAACATTTTAGAATTTATACCCGAACAAGAATTTGATGAATTTAAAGAAACTTGGGCTCAATTAACAAAAGGAGAACCAAAAACATTAGTGGTACACAGATATAATAAAAGCACCGGAAAAGACATCTGGTTACAAAACGAATACACACCTGTACTTGATATTAACCAAGAAGTTAACGAAATATTATATTTAGGAATTGATATTACACATCAAAAACAATTAGAACAACAAACAGCAAAATTATTAACCGAATCCCTCGAAAAAGAAAATCAACTAACCGGATTACTTAGCGGAGTTGATCAAACTTTAATGAGAGCAGAATATACTCCGGACGGAATATTTATTTCTGCTAACCAAAAACACGTTCAAGTTCTCGGATACGATTACAATTCAATGTTAGGAAAAAACATATTGGAATTTATCAATTCTGACGAAAAAGACGGATTTATTTTAACTTGGAATAAAATAAAAAACGGAGAAGCACAAAATATAACTGTAAAACGAAAAAATCAACAAACCGGCGAAGACATCTGGTTATTAAATCAATACACTCCTTTATCAAACGATAAAGGTAAAGTCGAAAAAATATTGTATCTTGCAATTGATATTTCTGAACAAAAAAGGTTGGAACAAGAATTGTTAGTACAAGAACAAATCATGAATCAAAACATGGAGGAACTATACGTTGAATTTGAGAGACTTGAAAGAGAAAACGATGAATTAAACGAATTAAAAGAAGAAATAAATATTCAATTTGATTCTGAACAAGATAAACAATACAACAACTGGCTAAACAGCTTCGAATAAAAAAGTAAAAACAAAATATTTTTACTTTAAAACAAGAATTATTATTTTTGCTAAATTAAATTTAAAACTCAAATGCCACAATATAACTTAAATACAAATTTAAAGCTCAAATTTACATTATTGGGATTTCTAATTGGAATAATATTCCCTCTTGTGGCTATTATCATTGAAATAAAACATCAAAACCTTGATATTAAATTCTCTTCCTTAGGATATATTCACTCAGTTAACAAAGTGCTTTTTATTGTTGACTTTGCTCCATTTGTATTAGCAATTATTTTTAACACACTTATATTATACGCTCAAAAAATTAGAGAAGAACTTAATGCAAACATAAACAATATGAATGCAGTACTTCAACGAAACTCTGATTATGCAAAAAGAATTGGCCAAGGAGACCTGCAAACAGACATTGAAGTTAAAGAAAACGACCTGCTCGGACAATCTCTCCTTGTTATGCGTAACAACCTTATTGAAACTCAACAAAAAGAAGCAAAACAAACTTGGATTACAAAAGGAAAAGAGTTAATTGGCGACATTTTGCGTTTTCACAATAAAATTGAAGACCTCTCTTACGAAACACTTGTTGCTCTGGTTGATTACACTAATTCTGTACAAGGAGCATTTTACATCTACGATTCCGATACTCAAATTTTGAGAAACTTATCTAACTACGCATACAACAGACGAAAATACGTTAACAAAGAATTTAAAATAGGGCAAGGATTAATTGGTGCAGCTGCATTTGAAAAAGACATTATCTACAGAACCGAAATACCTGACAACTACGTCTCCATTACTTCCGGTATATTAGGCGACAAAAAACCTAAATCAATTATTATCACCCCACTTCTGGGCGACGAAAAATTACAAGGTATAATTGAAATTGCATCTTTAGAAAATAAACTAAACGACCAAACTATCAGCTTAATGAAAGAACTGAGCAATATTGTTGGTCAAACTGTTTTTAACCTCAGAGTAAACGAAAGAACTGAAAAACTACTTCAAGAATCTCGCGACATGACTTACAAGCTTAAACGAAACGAAGACGAGCTTAAACGTAATGCCGAACAAATGAAACAAACACAAATTGAACTCGAAGAAACAAACCGTAAACTTGCAGGACAAATTGCCGAAGTAGAAAAATCAAGAACCAGACTATACTCTCTTCTCGAAAACGCATCTGAAGTAATTTCTATTTACAATGAAGTAGGAACAATTACATACGAAAGCCCATCAATAAAAACAATTTTGGGATATAATCCTGATGAACTTATTGGGAAAAACGGTTTTAACGTGTTTAATGAAGACACAAACACTAAAATAAAAAATGCCTTTGATAATCTCATAGAAAATCCAAATCAACCCGTATCTTTTGAATATGTATTTGTTAAAAAAGATGAAGAAGAAGAAATTTGGATAGAAACTATAGGACGAAATCTTCTTAACAATCCTGCTATTAACGGAATAATTTTTAACACCCGCGACATAACTGTACGAAAAATAGCAGAAAGAGCTCAACGAATGAGTGGAAGAATGCAAGCCCTTTCTGAAAATTCTATAGATATGATTGTTAGGGTAAACGCCGAAGGAAAATTCTTTTACGCAAATCCAATCGCCGAAGAGTTTATTCGACTTGGCAAAAGACAACTAATAGGTAATATTATTGACGATGTTGATTTACCAATAACAATAAAAAACGTATTCACTAACAACCTTAACAAATTACTTCAAAACCCCGTAAAATTTGAAACAGAAACAACTTTTCCTCTTGCCGACGGCGAAGGAGAAAGAATAGTACAATTTAACACAATTCCTGAATTTAACGAACTTAACGAATTAGAAACAATACTATTCGTTGCTCACGATATAACCGAACAAAAACAAATACAATTAGAAATAGAACAAAAAAATAAAAGTATTACAGAAAGTATAAACTATGCTCGCAGAATACAAACAGCTATTCTGCCTACAGAAGCAAAAATACGACAAATAATACCTAAATCTTTCATGTTTTATTTACCAAGAGATGTTGTAAGTGGAGATATCCCTTGGATTTTTTCAGATGACGAAAACACATACATTGCAGCAATCGACTGTACCGGACACGGAGTACCAGGTGCACTACTTTCATTTATTGGATATTTCTTATTAAATAATATCGTATCTAAAAGCGGTAAAACTCTTAATTCGGGCGAAATTTTAGACAATTTACACTACGAAGTACGCCGAACACTTAAACAAGATTCACCCGACGCCGAAGCAAGAGATGGTATGGATATTGCACTATGCAAAATAAATTTTGAGAAAAATACCCTCGATTTTTCAGGCGCACATCGTCCGTTGTATTACTTAACTCACCAAAAAGAGTTTGTGCAATACAAAGGAACACTTAAAGCCATAGGTGGAATTCCTATGAAAAATAAGACAGAAAAAAACTTTTTAAATCATGTAATTGAATTTAAAGAGAACGATAAAATTTTCTTCTTTTCTGATGGGCTAGCCGATCAAATTGGAGGAGAAAAAGGAAGAAAATATAAAAATAACCAAATAAGAGACCTTATAGTTAACAATAATGATAAAAGTATATTTGAATTTAATTCTGTTTTAGAAGAAAACTTTTACAATTGGAAAGGCGAATATAAACAAATTGATGACATAATACTTATTGGAGTTGAATTTTAAAAAAACATTATAATAATGGATAAAATTTTAAAAGACAGTAAAAAATCCCTTGAATTCGTTTATGATTTTTATCTTAAAATGAAAAAAAATAACATAAACTTAGCTTACGAAGGGGAAATTACACATCAAATAACTAAAGCATTCACTTCTCTAACAGAAAATAACATGATTAGAGACGAAGACTATAGCTCCGTGCAAAAAAAAGTTTTTCACGTTATGGTTGAGTGCTTGCAAAATATTAGCAAACACGCCGATAACCAATTTAATTTCGTCTCGTCTAAAGATGGAAGAGGAATTTTTTTAGTTAGTAAAGATGAAGCCGAATACAACGTTACAACAGGAAACGTTGTTAAAAATGAAAAAATCGACGAACTAAACAAAATGCTCGAACACATTAACCAACTCGATAGAGTTAACCTTAATATTCTATACAAACAAAAAATAAAAGAAGGAAGACTATCCGAAAAAGGCGGTGCCGGATTAGGATTTATAGACATAGCTCGCAAAACCGGACAAAAACTTGTTTACAGTTTTGTTAAAATTGATGAAGAAAAATCATTCTTCGTTCTCACATCAACTATTTCTCGATTAAAAGACGCTAAATAAATTTATTCACAGTTAAAACAAAAAATATATGTTACAGCCAATAAAAATTCAAGGCACAGACGATACTCCTAAAGTAATTTTAGATCCAACACCCGGAAACCCAATTTTTGAAATATCCGGCAGATCACTACCCGAAGATGTGGTTGCATTTTATGAGCCTATTCTTGAATGGCTCGACGAATACACTGGAGAACCATTAGAAAAAACCATTTTTGACTTTAAACTCGAGTACTTTAACACTGCTTCATCTAAATTATTACTTGATGTGCTTCTTAAATTAGAAGACATGTATGACGACGGACACGACGTACTTGTTAGATGGCATTACCCCGAAGACGACGAAGACATGGAAGAAGCCGGCGAAGAATATGCCGATATTGTTGAAGTACCCTTTGAACAAGTAAGTTACGAAGTTGATTAATCCTTTTTTGCAATTCTGCCTAATTATTATTAATGAGTGAAGAAATATTAAATGCACTGATTCAACTCCTCGCTATAATCGCTAAACAAGACGAAGGAGTTAATATCAAAGAGTTAGAATTTGTCGAATCTTTTCTAACTCAACAACTCGGACACGAAGCTGTTCACGAATACCTTACGCAATTTAAGAAAAAGGCAGAAATTGGAGAATTTCAAAAAGAAAACACCAAAAAGAAAAGAACTCCTGTTCAAGAATCCGTTAGAACTCTATCTTTATGTCGTAAAATAAATAAAACGCTTAACCAAAGCCAAAAAATAGTTGTTCTTGTTAGATTGTTTGAAATGGTTAACACCAGCAGACAATTTACCGAACAACGAATGGCTATTATCGATACTGTTGCCGAAGTTTTTAATATTTCTAAAGAAGAATACGCTAACATTAGAGATTTTGTTATTGAAAGCGAATTAGAAAAACTTGATAAAAGCAGCTTTTTAATTATCGACGACCAAGACATTATTTGCAATGCCTGCTTATCAATTAAAACCGAATATATCGAAGGAAAAATAATTGTTCTTAGAATTAAAACATCTGAACTTTACTTCCTTAGATACACAGGTTCCGAAACAATCCAACTTAACGGGCTTCCAATAAGCAATCAAAGAATATACCTTTTTGCAACCGGTAGCACTCTTAAACTACCTAAAGGAAAACCGATTTACTATAGCGATGTTGTTGCAAAATTTTTAGCCGATGTAAATATCTCTAAACTCTCCTTTGACGTTGAAGACATTCACTATAAATTCCCAACCGGAGATATTGGCCTTCGTAGAGTGAACATTTCCGAAAGTCAAGGAAAACTAATTGGAATTTTAGGTGCATCAGGGTCAGGAAAAACAACCCTACTTAACATATTATCAGGTATTTACACTCCTACTTCAGGGAGCGTTAAAATAAATGGTATCGACTTACACAAACAAAAAAATGAACTTGAAGGCATCTTAGGATACATACCTCAAGACGATCTTTTAATAGAAGAACTTTCTGTTTTTCAAAACCTATATTACAGTGCAAAACTTTGCTTTAGAGATAAATCTAACGAAGAAATATCAGAATTAGTTAATATAACCTTAACTAATTTAGGCCTTGAAAGAATAAAACACCTTAGAGTAGGAAATGTTTTTAACAAGCTTATTAGTGGAGGACAACGAAAAAGACTAAATATTGCCTTAGAATTAATTAGAGAACCATTAATTTTATACGTTGATGAACCAACATCAGGACTCTCATCAAGAGACTCTGAAAATGTTATGGATTTGCTCAGAGAATTAGCACTAAAAGGAAAACTAATTTTTGTGGTAATTCACCAACCTTCTTCAGACATATATAAAATGTTTGACAACATGATGATATTAGACACCGGTGGGTATCAAATATACTACGGAAATCCTGTTGAAGCTATCATGTACTTTAAAACCATCGACAAACAAGTTAACAGCGACGTTGGTGAATGCCCGGTTTGCGGAACAGTAAAACCTGAACTTATTTTCGATATTATCGAATCTAAGATTGTTGACGAATACGGACAATACTTACCCAAAAGAAAAGTAACACCTCAAGCTTGGTCTGAAACATATTACTCTAATAACGCTGTTGAACGAACCGAAGAAGCAAATTCAAAACCCGAAAAAACTTTAAATCTACCTAACTGGTTTAGCCAATTTAAAATATTTTTAACCAGAGACCTTCTTGCGAAACTTAGCAACACTCAATATCTTATTTTAAGCCTAACCGAAGCACCACTATTAGGATTAATATTGGCATTTTTAATCAGATATATCGCTGACCCAACATCAAATAAATATATCTTTTTCGACAATGAAAATATTCCTCCTTACATATTTATGAGTATCGTTGTAGCTCTATTTTTAGGATTAACTGTTAGTGCCGAAGAAATTTTTAGAGACAGAAAAATATTAAAACGCGAAAAATTTCTTAATTTATCCCGTAGCAGCTACTTAATAGCAAAAATAAGCATTCTGTTTTTTATTTCAGCCATACAAGCTCTTGAATATGTTATTATTGGAAACACAATTTTAGGCATAGAAGGAATGTACTTTTACTACTGGTTTGCTTTATTTTCCACTTTTATATATGCAAACATGTTGGGGCTAAACATATCAGCAACTTTTAATTCCGCCGTTACAATTTACATTCTTATACCTCTAATAATGATACCTTTAATGTCGCTTGGAGGAGCAATGTTCAGCTTCACAAAACTAAACCGAACTATTGGTAGCGTTGATAAAGTTCCTCTTATTGCCGAATTTATGGAATCCAGGTGGGCTTATGAAGGTTTAATGGTACAACAATTCAAAAATAATAGATTTGAAAGAATATTTTTTGAAATAGACAAAGAAATTAGCAATGCCGATTACAAACAAGTACATTATACCGACGCATTAAAAGATAATTTACTTGAAATTATTGATGCATTGGATACCAAAGACTTTTACCCCGACTCAAACATTGATTCATTAGATCTAATAATTACAAATAATCTAGAATTACTTAGAAACGAAATATCCAAAGAACTATCAAAAACAGGAACTTATGTACAATTTAATGACATAAACAAATTATACCTTGATGTTTTTGACGAAGATATTGGTACAACCGTAGAAGAATATATTGATGCTCTAAAAACATATTATGGCGAAATAAACTTCAAAAAAATTAGCGAAAAAGAAGCAATGAAAAGTGTTTGGGCAAGACAAAACCCCGGAGAATATAAATTATGGCGGAACAAATATACCAACGAACACATAGACGACATAATGAAAAATTCTTTCGAAAAGTATAAAATTTTACGTTATAAAAATGAACTTGTTCGACAAGCTGAACCGATTTTTCAAGACCCTGATAACTCAAATTTCATTGGATTTAGAGCACATTTTTACGCACCACAAAAATATTTTATGGGAAAATTCATAGACACTTTTTGGTTTAACATGGCTGTAATATGGTTTATGGCAATTACACTTTACATTCCATTGTACTATGAGCATTTTAAAAAACTAATTAGTATATTTGACGACACTTTAAAACTAAAAAAATTATTTAAGAAGAAACAATAATTATAGTAAATTTTGATTTTAATAAAACAATTATTAATTTTGCGATATAAACAAAAACAAACATGCCCAAAAAATTTATATTTCATATAGCTTTAATTGGAATTTTAGCATTACAATTAAGCACGCTGAGTTCTTGCAAAAACAGAGACGACGATTTAAATCTTACAGACTCAACAACATACAACATTAATCCGGTTATCGGACAAGAATCTATTGATGAAATTATTGGAAGCTTTTCTTCTCCGGTTGAAATGGCTGCATCAATGAAAAGTTTAGACGTAGAGTTCTCAAAAAAATATTTAATTGATCCGGGACTTACAGAAGACTACGATTCAAACAATAAAAAAGCTTTTGCATTAGGAGTTCTTAGTGCTGATTTAGGATATTTAAATATTTACGAACGCACAAACCTTATCGTTCAATATTTATCAGCCATAAAAAGATTATCAGACGATTTAAGAGTAAGCCAATTCTTTGAATTTCAAACTCTTAAAAGATTAGCAACAAGCAACGACAATATAGATTCGCTTCAATTTTTGTCTGTTCAAAGCTTTAGAGATATGGACGAATATTTACGTCAGAGCGGTCAAAGTAGTTTAAGCCTACTTGCAATTACAGGCGTTTGGTTAGAAAGCCTATATCTTTTAACTCAGGTGGCAAACGAAACTAATCAAGCCCAACTTAAAGACAAAATTGGAGAACAAAAAATATCTTTTGATTTGCTTTACGGAGTTATCCAACTTTACCGTGACGATCCATACTATGTTGACTTACTTAATGACTTGAAAGAACTTAAAAATATTTTTGATCAAGTAGAAATAACTTATCAGGTTGGAGAACCGGAAACAATTATTCAAAATGGAACTGTTACAATAATCCAAAATGAACAAAGTATTGTTGAAATGTCCGATGAACAATTAGAACAAATAATTTTAACAACAGAGAAAATACGTAATAAACTTATAAACTTGTAATATGAAAAAAACCATAATCACAATTATTGCCGCTTTTGTTATTTTCAGTTTTTTACCTAACAAAGCCGAAGCCCAGTGTCGTCAACAAATGGTTTACACCTGTGCAACCAAAGGTCAAAGCATCTATTTAAGAGACTTTAACACCAAGTTAAAAAACACATCAACTAACGACGCCGGAACAAGATGGACTGTAGTACTAAATAAAGACGCTCATTACAGATTTAATTTATGTACTCCCGACGGTTTTGAAAATAAAGTAATTTTAACTTTATACGATAGTCAACACCCTGAAAAAACCAGCCCTTATGGCTCTACTTTCAATGCAACAACTGGAGACCACTACGAACAATTTGATTTTATTTGCAAAAAATCCGGTATGTACTACGTATCTATCAGATTTAAAGATGGAGTTACAGACAAAAAAACTTGTGCTGTAGGTATCATGTCTTTCGTTGGTAGCAACTAATTTTTAAACTTATCAATATTCTTCAAATATTGTTGATATAAAAAAGTTTATCGTTTGCGGCAGACGTTAAATATGATGATTATGTTATAACTGTATCATTGCTTAATTATTATAAAAATTAAAAGAAGGATAATATCCTTCTTTTTTTATTAATAAATAAAATATTTAAAACTTTTTACAGCCTTTATTACAACATAATGATTTTCAGGCAATTAACTTTTTATTATAACACTACATTTTTAAAAAAAATTAAGATATTAAGCAAAAGTACAAGCAAATAAGTGAAAAATCAAAAAAAATAAAGCATGCAACTTTAAACAACCAAAAACATCTTTAAAAAAAGAAATAAAATGAACAAAAAATACTCCTTTTTAAAACATACAATTTTAATACTTTTTATTGCAATATTCCAAATTTCGATGGTAAAAACACTACCAACTGAAAATAATATAAGCAAAAAACAAAAAATTACAATAACGGGAACTATAAATATAAATAATCCATATTGTGGAGGAGCCGCTCCCCCACCCGATGTTGCAAACGGAACACTTTCGGCGTATCACAACTCTGTTTTTTATTTAGTTCTTGCAAACGATACAACAAGAACTCCATTTTTACGCTTTGTTACTTCAGATAACGGAAGTTTTGAAATTAAAGTACCCCGAAACACTTACTGGATTTTTCACGAAAGTAAAATGCTTACATTTGAAAAATTTTACAAACAAAATTCCGAAAATACACCTCCAAACTCTGTATCTGTTGATATCGATTGTTACAAAGAATGGTATAATAAACCGGATTTTGAATTTACAGCAAATACCGACACTTCAATTTATGTAATATTTTACAAAAGATGTTTTGTAGGAATAAATCCTTGCTTACAATACACCGGACCTCTACCTCCACGTTAATTTTTTTAAAAAAAAATTAACTACTGATTTTTACCGTTTTACACATAAATAATCTTGTAACTTAGGTTTAAGATTAAACTAAACAAAAATAAAAATAACTATTTTTTTCAGAAAATATTCTAAAAAAACAATCACCAATTTCCAAAACCGCAGAAAAATTAACAATTGTGAATAAATGTGTTGTTAACTTGTCAAAATTTTTAATAATTTTGTCGGTTGAAAAATATTCTAAAGTATGGACGAAGAAATAAATAAGCCTGAAAATAACGATTTTACAGAAAATTCAAACGAAAAAGAACCAGAGTTAAACGTACTTACCGTTTCGGGAATGTACAAAAATTGGTTTTTAGATTATGCATCTTATGTAATACTAGAGCGAGCTGTTCCGCACGTTGGCGATGGGTTAAAACCTGTTCAGCGTCGTATTTTGCATGCTATGAAACGGCTTGATGATGGACGATATAACAAAGTAGCAAACATCATTGGTTACACAATGCAATATCACCCCCACGGAGACGCATCAATTGGTGATGCATTAGTACAACTTGGGCAAAAAGACCTACTAATTGACACACAAGGAAACTGGGGAAATACATTAACCGGCGATTCGGCTGCTGCCGCAAGATATATTGAAGCCAGGCTTTCTAAATTTGCTCTCGAAGTAGCTTTTAATCCAAAAACTACCGAATGGAAACTCTCATACGACGGCAGAAATCAAGAACCAATAAACTTGCCTATGAAATTCCCTTTGCTTTTAGCACAAGGAGTTGAAGGTATAGCAGTTGGATTGGCTTCAAAAATTCTACCTCATAATTTTATTGAGTTGATTGATGCCTCAATTGCATATTTAAAAAAAGAAAAATTTATACTATATCCCGATTTTTTATCCGGAGGATTAATTGATGTTTCAAGATACAATGACGGGCTTAGAGGTGGAAAAATCAGAGTTAGAGCAAAGATTGACAAAACAGACAAAAAAACGCTGACTATAAGCGAATTACCTTTTGGAAGAACTACATCGTCATTAATAGAATCTATTATTTCTGCTAACGACAAAGGCAAGATTAAAATTAAAAAAATTGAAGATAAAACATCTGATGAAGTAAAAATAATTGTTCATTTAAACTCAACAGAAATATCTGTAGATCAGGCAATTGATGCTCTTTACGCATTTACCGATTGCGAAATTTCTATTTCACCAAACTCTACTGTAATAGATGAAGAAAGACCTAAATTTTTATCTGTATCTGAAATTTTAAAACGTTCTACCGACAATACTCTTAGACTTTTAAAAACCGAACTTCAAATAAAAATCAATGAACTCAACGAAGCTCTTTTTTACTCTTCGTTAGAAAAAATATTTATAGAAGAGCGCATCTATAGAGACATTGAAGAATGTACAACTTATGAACAAATAATTGAAACAATTGACAAAGGATTAGAGCCTTTTAAAAAGAAACTAATAAGAGAAGTTACTCGCGACGACATTATTAAATTGACTGATATTAAGATTAAAAGAATATCTAAATACGATTCATTTAAAGCCGATGAACTAATAAATGACCTAATCGAAAAAATTAAGGAAACACAACATCATTTAGATCATATTGTTGACTATACTATAGCTTATTATAAAAACTTAATAGCAAAATTTGGAAAAGGGAAAGAAAGAAAAACCGAAATTAGAAATTTTGACGATATTATAGCTGCTCAAGTTGCAGTTGCTAATAAAAAGTTTTATGTGAACTTTAAAGAAGGTTTTGCCGGAACAGACATTAAAGACGGTGAATACTTAAAAGATTGTTCTGAATTAGACGAAGTAATTGTTTTTCTTGAAGATGGAAATTATTTTGTTACTAACGTATCAGAAAAATTCTTTGTTGGTCAAAATATTTTACATATTGATATTTTTAGAAAAAATGACAAAAGAACAACCTACAACGTTGTTTACTTTGACGGAAAAACCGGTTATTCGTATGTAAAACGCTTTCCGGTAAATTCAATTATAAAAGACCGAAAATACGATATAACACAAGGTTCTAAATATTCAAAAGTTTTATATTTTACTGCAAATCCAAATGCCGAAGCCGAAACTGTTATTGTTAGGCACAAGCCAAAAGCCCGTTTAAAAAAGAAAAAATTTGAATTCGACTTTAGTACTATAACTATCAGAAACAGAAACTCCAAGGGAAACCTTTTATCAAAACATTTAATTCATAAAATCACGATGAGTGAAAAAGGAGAATCAACAATTGGAGGTCGAAAAATTTGGTTTGATAAAAATACTTTCAGACTAAAAAATCAGGAGGCTGATATATTTTTGGGCGAATTTGAAGACGATGATAAAATTATAGTTGCTTGTAAAAATGGTGTTTACAGATTAACAACAACTGAATTAACAAATCATTACGAACCCGAAACTATTTTTATTGGTAAATACGACCCCGAACAAGTATTTAATGCTATTTATTTTAACGGAGAACTAAATTATTTCTACTTAAAACGTTTTACTTTTGACGAAATTTCAACCGAGCAACCTTTTATCACCGATGATGAAAAATCTTATCTTGTTGAATTTTCGGACTTTGAAAAACCTTTTATTGAAGTTATTTTTGGCGGAAAAGATAAAAATAAAGAGCCCAAAATAATTGATTCCGAAGAATTTTTAGCAGTTAAATCCGTATCAGCCAGAGGTAAACGTATTACTGATGATCAAACAAAATCAATAAAATTTATTATCCCCGAAATAAAAGAAGAAGACGAAAATTTTGACGACGACATAGACGACGACGATGATAATAATGATGATGAAAATAATAATGGAAATATTTTTTCTGACGACAAAATTGACTTTGAAGTTACTATGCCTAATGGAAAAAAGATAAATTTAGAATAAGGATTATTTGTTCATTTATTAAAGATAATTTCGCATGAAAAATATACTTTTTATTCTTTTTATCCTTACAAACTTATCAGTTTTTTCTCAACAGACTAAAATTGACAGTTTGAAAAAGGTATTAAACACAACTAATATTGATTCAGTAAAACTTAATGCTTATGTTTTATTGTCAAATAAGCTAAAGTATCAACATCCCGATACTAGCAGGTGGTTGTTTGATGAAGCAATTCCATTTGCTGTGGCAAAACAACATAAATTATCGTTGGCAAATTTGGCTAATAACAGAGGAATTTCTTATGGAGTATATCAATTTAATGATAGTTCTATCAAATACTTGCTTATGGCTGTTGATTTGTTTCACGAAATTGACAGCACATTGCCTCAATATTCAGCTGCTAATAATAATTTAGGACTTGTCTATCGACAAAAAGGCTTTTATTTGTTGTCAATAAAACATCAGCTAAAAGCATTAAAAATAGCTGAAAATAATAATGATACTTCCAAAATTGCATCAAGATTAAATAATATATGTGCAACATATTTTGATATGAAAGACTACGATAAAGCAATGTCTTATGCTATTGATGCTAAAAATGTTTTTAATATACTTCCCTGTAGTATTCATAAAATAAACAATTTTATTTCTTTAGCAGCTATAAACGAAGCTTTAAACAATTTAGATACTGCTTATAAATACATACAAATTGCAGAAATTGAAGCAGTAAAATTAAATTATCTCAATGGACTACCTGATATTTATAGTACTAAAGGAACAATTTTAAAAAAACAAAACAAATTAAATGAAGCTTTAGTCTGTTATAATAATTCAAAAAATATATGTGATAGCATAAACTATTCAAACTTTTTATTTTATCCATATTGGGGATTTGAAACAACTTATAGAAAAAAAGAAATTTATGATTCAGCAAAATTTTATTTTGATAAAATGCTTTTTTGGGCAGATAGTTTAGATGAATTGCCTTTAAAAACTATAGCCTATAACGAAGGTTATTTGTTGTATAAGGAATTAAATCAATATAAGAAAGCGATTGAGTATTCTGAGTTGCATAAACACTTTTCTGACAGTTTGTTAAATCTAAAAAAACTAAATCAAATTGAGGAATTAAATATTATTTACGAAACAGATAAAAAAAATAAGCAAATTAAGCAACAACAAACTGAAAATGAACTGCAACAATTACAATTAATATCTAAACAAAAAACAATTTGGAGTACAATAATTAGCTCTTTAATTTTATTTTTAGCCGTTGTTATTTTTTATTTTCAAAGACAAAAATCATTAAAACAAGCTCATGAAAAACAACTGCTTAAAATGCAAGTTGAAACTCAAGATGCAATAAAACAGGAGCTTGCAAGTGATTTGCATTCAGGGGCTGGGAGTAATTTAAGTTCTATTATTTTAAATTTGGAGAATAAAAATTCAAACGAACAATTAAATGAAGAAATTGAACGTTTGAAAAATCATTACGAAGTTATCAGAAAAAAATCGCATTTATTGGCTATTCCAACTTTTATTCAAACTACAATTGAAGAAGAAATTAACGATGTTGCTACAAGTTTTTCAACTGATAATCAAAAAATAAACTGTAATATTTTTTCAAAAAACGGATGGAAAGACATTCACCCAATTATACAACAAAATATTTATCGTATTGTTCAGGAGTTGCTTACAAATACTTCAAAATATGCAAATGCATCCGAAGTTGATATACAGTTAACCCGCCATAAAACAAATATTAGTTTAATTTATGAAGATAATGGTGTTGGTTATAATCCAAATGAAATTAAAAAAGGGATTGGTTATAAAAATGAAATTTCTACCAGAGTAAAAACTATAAACGGCAATTTTACCGATGATAGTATGGTTAATCAGGGTACTAATTTAAATTTTACTATTCCAATAAATTATGAAAAATAAACTCAACATACTTATTGCAGATGATCACGAATTTTTTGTTGATGGCGTAGAAAAACACATCTTAAATATTAATTTTGTAGGTAATGTTTATAAAGCTTCTAGTGGAACTAAAGCACTTGAAATTATCAATACCAATAAAATTGATGTTTTAATTTCAGATATAGCAATGCCGGAATTAAATGGAATAGAGTTAACCAAAAAACTCAGACTTTTAAAAAAGCAAATTAAAATAATTATTGTAACACAATTTTCTGATCGTCAGCATATTTTACCACTTCTAAAACAAAATATTGACGCAATTATAGACAAAGCCGAAGCAAAAAATGAACTTGAAAGAACTTTTCAGGCAATTAGTTTAAATATTAAGTACTACTCTCCAATTATTCAAAAAACAGCAAATAGTATTTTGCTGGGCTCTAAGGTTAAAAAAAATACAGGAGTAATTCCTAATTTAACACGTCGCGAAAAAGAATTTTTACCATACATTTCGCAGGGGTTGTCGAACAAAGAGGTTGTTGAATTATTAGAAAGACAGCCAAATAAAATTATTTTAAGTCCTCAAACAATCGAAAGTCACAGAAAAAATTTATACCTCAAATTTGATGTTCATAATTCAGCCCAATTGCTAAAAAAAGCTATTGATTTTGGTTTTATACTGTAAATTTTAATTGCCGAATTCTCGGTATTTTTATTACTTCCCTAATTCTCGTCTTACATTCATTTAGTTTTTGTTGTTCTTTTACAGTAAATATTATGTAGCAAAAGACCAAAATTAATTAAAATTTTCAAAGTGCTTATATTTTACTCTTTATATAGTCAGGTCGCTTTGCTACAGGGTAAAACATGACACTTTTAATTTTTAAAATTTACAATTATGAAAAAAGTTGTTTTAAGTATTTTACTAATGAGTTTTATTATTACAAGTGGGGTTTCTCCTAAAGAACAATTTGCACCAGAAGACCGTAATTGTGGGTATTCTTTAAAATTTACTGGTTTAAAGTGTATAACCCCTGAAGGTTATTATACTAATGATGCGATTTATTTTAAAATAGATGGAACAATATGGCCCAGTAGTCAACGACTTAGTATGACGTCAGGTTCTTACTATGATTTAGAAGGATATGTGGATTATGATTTTAGTGGAAGCGTAACTATTGAACTTTGGGATGATGATGCTTTTGATTCAGATGATTTTTTAGGAAGTGTAACGGTATATTGTTCTTATACGTCAGACGGAGTAGCAAGATTTACTGAAGATGGTGTTGATTACAAATTATATTATAAAGTAAATTAATTTTTTATCAATGAAAACAGCACGAAATATAATAGAGTTGTACTTTTAATTGCGTTGTCGATATACACTTTAGGAATTATTGAACAATTTGGCAAAAATAAAAGTGGAGAAGACTGGTTTATTTTAATAGCCTTTTGGGTAATTCAACTTGTAATTATATATTTTGTTTTTCCTAAAAAGAAAGCTTAAATCAATCCTTTTCATATAAATCAAGTAATTGTTTTTTTAGAGTGCGAAACACATCAACATCTCCCCCTGATTTATGGTGGAATTTTATTTACAAAATATAGTTTTTGCATCGAAATAATTAAAATGTGGATGGCTGAAAATTTAGCATATAATGCAAGTAATGGGTGTTGGGCTGATAACAAATATGTATGGTTATTTGTACAATTGGAATACAGCTCAAAATGTTTGTCCTGATGGTTGGCATTTTCCTTCTAATAGTGAATGGGTAGTATTAATTGAACAATTAGGAGGTAAAAGTGTGGCCGTGGAAAATATGAAAGCATCTACTACTTAGGACTTGTTTAATGGTAAAAATTTTGGAAATAACTATAGTGGTTTTCTGCTGTTGCATCTGGTCAATATGACAGTTTTGGAGATGGCTTTGCTAATATTGGAAATAGTTGTTTTTGGTGGAGCACTACACAAAACAGTAGTGAAGATGCTTGGAATTATGGTTTGGGTAATAATGGCTCTGAAACGTATCCCTATACTTGCAATAAAAGTGATAGTTTTTCTGTTCATTGCATTAAAGATTAAATTAATATTTATTATAAATTTCAAAATTGTTTTATTATGAAAAAAGTAGTTTTTTTATTTTCGATTATGCTTATTTCGGCAATAACTTCTAATGCACAGTCTAATGAACAAATTTTAGAAGATGCTATAAATTATAAATTTATTGCTTGGGGTAGTGAATGGTGGGTTGATGATTATGTTCCCAACAGTGTTGTTGTTGGTAATATTGATTATAGCAATCCATCGCTATGGGTGGTAACTGGTCAATGGAAATTTGAAAGAGCCTTTAGCCATTATAATGCAACATTTACAGCAAAAGTTGCTATTTATTCTGATAATAGTTATAAAATAAAAAGTTTGTGTTATTATGATCCTACAACTGGAGATTCTGAATGTAAATCTTATTAATTCATTAGTATTCAGAATTGTCAGATAAATAGAAAATAAGAGTTTAAGAAATTTTTTTTTAAAACTCTTGCAGAATTATTTTTTTGGTTAATAAATATAAAAATCAGTTCTTATGAAATTTATTCTCTTTATCATTAAGCGTGCTCTATTTTAATGATTTAAGCTCACAAAACGATACTATAGATACATTTAGTAATCAGGATACAATGAAATTGTTGGAAGGGCGGGTAATTGGAATTGATCCGGGACATGGCAAAATTGTAAGCCCTTTTAAATTAGATACTTTTAGTTTTAATTTCGATGTTGAAGAAATCCCTAATAATTATATTGACTTACGTTATGAAAGTGAAAGTTATTATGTGTTTGAAATTTGCAAAAATTGATAGAAGATGCAGGTGCTGTGGTGATTTTTTCTGACCGAGATAATTATACCGCAGTAACAGCCCCTCAAACAATTAAAAGATTAAAACCTATTACAAATGCTAATGCTGATTTATTTATTTCTCTCCATTTTGAATCATACAACTACGACAATAACCGGACTGAAGTCTTTTTTTAACTACCATAATTCAAACAGCATAAATCTTTCAAAAGCAATACTAAGCTCTTTATTTAATTCTTTATCTACATATCCGGAATTAAATTACCGGACAGATGTTTAGAGAATAATATTTGACAATGAACTAAATGTGTTAACTAATACAAACTTAACGTGTTGCATAGTGGAACTGATTAATTTAGAAATAGACAGAAGTGCTAAGTTTATGAGATCCCAAGAAAATATTGATTTAATGTCAGTTTTTTTAATTAAAGGAATTGTTAACAATATTAAATTAAAAGAAATTTCATTATATTAAAAACGTTTCTTAATATTCTATTCCAATAACCATAATATCGTCAACCTGTTCATTATTTCCCATCCATTGGGTTAAAAAAACATCTAATTCACCTTCTTGTTGTTCAATCGGAAGCGTATTTAAAGTCTCCAAAAGTTCGGTAATGCCCTTTCGTTTCAGTTTTTTATTGTTGTATCCGCCAAATTGGTCAGCTAAACCATCGGTTGCCATATAAATTCTGTCATTTTTTTCAAGTTTAAAAGAATTGACAGTAAAAGATTTAGAAATATTGTCGTATCCAATAGTTGCTTTAGATGGTTTAATTCTATTAATTAAATACTCTGCGGCATTTTTTCGAGCTAAAAACAAAGGAATATTAGCACCGGCATAATCAAGGGTATTTTTTTCAAAATCAAAAACACAAAAAGCCATATCAATACTATCAATAGAACCTTTTTTATGTCCTCTTTGGTGTAATAAACGAATTATTTCATTATTTAATTTTTTCAAAACAATATTTGGATCGTAATTCAACAAATTTGAGACAACAATTTTAAGAGCCATAGAACCAAGCAAGCTCATAAAAGCACCCGGAATACCATGCCCTGTACTGTCGGCAAGAGCCAAAATTGCTTTGTTTTTTATATAATGAGCAAAATAAAAATCTCCGCTTACAATATCTCTTGGCCTATTAAAAATAAAATGTTTATCAAAAATTGCTTTCACAAAAATTGGCATAGGCAAAACCGATCGTTGTATCCTACCGGCATATTCTAAAGAACTTTTTATTTCTAAATTTTGTTCGGTGATTTTTCTTTCGGCATTTTTAACCTCTGTTATATCAGCATCAATACCTACCACTTCAACAACTGCCCCGTTCTTATCTTTTAATGGAGAGAGCGTAGTTTGAACCCATAAAACTTTGCCGTATTTGGTTTTTAATTCAGAAATGTATTTTACGGATTTTTTCTGTTCAACACACATATAAAAGTAATAATCAATAGATTGTATTGTTGAAGCCTCGATAATATTTTTCCCAAATTCCTGTATATATTCATCTAAAGAGTAGCCGGTATGTTTTACAAACGCTTTATTAACCCACACTAAGTTACCCGATAAATCAAAAATATAAACAATATTATCTGTTTCACTGGCAACAAATGATAATCGCTGAAGTTCCTTATTATATTCTTCAAGTAGGTCAGCGTGAGCTTGTAATTCTTCTTGTTGTTGTCTTAATTCTTCATTCTGTGCAACAATTGCCTCCTTTTGTTCTTTCAACTCTTGATTATAAACATCCATGAGTTTATTTTTGTACTCAATATCTTTTTTCTGTTTTTGAATTTCAAGTTGTGCTATTTTCAATGAAGTTATATCTGTTTCGATACCAATAAGTTTTTGAACAAGGTCATCTTCAATTATCGGTGAAATGGTTGTTTGAATCCACTTTTTCTTTTCATTAATTGTTACCAATGAAGTATAAGAATATGGAAGTTGTTGTTGTAAACAAATTTTCTTTATTAATTCCAAATCACCTTTTGTTAATTTAGTAAAATCAGCATTATTTAAAGAAAAAATATCATAATGTGTTGTATCATAAAGTTTTAGCAAAGAATCATTCACCCATTCAATAATCCAATCAGAATTAAAAATAAAAATGCTGTTATCGGTATTGCTTGCAACCAATGATAAAAGTTTGTATCTTTCGTACTGTTTTAAAATTATTTGTTTTTGTTTTTCAATTAAGTTTTTGCTTCTTGAAGCTTCTTTAATTTTAAAGATAAAAAACACAACAAGCACAACAAGAATTAGAAGAAATATGACCAAAATAATAAGTAAAAAAGAAAGTTGATGTTTTGACTTATTCAACAAATCGACTTCTTGTCTGATAAAATTATTATTTAATCGGTATTCATGCTCGGCTTCTAATTTTTCTATTGAAACAAAATTATTTTTTTTGAACAAAGAATCATTAGCAGTTACATATCGTTGTTGATATTTTAAAGCAAGTTCAAAATTTTGTTCGTCTTCAAAAATATTAGCTAATAACAAACTTATTTCTTTAACTAATAAAAAATTTTCAATTTTTTCAGCAGTTTTATAAGCATTAATTAAATAAAATTTAGCTTGACTATAATTTTGAGTTTTTAAATAAAACTTACCAAAAGCTAATTTCGATTGACATATATCTAAACTATCCCCAATTTTATTTCTTATCAACAATGATTTAGTTAAAAAATCCTCGGCAAGAGTATAATCTTCACTTTGAGTGTGAGCAATGCCAAGTAAAGAATAAATTAAAGCAATATTTCTTTCACTTTCGATTTTTTGAGCGATATAAAGAGCATTATTAAAATTATTTATAGCCAAATCGATGCTGTCTATTTCTAAAAAATTTTTCCCAAGAAAAATATACCGCTCCATAATTAAATCGTCGCTAAAAACCGTATCACCTAAACTGTATAAACGCATAGATTTATTAGAATATTCAATAGCTTTTTCATACAATTCTAAGGTGTAAAAAATTTTGGCAAGTTGTGTATATGCATCAGATTTACGCTTCAGATCATCAACAAATTCAGCAATAGAAACAGCCTCGTAATATTTATAAACGGCATTTGAATAATCGCCTACTTCGGAAAATAAATTTCCGGTTAAAATAAGATTATCAATAACAATTAAAGAATCGGACAATTTACGCCCATACGAAATAGCAATTTTATAATTTTCAAGTGCTTCAGGATAACTTTTAGATCTTTGAAACATCGTTCCAATTTTAGAATATATTCGAGCCACTTCATCTGCTTCATCAATTGATTCAGCAATTAATATAATTCTATAATATATATCTATAGCCGTATAAAATTCTCGTCTTTTAGAATAAAAAAAAGCGAGTTTATTATATTCAAAAATTAAATCTTTTAAAACGTTTTTATCATCAGGTCGAGAATTCAAATAAGATTTTATAAGAAATATTTTTTTAAGTATAAACTTCTTCTCGTTATCAGTAACAGTATCATTTTCAAACACATTTATATAACAATCATAAACTTTAAATAGGGTAAGAGTGTCGTTAGATTGTGACGCAAGATTTTCGTACAAATTCAGTTCTATAAGAACCTCTTTTGTTCTGTGTTGTTCATACAGGCTATCAATTTTGGTAAAATTATAATCACTTGTTTGAGCAATTAATCCAAAATGCAGACTAATAATTAGAAACAATAAAATATGTTTTTTTATCGTTTTCATCATTTTTGTTTGAAGCAAACTGATATTTCATAAAATTCAGATAAAATCATTGCTGTTAAACCCCAAACTTCATCATTAAAATATTTATAATAAGGATATTCAATATCATAAACATTATTTGATATTTTTTTTTTTAAAATATTACTACTTTTAAAAAATTGGTCAAAATCAACCTCAATAACTCGTGCTACTTCGGCACTATTTACACTAAACTCATCAATTCTATTTAAAAAAGTAACAAATGGGTGCACCACGTATCCGCTTACAGAAACATATAATTCGCTTAATTTTCCAACAAAATCGGCATCAACAATATCAATGCCAATTTCCTCAAAAGTTTCTCTTTTGGCTGTTTCCCATAAATTTTTATCAGTTAAATCTTTAGCTCCGCCGGGCAAAGAAATTTGACCTGAGTGGTGCACTAAATTTTCTGATCGTTTTGTTAAAATAAAATGCAACTTATTACTTTTAAAGAACAAAATTAAATTGACAGCACTTTCTTTGTAAAAGTTGCTGTCGTTAATATAAACTCTGCCTTTAGGAAGCATTTTTTTATGTGCTTCGTATCCAGGGAGTGTTGTGCGGTTTAAATTTTGTTTTAATTTTTCAATAAATTTCATCACTACTAAATGCAAAGATACAAAACTTAGAGTTTAAATTTAACAAATTTTAAAACAATTTTCATAATTAGCATTAAAACATAACTTAAAAAATTAATTCACTTAAAAAAAAGCAGAAAAACATTTAATAATTTTCAGATATTTTAAATTTATTTCAATCAGGATTAAAATTTAAGAGTTAAATTAAGCATAAAATTTCTTCCCGCTTGAGGGAAATAGCCATCTAAGGAAGCTCTATTTCCATTATAATAATAAGAATAAACCCAGGCATTAGATTCATATTCTTGATCAAAAACATTACTTAGACGCACTGAAAAATCAACATTTTTAACAATATTTGTTTCAAAATTAAATCTGACAACAAAATCATTTACAAGATAAGGATTTATACTTCGTTCAATATCCGAGGTATTATCAATATACTGTCGGCTAACATATTGAGTAACAAACTCTAAATTCAAAAAATTTGTTGCTTTAATTCCAATAATATTATTCCCAATTACTGACGGCGACATTGCAATATCAGTTTGTCCTAAATAATTTTCAATTTGATATTCCTCATTATCCGGATCGTCCCAATAGCTCCAATTATCTACATATTCAGTAAAATTTTCGATTTTATTTTGACTTAATGTAAGATTTGCATTCCATTCAATAGTATTAAATAATTTTGTTCCAAAAACTAATTCAATTCCTCGCCTAAAACTAACGGGAGTATTAACAACAATAGGGTCGCCAACATCATTTATTTCGCCTGTTACAATAAGCTGATTTTTATAGTCCATATAGTACATATTTATTTCAAAAGCCAAAGAAGATAGTGCCAATTTATATCCTAATTCGTAATCGTTCATTTTTTCGGGAACAGGGATTTTATTGGTAGGAGCATCAATAAAATCACTTCGTTTAGGCTCCTTATTAGCAATTGAATACGACAAATAAACATTCAAATATTTACTTGGGTGATAAAACAATCCTAATTTAGGATTAATAAAATTAGAGTATTTATAAGTTTGTTTTATTTCGCTCAAATCATCATTAACACCGTCCATAGTGTAATCAATAACCCTATACTGAAAATCGCCGTAAATATTTAATTCGTCCATAAAATCGTAATGTATTTTCAGAAAGTTATTCAAATCAGTTTTTATACCCGTATTATCGTACCAACGTTTACCAATTTGATTATTTCCGGCATATTTCATCCAAATAACATCGCCAAAATGTTGACCGTTGTATTTATTCCAGCCTCCTCCGGCAATAAGTGTTAAACGTTCATATTCATATATAACGTTGTAAATCATGCCATAATAGTCATTATCAAGCCATTTTCTGCGAACTAAATCTGTGCTGCTAACTGTTTCAGATCCAATATTTACTTCATCAAATCCGTAATCAGAATAATCCTCATCTGCTTTAAATTGTTCATAATATCCTTTACCTTTAATATAAAAAGCCGATAAATCAAGATGCAAGTTATCGGTAAATTTACGAACCATCTTAAACTGATAATGAGACTGCACATAATGATCGATTTCGTTTTGATAGGTGTAATAATTGTATGTTCTATTTGTTAACAAAGAATCCTTTGGCACACCATTCCAAGCTTGATAAGTTTCTTCTAAACCACTAAAAATTGTAGCTCTAATTAAGGTTTTACTATCAAAATAAGCTGCCGATACGTAAAAAGATTTTAAATCAGACCAAGCTCTATCTATAAAACCGTCAGAAGTTTGACGAGATAATCTTCCGTCAAAAACAAAATGTTCGTTAATAGTACCGGTTCCAAATTTTACCGAATTTTTAATTGTGTTAAAAGAGCCAAAACTATTTGAAATTTGAGCATAAGAATTTCCGTTTAATTTATTAGATTTTAGATTAATAGATGCACCAAAAGCACCTGCTCCATTAGTAGAAGAGCCAACGCCGCGTTGAATTTGAATATTATCAACCGAAGAAGCAAAATCAGGAATATCAACCCACCAAACGCCGTGAGATTCAGGATCATTCAAAGGAATTCCGTTTAATGTTACATTTATTCTCGACATATCAGTTCCCCTAACACGCATTTGTGTATAACCTATTCCGGTGCCGGCATCAGAAGTGATTGTAATTGATGGCGATGTTCTTAAAATATACGGAATATCCTGAGCATCATTATTTTTCTGTATATCATTTGTTTGAATATTTGTGAAGGCAATTGGAGCTTTACCTGCTGCACGGGTTGCCGAAACAACAACCTGATCAAGCTCATTAAGTTCATTAGGTTGAAGTTTAAAATTTACTTCTGCATCGGTAACTAAAGTAAAAGTTTGAGTTTCATCGTTAAAGCCAATATACTGAGCTCTAAGAGTATAAACGCCACCAGCCTCCATATTTCTAAATTCAAAATACCCAAATTGATCGGTTGCAGCATACAAACTTCCACTATTAATAACAATAATTGCTCCTACGAGAGGATTTTCGGCATCATCAAATACTTTTCCTGAAATTGTATATTGAGAAAAAGAATATATTGATGATAAAATTAACAAAGCAAATAAAAAAATTCGTTTCATGTTTTAAGTTTTAAATAGTTTACTGTTAAAGAATTAATAATATTTAATAATATAAAAAAGAATGAAACGGCAAGTATAAAACACTCCCACAACAGCATTATCTGTTTAGGTACAAAGGGTTTGTTCTCAGCCAAATATTTAGCACCCCCGTTTCGAAAACGCAAGTAAGTTTTAAAAAAAGTACTAATAACCACAAATATTATTGCAATTATTAAACCATTGTTCTACTTTAAGCTAAAACTAATTTATTGAAATATAACGGTAAGTAAATTTTTCTCCCGACGCCAGCATTATCTGAACCGGTTCAAAGGGTATAATCTCAGCCTAAGGAAAGCACCCCCGTTAGTAATAGTTAAAAGTTAAAAGAATAAAGTTCAAAGGAACTGTTATTTTTCAAGCTTCTTGCTATTTTATTTCGTTGCAAAATTAAACTAATATTTCTAATTACACAAAAGTTTTAAAAAATTTATTATTTTTTTTATATCCTTGAACTATATCGTTCAGAACAAAATTTGTAATAAAAACGTTTAGGACGTTAATGTTTTACTTAAATAAAATAACTTAAAACAATATGTTTACAAATCTTCTAATAAACTCAGGGTAAATCAAAATTGGAACAACAAAACCAAAAATTGCCCCCCAAAAGTGAGCATTGTGCCCAATGTTATCTGTACCTTTACGAGCCATGTAAACAGAATAACCGAGATACAACAGTCCAAAAATCCAAGCTGTAATAGGTATAGGTAAAAAAATGAACATCAATTTCATATTGGGATTAAACAATATTGACGCAAACAATACTGCCGAAACAGCACCTGAAGCTCCAACGGCATTATAATAGGGTTGATTTTTATACTTAATTAAATCATGTAACGAAGATGCTGCAATAGCTACAACATAAAAAACAATATAAAAAACACCACCAAACAGTGGGAAAGTTTGTTTAAAAGTTCCTTCAACTTGATCACCAAAAAAATACAATGTTATCATATTAAACGCCAAGTGCATCCAATTTGCATGAATAAACCCATACGAAAAAAGCCGGTAAAACTGACCACTACCGGCAACTGCCGAGGCATTAAATTTAAATTTATCAAACCACTCAGGTTTTCTTACCTGATCAAAACCCTGAACATCTAAAGGAAAAGACATTACAGATATAATAGTTGTTCCAATAATAATTGCCATTGTAATTGGCATAGAAGCTATAACATTCATTTTTTTAATCGTTTTGATTTATAAAATCCAGAAGATTTATAATCATATTTCTTGAACCTATATAAAGAGGTACTCTTTGGTGTAAATCATTCGGTTTCAAATCTAAAATTCTCTGTCCTTCGTTGTCAACAGCCATACCTCCGGCTTGTTCAATAATCATAGCCATTGGATTACATTCGTACAATAATCTGATTTTTCCGGTTTTATATGCTTTTGTAGGAGGATACATATAAATTCCGCCTTTTAATAAATTTCGGTGAAAATCTGCAACCAAAGAGCCAATATATCTTGCGGAATATGGTCTGTTTGTTGCTGCGTCAACTTCTTTACAATGGTCGATATATTTTTGAACACCACTAGAAAATTGTTTGTAATTTCCTTCATTAACCGAATAAATATTTCCACTTAAGGGAACCTGAATATCGGCATGCGACAAACAAAATTCACCAATTGACGGATCAAGAGTGAAACCATTTACACCCCTACCCGTTGTATAAACTAACATTGTTGACGATCCGAAAATAACATAACCCGATGCAACTTGTTTTGTCCCTTCTTGCAAAAAGTCATCTATTTGAGCAACATGCCCGCGAGGTGAAATTCTACGATAAATTGAAAAAATTGTACCTATTGATACATTTACATCAATATTTGAAGACCCATCAAGAGGATCAATACAAACAATGTATTTACCATCTTTGGCCATATCAGAATCAAACTTAATAATATCCTGACTTTCTTCGGTAGCAATTCCGCAACATTCTGAACTTCCACGAAGAGCTATTGCAAATTTTTCGTTTGCATAATCATCAAGTTTTTGAACCGTTTCACCTTGAACATTAATATCGCCGGTAGAACCTAAAATATCTACTAATCCGGCTCGGTTAACTTCGCGGTTTACAACTTTTGCAGCAAGTGCAATGTGGGTTAACAAACGCGACAATTCTCCTTTTGCATAAGGAAAATCTGCCTGACGTTCGATGATAAATTCGTTTAATGTATTAACTTTGCTTTGCATTTTTTTTTTCAAAATTATTTAAATTTCAAAAGAAACAAAAATGAAAGTATATAAATTTGGTGGTGCATCGGTGAAATCGGCTATTGCTATAAAAAATATTGCAAACATTTTGCATACTGAAAGCTCTGATTTAGTGATTGTTATATCCGCAATAGACAAAACTACAAATGTTCTTGAAAAACTGCTCTTAAAATACTTTAATCATCAAAATTTTGACGATGAATTTAATTTTATCTATAATTTTCATATTCAAATCATAAATAATCTTTTTACAGACAAAGAAGATTTTATGAAAATTTTTAAAAAAATTACCGACAGTTTATACAAATATCTGAACACAAAATCGTCTGATAATTTTGATAAAGAATATGACGCAATTGTATCGTATGGTGAAATTATGTCAACACAAATAATTAGTGAATATTTAAACAGTATAAGTATAAAAAACAAATGGATTGATGCTCGAAAAATCATCAAAACAAACAACAATTATCGGGCTGCTGATATTGATTTTAATATTACATCTCAAAAATTAAAAGAAAAAATTGATTTCATAAAACACAAAATTTTTATTACACAAGGATTTATTGGTTCTGATAACGATCAAATAACAACCACTTTAGGTCGCGAAGGCTCCGATTACACGGCATCAGTTATTGCTAACTTATTAAGTGCCGAAAATTTAACCCTTTGGAAAGATGTTGCCGGAATTTATAATGCCGACCCCAAATTTAAAACATCTGCTACAAAAATCGAAAAAATTTCGTACCGCGAAGCAACCGAATTAGCCTATTTTGGAGCAAAAATTATTCATCAAAAAACAGCAAAACCATTGATGGATAAAAACATTCCACTAACAATACGCTCTTTTAATAACTTAGTAGAAACAGGAACAACAGTATCTAATTTTAATGAAAAAATTTTTCCGGTAGTACCAATTTATATTTTTAATAAAAATCAAACATTAATTACAATCAGTTCAAACGATTTTATAGATGAATATATATTTGAGAAAGTGTTCTCTATTTTCAGAAAATTTAAAACCAGAATAAATCTTCTTCAAAACTCTGCACTTAATTTGTCTTTGTGTTTTGATTATAATCCAAATAATTTTGAAAACTTATTGATAGACCTTAATCAAAAGTTCAAAGTAAGATATAATTCAGGCTTAACGCTTTTAACAATACGCCATTATACCGAAAAAACAATAAATAATTGCACAAAAGATAAAAAAATTTTGCTCGAACAAAAAAACCGACTTAACGCATTCTTTTTAATCGAAGATTAAATTAATCTTTTTTAAACCTAAAAATAATTCAGAATGATGTATATTTGACAAAAAATTTAGGCATAAATAACACGTAACTATCAATCAATCAATCAATAAAAACAAACACTTAAATTTAAAAATGAAAAAAGAAACAAAAGCAGCAAAAACAAAAACAGAACCAAAACAAGAAGAAGAAGAACTATCGGGCTTTAAAAAACTAATGAAAAACAAGTATCTAAATCTTGTTCTTTATTTCATAATAAATTTATTACTTCTAATTTGGACAGGAAATTGGTGGATGATTATTTTTTTCCCAATAATTTTTGACTATTTTATCACAAAAAAAGTAAATTGGACTTTTTGGAAAAAACGCGATGCCCCAAAAACCAAAGTAATTGAATGGGTTGATGCAATTATTTTTGCCGGAATTGCAGCTTTAATTATTAGAACATTACTTATTGAAGCATATACAATTCCAACCTCATCTATGGAAAAAACCTTACGCGTAGGCGATTATCTTTTTGTAAGCAAATACACCTACGGACCACGTATGCCAATCACCCCACTTGCTATACCTTTTACACATCATACTTTACCCTTAACTAAAAGCACCCCTGCTTTTGTTGACTGGATTCAAACAAAATACAAACGACTTCCTGGTTTAACAACCGTTAAAAATGACGATATTGTGGTTTTTAACTTTCCTGTTGGCGACACAGTTGCTTCTCTATCGCAAGCTCAGAGTTATTACGAACTATGCAGAAAATACGGAAGAAAAAATGTTTGGGACGACAACGTTTATGAAGAATTTAAAGGAAAAACTTATAAAATACCAATGGGTAAAATTTTAGTTCGCCCGATAGATAAAAAAGACAACTACGTTAAAAGATGCGTTGCAATTGCCGGCGACACTCTACTTGTTAAAAACGGCGAAGTTTTTATCAATGGTGTTCAACAAAAAGACCTGAGCGACAAACAATTTAAATACACCATAGTTACTGATGGTCAGGCAATTAACAAGAAAATTTATTCCGACATGAGTATTTCTGAAGAAGATCAAGAAATGGCAATTTACCCTTATTTGATGTCCGAAAATATTGGAGGTATTACCTTTATGGAGGAATTTATTTATTCTCCGGAATTAACTAATTACAATCTTGCAAATCTTCTGGTTCTACCCTTAACTATAGAAAATTTCCAAAAATTCAAAAGTGCTTCAAATATTAAATTTATTAAACGAATTGTAAAACCTGTTGGATACAAAGAACCGTATATTTTTCCTCATACTCCTGTAAATTATGTAATTAACGACCAACTTATTAACTTTATCGGAACTTTAGACACCGCCTTAATACCTTTATTTGAAACATATAGAGGAATTTCATTTGACAATTCAAAAGATTTTTATGTAACACTAAAAAAGAATATTAACGATTCGCTGTTTTTTGCAAACACCGAACAACTATTTACTATTAGTCAAACCGGCAGTTTTGCATGGAACGAAGATAATTTTGGTCCACTTTGGATACCAAAAGCAGGCGAAACAATTTCTATTACAACAGACAATCTGCCATTATATCAAAGAATAATAAAAAATTACGAGAACAATACACTTGAAGTAAAAAATAACGAAATATACATAAATGGCTCGATTGCAACCACTTACACATTTAAACAAGATTACTATTTTATGATGGGTGATAATCGTCATAACTCAGCAGATTCTCGTTTTTGGGGTTTTGTTCCCGAAGATCATATTGTTGGAACTCCATTATTTATTTGGTTATCTACCAATAAAGATAAAGTGCCTATTTTTCAAAAAATTAGATGGAACAGACTTTTTACAGGAACACGTAAACTTTAAAAACATGGCATTATTCAATAAATATTTTTTTGATTACGAAATAAACTCCGACTTTTTTAAAATCACTTGGAATAAAAATTCTAAAAAAATTACTGAAAAAGAGTTTTTCATAGAATTAGAAAGATTAGCAAAATTAATAGAAAAACATAAGCCAAAAAAAATTCTTGGAAACATACAAGAGCTGGGGCATTTACTTGTTGACGAAGGTGTTGGCAAATATATGAAGATTATGATTCCTGCTTATAAAAACTCAAACCTGCAAAAACTTGGAGTTGTTGTTGGCGAAGATTTGTTTAAGCAACTTTTTGTTGAGCATTTATTTGAAAATGCAATGAAAATTCACAATTTTAAGGGCAATTTTTTTAAAACCCCCGAAGAAGCTTTAAAGTGGATTAATGAAAATTAAATTTTTCTTTTATTCTTAAGATCAACTAATTTTTGGAGGTCAAAAAGATATATCTCTATTTGAATATCATGTACACTTTCTGTAAAAGAAGTTAAAATTTCACTTACCGAATCACAATCTGCTGTTTTCATGCTCTTTTTCATGAACTCGGCAGATTTTTTTAACGGAACTAAAACAATTTCATCAATAAAAACCTGTAAATAAGTAAACAAAGCAAGCGAAATAGATTCAATTTTATTAAAATTTTTGTAAAACGAATCATTCAAGCTGTTTTGTTCAATAATAGTAATGAAAATATTTTTTGTCCGTTCGATTTTTTGAGAAAATTAAAGCTATTTACAAAATTTTTAGCTTGATATAAAGTAAAATTTTGTTTGCTTTTTAATATATATACATAGTGCTCCTTTGTTTTTGTATTATATTAGTATTCTTCTGTTTTATGTTCTTATTACTGATAAAAACAAATCCTTGTAAACAACTGTTAAAAAGATATTTATAATTATTCTGCGTATTGTTATTTTTACTATTGCTGCTATTTTAAATAAGAATAATCTTACATTGTTTACTAACCATTTCTATGGGTGTTCATCTTTTGTGACTTTTTTATCTTTTCTTTTATCAACAACATCATTTTGCAAGCTAACAAACTCATTATTTATGTTGTAAAATTCACATAAAAATTATTATAAGATAATTTTTCCTCAAAATTACCTATAAATATTTAAACCTTTGCCAATGCTTTCTATTTTTGCGTAGCACTTTTTACATAATTCCATTTTATTCGTTTCAAAATTGAAACATAACACCTTTTAATCTAAGATTTCTTTTACTAAAGCGTCTTATTTTAATTATGATACATCATTGGCATCTTCATATCCTAGCAAAATCCCATAAATACGCTGTTTGAAAATATCATAATAACTATGTGTAACATAATTTTGAGAGTGTTAACCTAAAAAAGCATCACTTATTTTACTGATTAAACTATATTATTTTTATATATGTTCTGCTATTAATATCCCACCCTCCGATAACAAATTTTATGCGTCTGAATAAACTAAAAGAGAGGTGTTTTTATTGTAAATTATTGTGTCATTATTGCTTTTTTTGGGGAGTGTGTTTTAGTTAAAATTATTATGATAATATTCACTGAATTAACAATTTACACAGGTTTTACAAAATTAATTATGAATTAAGCGGGTTAAAACAGTAATAATAAATATAACATAAGCCGTAAAAAAACACAACCAATTTACCAATAAGCCCTGCCTGTCCAAAAACCCAACAAAATCTTATGCATATTATTACGCCAACAATTGGTTAGGATAGATGATGTAAAAAACCCAGGTAATGTTCCAAATTTTTCATCTTTTGCCATAACACAAAATAAAACTAATTGACAAAAAAAACTTTGAAATAATCAATCTAAAACATAAAAAAACATGACAACAAAAAAATTAAACTTAAAATTAAAAAAAGTTGATTTTTAAATTGAATATTTAACAAAAAATTCATACTTTTGACCTTTGCTCTTAAACATAAATGTTAAATATAAAACAATGCAAACAGCCACATCATTACCTCCGGTTATTAAAATTAACGAAGCTTTATGTGTTAATTGCCACGTATGTATAAGCGTTTGTCCTGTTAAATATTGTAATGATGGAAGCGGTGATTTTGTAACTATTAACCCAAACACATGTATTGGTTGCGGAAAATGTATTGAAGCTTGTACTCACGAAGCAAGAACCTATATTGATGATTTTCAAAAATTTGTAGATGATTTAATTGCCGGCGAAAAAATAATTGCAGTTTCAGCTCCAAGTTCAGCTGCAAGTTTTCCTGATGCCCATTTAAAATTAAATACTTTTTTAAAAGAATTAGGTGTTGCTGCTGTATTTGATGTTAGTTTTGGAGCCGAATTAACTGTAAAATCATACATCGAACACATAAAAAACAATAACCCTAAAACAGTTATTGCACAGCCATGTCCGGCAATTGTTACTTACATTGAACTTTACAAACCAGAACTTTAAAAACATCTTGCTCCGGTTGATAGCCCTATTGTGCACACAATTAAAATGATAAAAATGTATTACAAACATTTTTCCGAGTATAAAATTGCTGTTGTTTCGCCGTGTATTGCAAAAAAACGCGAATACGAAGCCACAGGCTTAGGCGACTATAATTTAGGGATAAAGTCAATCGATAAATTTTTGATTGACAACAATATAGACCTTAACACATATCCTGATTCAAATTTTGATAACCCACCTGCAGAAAGAGCCGTTCTTTTTTCTTCGCCCGGCGGGCTTACAAAAACACTTGAAAGATGGATCCCCGGAATAGAATGCGACACCAGACAAATTGAAGGAGTAGAAATCATTTATGATTACCTTGCAGATTTACCAAAAATAATAGATGAAGGAAAAGCTCCATTAGTTATTGATTGTTTGAGTTGCAAAAATGGTTGTAATCAAGGTCCGGCAACAAAAGTTATAGGTCAATCGCCTGATGAAACTGAATTTTGGATAAAAAAACGTGCTAAAGAACTAAAAAAATTGTATTTAGACGAAAATGAAAACAATGTTGAAAAAAGCAAAAAATCAATTGAAAACATTGTAAGTAGATACTGGTATTCAGATTATTTTGAAAGAGAATATGTAAACAGATGGGAAAATGTAACGATTAAATATCCAACAAAAAATGAAATTGAAGGAATTTATCAAAAAATGCACAAATATAAAACCGAAGATATTTTAAATTGCTCTGCTTGCGGTTATAATTCTTGCGAAGGAATGGCTATTGCCATACACAACAAACTAAATAGACCCGAAAACTGTCACCATTATCTTAAACGACAAACAGACATTAACTTAGCCGAAGCAGAAAACAGCAAAGATAAAGTTGAAGCAGTTCTACAAACATCTCAAGACGGTTTTGTTGAAATAGACCTCGAAGAAACTATCATTTCGGCTAACGATAGCATGAAAAGAATTTTGAAGAAAAAAGACATAGTTGGTAAAAGTTTATTTGATTTTATTGACGATAAATATAAAACAATTATTACTAATGAAATTGAAGGTCGTTTAAAAGGAAAACACTCTATTTACGAGATGGAATTTATTCAGTCAGATGGAAATAGAATATGCTGCTTAATTAGTGCTTCGCCAATGTATGATTTTAAAACACATACACTAATTGGCTCTTTTGCAATGATTTCTGATATTTCAAAATTAAAAGAAACCGAACAAAAACTCCGTTTTGCAAACGAAAACCTTGAACAAAAAGTTTTAGACAGAACCGCAAAATTAAACGAAGCACTTGAAGAATTAAAACAACAACGCGAAGAAATATTAACCCAAAGAGATGCCCTTTCGGACTCCGAACAAAAAATAAATCATATTTTAGAAATGCTTCCTAATTCTGTTTTTATAATTAACGAGCATGGAGTTGTTACTTTTTGGAATAAGGCTATTGAAAAAATGACCGGAGTAAGCTCAAAATCAATAATAGGCAAAGGAGAATATGAATATGCTATCCCATTTTATGGAGAAGCAAGACCCATACTTATTGATTTAGTTAGAATTGACCAAACCACATTAATTGAAAATTAATCAAGCGTAGAAAAAAACGGGAACACTTTAAGAGCCGAAACTTTTGTTCCTAATTTACGCGGACAAGAAAGATACTTAATTGGCAATGCTACAGCAATATACGATCAAAAAGGAGAATATATCGGAGCAATTGAAGTTATCCACGATATAACCGAAATTAAGCATAATGAACAAAAAATTGAAAATCAACGTCAAAAATTAGTTGAACAATCAGAAAAAATGTCTGAAATTCTCGAAGAACTTCAAGTCAGAAACGAAATAATTGAACAAATAAACGATGAACTATCACAACTTTCAATAGTTGCTTCCGAAACCGACAATGCAGTTGTAATTATGGAAGCCAACGGCAAAATTAAATGGGCGAATAAAGCTTTTTCTAAAATTTATGGTTATTCTTTATCTGAATTATTTGAACACAAAGGAAATACAATATTTGCAACCAGTTCTTACGAAAAAATTGAAGAAATATTTAATCTCGTTAAAAACTCAAAAAACTCATACACATACACAAACGTTGAATATAATAAAAACGAAGAAAAAATATACACACAAACAACCCTGTCTCCGGTGCTTGATAACGAAGACAATATTATAAACCTTGTTGCCGTAAATTCAGACATAACTAAAATTAAAGAAACCGAAAACATTTTACGCCAACAACAACAAGAAATAAGAAAACAAAGAGACGAATTAGAAGAATCATCTAAAAAAATATATCAAATTATTGAATCCTTACCCGATGCTGGTTTTGTAATAAATGCAAACGGCGAAGTTGAATTTTGGAATAATGCAATGGCTAACCTTACCGGAATAAAAGCCGCTGATATAATTGGTAAAGGCAATTTTGAATATTCAATTCCTATATATGGCGAACGAAAACCTATTCTTATTGATTATACCCAAGAGTTATCAAAAAATATTGATGGCTATTCTCACATAAAAATAAGCAAAAACATTATACAAGCCGAATCATACTCTGAAAAATTGCCTGGTGGAGCAAAATATCTTACCGGAACAGCAACTGCTATTTACGATAAAGACGGTAATTATAGCGGTGCAATTGAAATTATTCACGACATTACAAAACAAAAAAATTACATCTTAAAAATTGAAGCTCAACGAAAAGATATTTTATCGAGCATAAAATACGCAAAACGAATTCAAGAAGCAGTACTTACCCCCCAATCTTTAATGAATGAGCTTATTCCTGATAATTTTATACTTTTTAAACCTCGGGATATTATCAGTGGCGACTTTTATTGGGCAACAATTAGCAACAACAAACTAATTTTAGCTATTGCCGACTGTACCGGTCATGGTGTACCCGGAGCTTTAATGAGCATGCTTGGAATTTCTCTACTTAACGAAATTGTTACGAACAACAAAGTTTTTAAAACGAATGTGATTTTAGACACCCTTAAACAACAAATAATAAATGCTTTAAGACAAGAAGAAAACGAAACATCAAGAGATGGAATGGATATAGCACTTATTGTTTACGACATTGAACACGAAATATTAGAATTTTCAGGAGCTCATAATCCTTTAGTTTATATTAGAGACAACGAAATGCAAACAATTAAAGCCGATAGAATGCCAATTGGTGCTCAACAAAATTCCGAAAAACCTTTTAACTCCTTTAATTTTGCTCCAAAAAAAGACGACGTATTTTACATGTTCTCTGATGGTTATTACGATCAACTAAACCAAAATCACAAAAAATTAATGAAAAAAGAATTTTTAGATACTCTTCTCGAAAATCACAAAAAGCAATTTATAGAACAAAAAATAATTCTCGAAAACAAATTTAACTCTTGGAAAGGAACAAACTCTCAAACTGATGATATTGTTGTGATGGGATTTTCTTTGAATAATTTTTTGAACACAAACTCTTAATAATTATTTAACCATTTTTTCTAAATCATATAGATAATATTCACCTTTTTTTTACTTTTTTTTAAATAACGATAATTTTTATAGTTTTTTTTTAACTTTGTACAAAAACTATGGATAATTTTAAAGTTGTTTCGCACCCACTGATTAAAGAAAAATTACGTTTTTTACGCGATAAAGAAACCCCAAACATTGAATTCAGGAAACTTTTATCCGAAATTTCGTACTTAATGACTTTTGAAATTACACGTGACTTAAAATTACGTGAAGAAATTATTGAAACGCCATTGCAACAAATGACGGCTCAACGTATTGCCGAACATATAGCAATTGTTCCTATTTTACGAGCAGGTTTAGGCATGTTAAACGGAATTTTAGACCTTCTACCTACTTCAAAAGTAGGAATTATTGGATTATACAGAGACGACGACACCCTTGAAGCTAAAGAATATTACTGTAAACTTCCGCCCGATATCGACAACAGATTAGTGCTATTACTTGACCCAATGTTAGCAAGCGGTCATTCTATTGACTATGCAATAAATATGCTCAAAAAAGCAAACGTACTAAACATTAAAGTAGTATCAATAGTTGCTGCACCCGAAGGAGTTGAACTTGTAACAAAAAAACACCCCGATGTTCAGTTTTATTCAGCAGCTTTAGACCAAAAACTTAACGACATTGGTTACATTTTACCAGGCTTAGGCGATTGCGGCGACCGACTTCTTGGCACTGAGTAAAAGAATGAATAGAACATCGAAATCGAAACAAAAAAAGTCTCATCGGGACGCCCGGTATGTAACAATGTCCGTCAGGGCATTGAGATACAAAAATCCCATCGGGACGCCCGGTATGTAACAATGTCCGTCAGGGCATCGAGATACAAAAGTCCCATCGGGACGCCCGGTATGCAACAATGTCCGTCAGGGCATTGAGATACAAAAGTCCCATCGGGACGCCCGGTATGTAACGATGTCCGTCAGGGCATTGAGATACAAAAATCCCATCGGGACGCCCGGTATGTAACGATGTCCGTCAGGGCATTGAGATACAAAAGTCCCATCGGGACGCCCTGTATGCAACGATGTCCGTCAGGGCATTGAGATACAAAAGTCCCATCGGGACGCCCGGTATGTAGCGATGTCCGTCAGGGCATCAACACAGATAAGACGACCAATAAAAACAATTAATTAAAAACACATGAATGAAAGTTTAGTTCGTTCAATAAGACGCTTAGAGGACACATTAAATAACTGCCATAACAAAGAAGAAGCACTTCGTGTTTTTTGTATGAGGTCTGTTAATTTATTTCACAATAAAAAAAATGTTGTAACAAGAATTAATAAATTTTCGCAAGGCGTATTATGCGAAAAAGGAATTCAAAAAAAAGCTTTTTTCACCATACCATTTTTGGTAGATAAGGACAAATATTTTTTTGAAGTTTTTTTTGATAATGATAGACTAAACGAAACAAACAAAGAAGATTTTGAGATAATAGAAAAACTAACAACAATTATTTCAAATCATTTTGGAAAAGTTGACGAATCAGGGTCAAAAAAATACGAGTCTTGCGTTCATTTTAAATACAAATTAGACATTAATCAAACCCAAAGCAATATCGATTATGACGATATGCTTTTTAAAAATTTTTACGACCGCGATATTCTTTACGATTTAATGCCCTTTAAAGTAAAAGAAATTCTACTTATAGCCTCCTTATACGATGCTTTTACCATAGAAAATGAAGGAAATTTCACCCAAAAAATTCTCGGTGATTTTTCAAAACTAAACCTTACATCTTTCCCTCGTGTTACAGCTGTTTCGTTTTACTACGACGCCTTTAAATATCTGTGCGAAAAGCACTTTGATTTAATTATTGTTATGGTTGGAAACGACAAAAAAACACCAATCAAAATAGTTCAAACTATAAAAAATGATTTTGAGCATATTCCCATTTTTATGCTTTTAAATAATAATACCGTAGCTTCAGAATTTATAAATTACAAATTTGAAGGATTAATCGACAACTTATTTATTTGGAACGGAGATTCAAGAATATTTTTTTCGATGATAAAACTGTTAGAAGACAGAATTAATCTTGAAAACGACACTAAAATCGGTCACGCCAGAATAATACTATTGGTTGAAGACACTCCCCGCTTCTATTCGCGCTATTTACCCGAACTTTACATAAAAATTTTTGAGCAAACCCGCGATGTTATGGAAAATTTATCCGAAACCGATGAACTGTATAAAGTTTTAAGCGTAAGAGTTAGACCCAAAATATTGTTAGTTTCTACTTACGAAAATGCAATAAAAATTTTCGAAAAACATAAATCTAATTTTCTGAGCCTTATAACCGATGTTGAATTTTTCAGGAATGGAATAAAAGACAAAAATGCAGGAATAGACCTTGCAAAACACATCAAAAGCCAAACCCCCGATATCGACATTCCAATTATTATTCAATCTCGAGATTTAAGTAATAAAGAACGAGCTAATTCAATAAATTGTTCCTTTATTTATAAAAATTCCGACACATTATCACAAGATATTAAACGAGTTCTTAAATACAACATGGGCTTTGGCGATTTTGTTTATTGCGATGTTAACGGAAACGATATAGGCTATAGAGCCAAAAATCTTAACGATTTTGAACATTTTTTAAACATTATCCCCGACGATAGTTTGCTCTATCACGCTACCCGTAACCACTTTTCGCTATGGCTTATGGCTCGAGGAGAAATAAGATTTGCCGACATTCTCGCTCGACTTCGTTCTGATGATTTTAAAGATATAGCACACATTCGTCGTTTTCTTGTTAACACTATAATGCGACTAAAATACGAAAAAACAAAAGGCAAAGTAGTTGAATTTTCCGAAGAAGAAATTAATAATCAGAGCACCGTAGTTAAACTTTCGTCGGGTGCACTTGGCGGCAAAGGACGCGGATTAGTTTTTGTAAACAAATTAGTTTACGGATTTGGCATCAAAAATAAATTTCCGGATATTAACATCAAAACTCCCTCAACTTTTATTATCGGAACCGATACTTTTGACGAATTTATTGAACATAACGACCTCAGAAAATACATCTTTAAACCTAATTTTGATTATCAAGAACTTAAAAAGATTTTTATTAACTCATGGCTAAGCGACGAATTAGTTGTAAAACTCAGAAAAATTGTTTCTGTTATTCGTAAACCTCTTGCTGTTAGATCCTCCGGTTTATTTGAAGACTCTTTAACACAACCATTTGCCGGTGTTTTTGAAACTTATATTATTCCTAATAACCACACCGATATTGAAGTTCGTCTTATTCACTTAATTGAAGCAATAAAACTTGTTTATGCTTCTGTTTTTTCGCCCTCAACCCGAAATTACATAGAGGCTATTGATTATAAAATTGAAGAAGAAAAAATGGCTATAGTTATTCAAGAGCTTGTAGGCGAAGAATTTTCAAATTATTATTATCCACATATTAGCGGAACTGCTCAATCATACAATTATTATCCTTTTTCATATATTAATCCCCAAGACGGTTTAGCATCATTAGCCTTAGGTTTAGGTGTTTATGTTGTTGGTGGCGGTAGAACATTCCATTTTTCGCCAAAATTCCCCAAAATATTCAACTATTCTTTAAAAGATTTGCTGAATAATTCTCAAATTTACTTTTATGCAGTTGATTTAAACAAAAAAGAACTCAATTTACTTGAAGGTGAAAACGCCGGACTAAAAAAATTGGACATCTACGATGCCGAAAAACATGGAACTTTAAAACATTTAGCCTCTGTTTTTGATGAAGATAATAATGTTTTACACCCGGGAATTGACAAAAACGGCCAACGAGTAATTGATTTTGCAAACATCTTGAAATTTGATTATATCCCCTTGCCCAAAACCTTAGAAACAATTCTTGAAATTGTAAAAGAAGCAATGGGTGCTCCCGTTGAAATTGAATTTGCTATTGATTTGAAAAAAGACAAAGAAAATAAAGCGTCGTTTTATTTATTACAAATAAAACCTTTAATTGGAAATATTGATGACTTTGAAGTAAACACAGAAGATATTGATCAAGAAAAACTGATATTTTTTACAAATAATGCAATGGGAAACGGACTAATTGATAACATTGAGGATATTATTTTTGTTCCTGCCGAAAAATTTGACAAATCAAACACCGAAATAATGGCACAAGAAGTGCAACAACTTAATAAACAAATGGTTGAGCAAGGCAGAAAATATATACTTATTGCTCCCGGGCGGCTTGGTACTCGCGATAAATGGTTAGGAATTCCGGTTGTCTGGTCTCAAATTTCAAATGCTAAAGTTATTATTGAAACAAGTTTACCAAATTTCCCCCTCGACGCTTCTGCAGGATCTCATTTTTTCCACAACGTTGTTTCTATGAATGTTGGATATTTCTCTATTCAGCACAATAACCCCGAACATATACTTAAATGGGATTTTATTAACAATCAGCAAGTAATAACCGAATTAAAATACTTAAAACATGTTAGATTTAGCACCGAACTTAATGTAAAAATGGACGGAAAAAAACGCATTGCAGTAATTGAGCTAACAAAATAACAAAAAATTCGCCGGGCAGTTATTTTTTTACCAGTTCAAATAATCCATTCGTCAAAAAAAACAAAAAACTTTAAACTCCTAAAAACATTGATATAGTTGGATTTTAACATTATTACAGTTTATTATTATTTCTGTTCGTCAAAAAAAACTTGTTTTTTAAAAAAAGTTTTGTTTTTTTGATAAAAAAATTAAAG
>JAFGXO010000233.1 GCA_016936595.1 Bacteroidales bacterium | reverse complement strand
ACTTCTTTTCTCAAAAATTCTAAGAACTTAAAATATTTGTTTTTTGTTAATAAATCCCAATCACTATAAACTTGATATTTAATATAAGTATGACCTATAAAACTTGCACCATAAACATCATTAATTTTATAAGCAATTTTTTTAGCAAAATCTTGTAAATTTATAGTGTCAATTTTCTCAAAAATCTGGTTATCGATGCGTACAACCGGAATAACATTAAAATTTTCAGGAACATTACATTCGTGTTGTAAAATAGAATCCGGAATTTCAAAATGAAAAAAATCATACTTAACGTCAAAAACATTAAAATACAAATTAGTGATTTTATTTTGAGCTAAAAAATCAAAATCAGATTGTGTTAAATAAGAATTTGGCACATCAATGTAAATGCTTCTTTCCACTGTTGGATTCACGTAAAAAACATCTTCAACATTGCATGAAATTAACAGCAATAAACTGAAAATAAACAATAAATAGAATACTACTTTATTCATTGTCAATTTTATCAATAAAAATCAGTCCACTAAAAGTAATTTCAGAAAATTTAGAGTCTTGAAAATATCCATATAAATTATTAATAATAATTTTTAATATAAAATTATCAAAAATTAAATTAATTTCAGATTGCTCAGGATTTAAAGCGAAGTATGTGTTATCATATTCATCAATCATGTTTAATATAAAATCGTTATAATTAAACACTGCACTATCACTATCAATATAAAAAATAAATTTTTGATCTATATTATCAATTTTAACATTTCCAACCCTAAGAGGAAGAGAATCATAATAAGAATAATTAAATTTATAAACAGAATCAAAATTTTCAATATTTAAACAAGTAAATTCTCCGGTTAAATCAAAATAATAATAAGTTGAATCAAAGTCGTCATAATAATCATAAGATTGCGATATATTCATAAAATCAACAAATGACCAGGTTGAATATCCAAGAGTATCAATAGAGTCTAAATCAAGGTTAAATTTATTCTCAATTACTTTAATTCCGTGATTTTCAATCAAATAATCGGAAACATCATAAAATTGCTCATAAACACTATCAGGTAATTCAATCATATCAGAACTAATTTGACCATTTGGTAATAAATTATTTTCAGAAATAATTTGTTGAAGTTTATTAAGTTGAGAAATTTTAGATATATTAAACGAACTCCACGGACCAAAACTTACGGCAAAAAATAAAAACGCAAAAGAAATTGATATTATTTTAATGTTTTTAAAATTAGAGACAAGACTATAAATTGCAATTACAGCAAGCCAGAAAGCAAATATTACAATGTAAAATCTATTTTCTGTAATTCCGTACTCACTAATTCTAATAAAAATTGATACAAAAAGTAAAATAATAAGCGGAATTATTGCATAAAAAAAGTATTTACTATATGTTTTAATCCATTTAAAATTATCATTATCTTTTATAGGAAAAATAATCATAAGCGAAATTAAACCCACTGCAGAAAAACTAAGCACCAAATACGAAATTGAGCCTTGAGGTAATTCCCATGTAAATAATATTTTAATAACATAAGCATAAAGTATTGTAAGATAAATAGTTGTAAGAGGTAGCAATATAAACTGAACAAACACTCTCAAACTTTTAGGGTAATCAAATTCATCTTTATAAAAAAACTCTTTAGGAAAAGCACTTAAAAAATTAGCTACAGCAAAAATTCCAACAATAACAATCCATAAATCAAAAAAGAATTCGGGATCAATGTTAGCATTAAATAATAAATTAATAACAAGCAAAGCAATTGATAAACCCGAATAAATAATAATAGAATAAAGAGCAGACAAAACAAATCTATTAAAAATCAAAAAATTATACCTCCAAAAATTAAGCTGATTATTTTTATTAAAATAAGGCAAGGAAAGTAACATTAAAATAAAAACAAACGTAATTATTAAAATTCTATATAAAATTTTTGCGTTAAAATAATCATCAAACAAGAAAAAATACCCAACTAATAAAATAAAAACAACTAAATTTAATGCAATTTTAAACCCTGAAGCTAATTTTTTGAGTTCCGAAAAAATTGTAATACCAACTGAAATTATTATTCCCAAGCTTAAAACGTGTAATGCATAATAATATCTGTCATCGTCAAACTGATTGTGAACTAAGAATATAGAATAAACAACAAGGATAAACGAGTAAAATAATGCAACCGGAAACCGCTTAACAGTTTGTAGTGTTGATTGTGAAATTTCGTTAAAAGATGGAAATTTTATTTTCATAGTATTTTTTTTTTCGCTAAAAATATTAAAATTTGGCCAAAATTGTAAGATAATGACTGACTTTTTAAAGATTAATAACATAAGCAAACAGTTTGAAAACCATAAAGCACTTAATAATGTTTCATTTTCAGTAAAAGAAGCATCAATTTTTGGCTTACTTGGACCAAATGGTGCCGGAAAAACTACACTAATTCGTATAATTAACCGGATTTTTGAAGCTGATAGCGGCAACATTTTAATTAATAATCAAAAGCTAAATCCCGACCATATTTCAATTATAGGATACTTACCCGAAGAACGTGGTTTGTATAAAAAAATGAAAGTTGGCGAACAAATTCTGTTCTTTGCTAAACTTAAGGGGCTGAATCAGAAGCAAGCTTTAAACCAAGCCAAAACATGGATGGATAAACTTGATATTGAAGACTGGTGGGATAAAAAAGTAGAAGAATTATCTAAAGGTATGCAACAAAAAGTGCAGTTTATTATCACTGTTTTGCATAAACCTAAACTTTTAATATTTGATGAACCTTTTACCGGTTTTGATCCTATAAACGTTGACCTAATAAAAAAACAAATTTTGTGGCTCAAAGAACAAGGTACAACCATTATTTTTTCAACTCATAATATGGCTTCTGTTGAAGAAATTTGCGAACAAATTGTGCTTATAAACAAAGGTCAAAAGGTGTTAGAAGGTAATATTCAGGAAATTAAAAATAAATTCGCTCAAAATTTATATGAAATTTGCTTTTTTGAACAACCCATTGATTTTGAGTTGACTAAAAAATATTCTATTTCTAAACATGAAAATAAAAATTCCGAACTTTCATATAGAGTTACTTTGCCACAAAACGAAACTAACAAATTTTTAAATTATGCTGCTGATTTCGGTAAAGTAAATTCATTCAAAAAAATTGTTCCCTCGTTACACGAAATTTTTGTTAAAGTTGTGAACGAATTTAATCAAACAAATACAAACTAACAGTAAAATAATAAACCAAAAAGCTGTTTTTTACCCTTTTTAATATATAAAAATTTATAAAATGAATAAAATAGGAACAATAATAAGCCGTGAATATTTATCAAGAGTGAGGAAAAAATCATTTTTAATAATGACTTTTTTAACCCCTTTGTTATTTGTTCTAATTTTTTTAATACCAACTTGGCTATCTAACAAGGATTTACAAGGAGAAAAAACTATTGGAATTGTTGATTATAGCAATGAATTTAATAATGTTTTTATTTCCTCAGATAATATAAAATACGAATTTATACAAGCTGCCCCAAAAGATTCGTTGCAAAAATTATATGTAGAAAAAAATTTAACAGCAATTTTAATTATCCCCGAAAATTATAAAACAGATTCAATAAAAGCATATTCGGAGTTTCCAATTCCACTTGATTTAAAATACAATTTACAATTTATGATAAATTCGTATGTTGAAAATGTAAATCTTTTGGCAATGAATATAGATCCGAGCATGCTTACACAAGCAAAATCTGATATAAAAATATTATCTGATAATTGGGAAAATCAAAAAACAAACTCGGAATTAAACACTATTCTTGGTTTTGCAGGTGCTTTTATCATTTATATGTTTATTTTTATATATGGAGCACAATTAATGCGCGGTACTTTAGAAGAAAAAAAGGATAGAATAGTTGAAATCGTTATTTCATCGGCCAAACCTTTTGAGCTAATGCTTGGCAAAGTAATTGGTGTTGCGATGGTTGCATTTACTCAATTTGGAATCTGGATAGGCACAATTATAATTTTTATTTTTGCTGGAAAGCAAACAATTCTTGCTTCGGGAGGTGCTGAATTAACAAGTATTTTAGTATCATTACAAAATATAAATTCATTTTCGTGGGTTTTAATGTTCTTATTTTATTTTATTGGCGGATATTTATTATACGGTTCGTTATTTGCCGCCATTGGTGCGGCTGTTGACAATGAAACTGACACTCAGCAATTTATGTTGCCGCTTACACTCCCTTTAATTTTGGCATTTGTTTTTGCTCAAACAATTATTCAAGACCCAAGCGGAAATTTAGCAATAATATTTTCACTAATTCCGTTTACTTCGCCCGTTGTGATGATGGTTAGAATTGGTTTTGGAGTTCCTTTATGGGAAATGCTTGCATCTGGTACAATTTTGATATTAACATTTTTACTTACCACATACATCGGCTCAAAAATATACCGTATTGGCATTTTGTCCTATGGTAAAAAAGTAAGCTACAAAGACTTATGGAAATGGATAAGATACAAAAATTAAGATAAATTGATCTAAAATAAATACTGACCAAAAAATTTTTGTAATTATTTATCTCTTAAGTAATTAATTAAAAAAAATCTCCAATCCCTCCCAAAAAACAGGGACAGGGTGTTTTTTTAGCATTGATTGTAACTATTTGAAAATAAAATATATACAATCATTGTAATAGCTTATTTAGAACGCAATAAATTTTGCATTTTTACTTAACCAACTTATTATTTTGCAAATTATAAATTAGTATTACCAAAAATGTTCGGGAGTAAATAATGCCGGCAGACTTAAAATTTTGTTTTGCAAACCAAGCGAAGCAGTAAAACCAACCAAAGGAAGCTCACGTAAATAAATTAAGCATTTAAACCCCACCTGTAAAATTTAGTAAAACTCTGAAAGGGTGTTACTATTCATAAAAAGTATACCACTATTATTGAATACTAACAGGCTCAATGCTAAATTTACACTCTCTTCTTGCTGTTCCTTTAACAATCCTAACAAAACAGGATAAAATCCTCCTTGTCTGGTTCTGGGAATTTGTAGTTCTATGACTTTGCCGAGTCCTAAGAAATTTCTTGAGCGAAATCCGTTTAAAACATCGCCTTCTGATGTGTTGTATAACTCAAGTTATGAATACATTAGACTTTCAGATACAAATTTTAAAACTTCATTATAGCCTATTTCTTTTGCTTTTTCTGTTAGAATTGTTTTAATTTGTTACTGACTAAAGTTTAGGTCTTTCATCTTGTAAATTTTTTTAATTATCCTTATTTATTTTGCAAAGATGGGGGCATTTTTCTTACACACAAATATTATACACTATCTTTTTATGATTGATGGAGAAAAAACAGAACAAGGTTCACCTAAAACTTTATTAAATAATCCTCAAACAATTGAACTAAAAAAATATCTCATTGACGGCAATTAAAACACAATAAAAAATCGATAGTTTCAATAAAAAAAAGAAATCTTATGAAAGTCTCGACAAAAAAAATATATTAATTTTTTATAAACTTAAATTGTTCTGTTTTACAATCAGAAATAATATTTAAAATATAAATACCATTTACAAGATCCGAAATATTAATATTTGATTTATTACCCACTAAATTTTCTCTCTTTACTATATTACCTGTAATATCAATTATTTCAATTTGATATTTTTCTGAATTTTTAATATTAACACATAAATAATCAGTAGCTGGATTAGGATAAAAATAATATTCAGAGTTTAAATTTGTTTTAACATTTCCCCATGTAAATAAAGGTCCAATAATGTAATCAATATAAACTGCTGCCATACTATTGCAAGAAACAGCAAAAGCAATATAATTTTGACCCGAAATTTCAGTTAAATCTATTTCATATTTTGTCCATACATCAGAAAAAGTATATTCAGAACCTGTTAGAGTTTGCCATCCTGTATCCGGATTATCTGAATACATAATTTTTATTGTAGGTGAATTTTCAGGCCAAGATGTATTTCCATAAAAAGTTAAAAAATCGCCTGAAGTAATATCAATTAATGGTGAAATTAACATTTGGTTCATAAAAGGAACATCGCTAAAAAAATACACAGAAGAATCACCTTCATAAGAATTATTCTCTGTAATATGCCAATCCCAATCATCGGAAACATTGGTTGTCCAGCCTTGTGGCCATGTTGGTTCTTCAAAATCAACAAATAGCTGCTCATCTACAATTGTAAAAAAATATAAAACAGTTTCATCATTATCTGTATTTGGATCAGTTTGTTCATTTGGAATATTTGTATTTGCCTGAATATCATATTCTTTAGATTGCCATGAAAAATTATAATCAGAAGCAATAGTTACAGATGTTGTGTATCCCGAAGGAAGCGAACCAGTCCAGTTGTATGTTGTTTGTGGCACACCATTAACAGACCATTCTATATCAACTGAAGTAATTTCATTGCTGCCATAATTTTTAATAACAACATCAACATTACTTGCTCCGGGCTCAATAATTGAACTTGGGCTTGAAATTGCTTGAATACCTGCGTCATTCAGAGGAGTCCAATAAGTAGGCAGTAATAGCTCATCTAAATAAATATTTCCCCAGTTATCTGTTTTTCCTCTAATTCCAATATAGTAATCACCTGCAGGAATATCACTTAAGTCAACAATATATTTTTCATAATTATCGGTTAACCCAAAACATTTTACAGTATTAAAAATAATTCCGTCGGTAGAATATTCAATAAAAATTGAATCCATATAGCTTAACGAAGTTTTCAAAGCATAAAATCTTAGAAATTCATTTTGATCAAAAGAAGATAATTGAGTTACTAATATAGATTCGCAGTTTTGTTCTTCACCTATTTTAACACAATAATCACCAGTGTAACTCCCGATATTAGTATGTTCCCAATTTAAGCCTTGAATATTTTGCATTTGCCAACCTTGGGGAAGGAAATTATTTTCAAAACCTTCGTATATGTAATTAGTAGGAATGCCTATTATTTCAGCAAAAAGAGTGTCGTTTTCATTGTTTGGGTCGGTTGAGCTATTTGGATTTGTGGTATTGACAACTATTGGAATATAACCATCAAAAGAATAATCAGTTTGAAGTGTTACTTCTGTTGTACTGCCCTGACTTAATGTGCCTGTCCAATTATAAGTAGTTTGTGCAACTCCGTCAATTTTCCATTCAATATCAACCGAATTCAAGTCTGAACTTCCAAAATTTTGAAGATTAACAATTATATCATGTAGTCCTGTATTTACTTCCTCCAAAGGGCTTGAAAGAGCAGAAATACCTGCATCTATATTAGCTTGCCAAAACGGTATTCCACTAATATTATCAAACCCCCAATTATCATAACCTCCGTTATCGCTATAAAAAGCTATATAAATTTTTTGTCCTTCATAAGCACTTAAGTCAATTGTGCTTTCACCAGCTAACCATGTATCAGCATTAAAACCGGTTATGTTTTCTAAAACAACCGAAAAATCTGCCGTATTAGTTCCGGTTGTAGAAAGTAACACTTGATAATCAATAGAGTAAAAACTATATGCACATGCAGCTTGATAAGTTAATTGATTATTTGCTCCATTAGGTTGCAAAGCTGGAGTAATTAAATAATCATCTGCACAACCAAAAAAATTCACAAATTCAGTTGTTCCGTCAATTTCTGTTGTTAAAATAGCCGGAACACTTCCTCCATCATTATTTATTACAGTCCATGAATTAGGAATAATACCCTCAAAAGTTTCATTTAAGACTTGTGAGTTTACTTTAAAAAAGAAAATGAAACTTATAAAAATAAAAATAAAAAAATTTTTCATAATAAGATAATTTAAGTGCTAAAATGAGCGTTTTTTTTTGTAAAATTACATAAATTAACTTAAAAGTTTGTTATAAATTCAATAATTCGAAAAAATTTTCGATTAAGTAACTATTAATGAGTTAAATCTATAAAAAACATGCTAAAATATTTCGTTAAACATTTAAAATAATGCATATTAAAATATTTAACTACAAATCAGAAAGAAATAATTAGTAGGTAATAAATTAAGAGATAACAATTAATTATAAACACATTAAATAGTATTTTTTAAAAAACTATTATAAGTTTTTCGTTAAACTCATGTTTCAATTTTTAAACATAATAGGGGTTTAAATTTTTTATTCAAATTAACAAAGTCGGTTTTAAATAAGAAACATGTTTAAGTATTTTCGATTAAAATTAAAACCAAAATAAAGCGTCTCAATCAATTGTAAGTTAAAAAAAGTTAGATAGAAAAAATTTTAACATTTTAAATTTT
>JAFGXO010000232.1 GCA_016936595.1 Bacteroidales bacterium | reverse complement strand
TTTTCGAGTTTTTCGAGTTTTTCGAGTTTTTCGAGTTTTTCGAGTTTTTCGAGTTTTTCGAGTTTTTCGAGTTTTTCGAGTAACAAGCTACTCGAAAAACTGACTACTGGTTAACTCGATAACTGGTTAACTCGACAACTCGATAACTGGTTAACTCGACAACTCGATAGCTGGTTAACTCGACAACTCGATAACTGGTTAACTCGACAACTCAATAACTGGTTAACTCGACAACTCAATAACTGGTTAACTCGATAACTGGTTAACTCGATAACTCTTTACTCGTTTATTATATTGTTGAATTCCTCTTCTGAAATATACTGAGGAGTATAACTTTCATCGTATCTTTTTAATACATTTGTGAACGCTTTAATATGCTGATAAGAACCTTGACGAATATTTGTAAAAACAGCAGTAATATCATTACTGTCAACATCATTTTCAATTGCCGAATTTAAATCAAAAATATCTAAATCTTCAATTTTTGCTCCTGTTTTTAAAGCATCGACTATAGATTTTTTACCTTCTAAAACTAAATCGAGGTACAATTGTTCCATTTTAGGGTCATTATATTTTCCGCGATCTGTTTTTGGTGTATATTCAATTTCGTATTTTGTTAACATTTTAACAACAAGTTTCTGATGATGGTCTTCTGCCTTAGAAATATTATCGAAAATTCTTAAATTCCATGTTTCGTATAGAGTTTTATAAACATCGCCAGCAAGTTTTTCTTCATCTGCCATGTATTTCAATATTTGAATTTCGGCTTGACTAATTGGTTCTTTGGGAGTTGATTGTTGATTAACACAAGGTTTTTTATTCTGAGCGTTTAGATTTAAACTTAGAATTATAGACAAAAAGGCTACGATTAAAAATTTTGCAGTAAATTTCATAATTAAAAGGATTAAAGTTAAATATATCTATTTAACAATTTGTCTTGAAAAAACTTGCGAATTAATTAATAGAAAAATCGGATTTTAAGGAATTTGATTGATTTTATGTAATTTGAATTTGAATTTATGTTCTTATTTAGCATAAATTGGATATTAAAAATTATTTTTGCAAAAAACAAATTATGACTAGAATTTTGCTTTTGCTGTTATTTGTAATCAATGTTTTTACTTTTTTAAGGGTAGCATTTGATAAAAATATTGCGTCGAAAAATGGAAAATACAATACTGAAAAAGACATTAAAAAAAGAATAAGCGAAGTAAGTTTGGTTGCTATTTCATCTTTTGGAGGAGCATTAGGAACATTGATTGGCTTTCAGGTTTTTAGACATAAATCGTCAGGGAATAAGAGCCAATTGCGAATTAGTTTGTACATTGTACTTATTCAAAATGTAATAATGTGGACAGCTTTGTTGATACTTTCGTTTAGTAAATAAAAAAAGTCGCATTATTTGCGACTTTTATATATAATAAGAAATTTACTATTGTTTTAAATAATATTTCCAACTACTTGTAAAATCACTGCTATATAAAATCACTGCGTCTTCATTGTAAGGGTCAAGTTCAATATGATATTGATAACCTGTAGCCGTTGTGAAACTAATTGTTTCGTCATCACTACTTGTTACGGTGCAAGTAGTCCAGTCAGATTGTTGGTTGTTTTTCATCCAAACAGTAACTTGGTATCCACTAAATTTTAGATAAAGTTGATAAATTATTCCTGAGTTCACATCGGAATAATCATATTCTGCTTCATCATATCTTTGCGAAAAAGCATCAGAAAGTCCAAACAATGAGCCTGTTATGGCGAATATTAAAACGAAAATAATTTTTTTCATGTCTTTAAATTTTTAATGTTAATAATAATAATTTGTCAAATTAGAACATACTCTATTAACGGTAATTTTTTTCGAAAGTTTCATGTTATTTTGCTTTACATCTGCAATTACTCATTTAGTTTATTCGTTTATAGAGACTTGATGATTTAATATTTTTTTAAACTTTGTTTATATGTGTTATTTTAATGTGATTTTTGGTTTTCTTGACTTTTTGGGAATTATAATAAACTTTTACATTTTGACTAATTTAATTTAGCAGATTAGACAGAATTTTTATTTTTGCCGATATTATTAAAATAAAATTCCTTTTCTATGAATATTTATAAATTTTCTTCGAAAAAAATAATTTTTATTTTGCTGTTTGTCAGTTGTTTAAGTGGGTTTTCTCAGGATTCCACAAAAGTTCAGAAATTTATAAAACAAACAGATATTTCGGGACAATGGTTTTTGGCATACAATTATAATATCACAGATAATTTTAATCAGTTTAAGCTAAAAAGAGGTTATTTTACAATTAAAACAGATTTAAGTCCAAATATTTCAATGCGTTACACACAAGATATTACTCTTGATAATGAGGGCTCTGATGCAGGAAATGTTGAAATACGATTGAAGTATTTGTACATGAAGTTCAAAGGTCCAAATGATTGTTTTTTACGGAATACTTATTTAGAATTTGGGCTTGTACATCGTCCGTGGTTGGATTTTGAACAAAAAATAAATGGATTTAGGGTATACGAAAAAATGTTCAGCGAAAAATATCAAGTTCTTAATTCAGCTGATTTTGGGATTACTTTTGGTGGAAACATCGGTGGTGAATTAAGCAAAGATATACAGAAAAATCTTGGTAAAGAGCATTCAGGAAAGTTCGGTAGTTATACTTTTGGAATATATAACGGAGGTGGTTATCACGCTATCGAATACAATAATAACAAAACATTTGAAGCCAGAATAAGTCTCAGACCTCTCCCTGATTTGTTCCCTGGTATTCAATTGAATTATGTCTCTTCGATCGGTAAATCAAATATTGAAACAAATCCGGGGAATTTTAATTTGAACTTGTTTTATTTGAGTACCAAAAGTAAGTATCACACTTTTACTGCTCAGTATTTCTTTGGAAAAGGAAATTATACAGGTGAATATTATGATGTTAGTAATATTCCACATGAGAATGAAGGAATTTCTTTATTTGCAGAAATAAGACTACCAAAAACTGATTTTTCAGTTTTTTCGCGATACGACTTTTTTGGTTTGCAACAAGATAATTATTTCAAAAAAGAGGCTTTTGGAGGTGGTTTAGCATATCATTTCTTGAAAAATAAATTTGTTGTTTTTTATCAAACAGATTTTTATTCAGGTTATCGAGATATTTTTGTTGAAGCAGCATTAGAAATTGCTTTTTGATTTTTAGTGCATTGTTTTTTTGATAAATATTTTAATTGCATTAGCATTTGTTGTTATTGGAAATATAAATAAAGAAAAATTCAAATGACGGAATTACTCGAAACCGTAAGACTACCAATTACCGAAAATAATATTGAAATAATAATTCAGGAAGACAACGTTTCATCAAAAACCTTAATAAACGAAAAATCAGGCGATGCAGCTCTAACAATTATCGGTTTTAGAGAAGAAATGATAAAACATGAACGTGAAAAATATTTTGAAGGTTATGATAATGTTGGTATACCGAAATGCTTTAAAAAATCCGATTTCATTTTCTTAAAATCGGTTTTAAAGTCAATCGGCATAACAACTTGTAAAAAATAATT
>JAFGXO010000040.1 GCA_016936595.1 Bacteroidales bacterium | reverse complement strand
TAAATTTTCTTTTTTTAAAATCCAATCCGGCTTAACAATATCCGGACGGTCATTTAAAAAATAAGGGTTTTTCATGGCATCTTCGGTGCATTGAATTAATTCTTCAAGAGAATAATTAACAAGTGCTTTATAAAACAGTTCCCTGCTTTTAATGTCTCCGGAATAACGTTTTTTCGTAATTCGGTTAAACTCTGCGATAAATTTATTATAATCGCTTTCATTGTCTTGTTTTTCTATTAAAAGAAAAAATTCTTGACTTTCGATTATTTCTTTGTCTGTAAACAAACCAAATTCTATCAGTTTGTTTATTGTCCTTTCAAATTGGTGTATCATGGCTTCCCTAATTTTAGATATATTACTTCTATTTGCTTTTTCGTAAAAAGTTTTTGTCTGCGCACATAATTTAATTCAGTCAACTCATCTTTTGTAAAGGCTTTGTAAAACCATTTCATAAATGTTGCGCGCGAAACTCCGAATGAGTCGGCAAGCTCTTTTTTTGATATTGGTTTCATTTCAAAATATTTTTATATTAACATTTCCGTCAAAAATGCAATTGACGGATTTTATCCTTTTAACATTGCATGTTTTTTTCACAATGATTATAGCCTCCTTGAGGTTTACAGCCTCAATTAATATAATTCTTTCTTTTGCCGTTAGTCCGATTTTTTCGAGAAAAACAACTCTGTATTTATTGTATTTCATAAAATTTACATTTAATTGTTAATAATGAACGGTATAAAAACAAAAATCCCACAATCGATATATTTGATTGTGGGTCTGTAAGGAAATAATAGAATATGTTTTTATCCAAAAATTTCTTTAACAATCTCTAAAAGTTCTTTTTTAGGTATATCTTCAATTTCAGATTTATCATAAATAATTATAAGGTTAATGTCCAAATTATTTTCATTTTCAGTAACTAAATAAGTTACAACACGAAAACCTCCTCTTTTACCTTTATTTTTGCTTTTTACTGCCAATCTTATTTTAAAAAGCCCATCGCCTATATCAGTTCCAAGTTTTGGATTTTCAATCAACAATTTTTCTAATTCTAAAATTTCACTTGAAATAGAACGGAATTTTTTGGAATAACGCTTGAAGTATTTTTCAAAAACACTTGTATATTTTACTCTATTTGCCATTTAACAAGCGTTTTAAAGGTTTTGTTTTTTTTGCCTTAACTTCTTTTAAAGATCTTCTTATATCTTCAATAAATTGCTCTTTTGTTACTTTTTCAGAATTTTCAATGTCAATTATTTCTACAAAAGACAATGTTTTAAGATACTCAAGCATTAATTTTGCCTGTTTCGAGTTTTCTTTTATTCTTAAATAAATCATATTGCTAATTTTAATGTTTATGCAAAGATACTATAAATTAAAGAGTATGTCAATTGCCCACAATCAAATATTTCAAAGAACTACTGTAAATAAACACTTAACGAATTATTTACGGCATAAAAAACTCCGTAAATAATTTTGTTAACAACTATTATCTAAAACCTAAATCAAATAAATCTTGACGGTTAAAATTTTCGATAGTTGATTGAGTTTCTTGAACTATTTGAATTAAATCAATTAATGCTTTTGTTCTTTTTATACTAATATTTTGCAAATCAGATTTATTGTAATATTTTGGATTTCCGTCTAAAATTATTGAAATACCTTTTTATAACACTCTCGCTTTAAAACTTGAATATATATTTTAGAGGCATTATTAAATACATATTAAATCTATTCACTCTCTTTCTCGAAAAATGCTTTCTTAAATTTTTATGAAATAATTTTTAGAACAACATTTTCTGAAAACTCCCAAGTGTCCGGTTTTATTGGTGATTACGGAGTTCGTTACCTCCCTTTTTCTTACATATTAATGATTTTTTCTCAATCAAATGAGTGAAATCTGTAACTAATAACCGGAATTTTGTAAAAGTTTATTGGAATTAAAGCCTTAACCTTGTGATGTGAAGTTTTAAGCACAATTTATTGAATGTTTCAATAACTAAAACATCAAAAACGACAAAATGCCAGGCAAACTGTGAATTATGGCAAGGAAAACCAAAAAAGCAGCGCTCAAGCTTATTATTTGCCTTTAATCTAAATCAATTGCATAAGAAGAACTATTAATTAAAATGAAAAAAAATGAAAAATATTAAAAAATCAGTATTAATAATCGGCAGCACGCTATTTATCGCAACATCATTGATTTTTAGTTGTCAATCATCCGACTCTAAAATAAAAAATGCAGAAGATAAAGTGCAGAATGCAAAACAAGATTTGAAAGACTCTGAGAACGAACTGAACAATATCAGACTGGATACTATAAGTACTTATGATCAGTTCAAAATTGAAGCCGAAAAGAATATAATTGCTCGCGAAAAAAATATTGCTGAATTAAAAGAGAAAATTGTAAACGAAAAAGATGAATTGAAAGATCAATACACTAAAAATTTGAATGAGTTGGAAAAAAATAATAATGAACTTAAAAGAAAATTGAACGACTATAAAGACGAAGGTAACGATAAATGGGTCACTTTTAAAAATGAATTCAGTCGAGATATTGACAAACTTGGAAAGGCAATTAACGATTTTACCGTAAATAACAACTAATAATTATTGGCTGTATTAAAAACAAAAAATTATAAATTTAAATCAATCAGTTATGAAAAAATCTTATTTATTAATAGTATTTATGTGCTTGTCAGTGTTTTATACTTATGGACAAAACAAAAGTTTTAGTGAATCACCTCATTTAGGCATAAAAATCGGAACAAATTACTCGAATGTATATGATACTGAGGGCGAGGAATTTAGAGCCGACGGGAAATTCGGATTTGCAACAGGTTTGTTTCTTAGTTTGCCGATAGGTAAATTATTAGGATTTCAACCCGAAATATTATTCTCGCAAAGAGGCTTTAAATCCGAAGGAAGCATTCTCACAGTACCTTATGAAATTAGCAGAACAAGCAATTATATCGATGTTCCGTTATTGATTATGGTTAGGCCTTCTAAATATTTCTCGATACTTGCCGGACCTCAATATTCTTATTTAATTAAACAAACAAACAAGTTTGAAAGTTCCATAACTAATATTGAATTGGAAGAACAGTTTGATAATGAGGATATTCGCAAAAATACATTGTGCTTTACCGGCGGATTAGATTTTAACGTAGAAAATATTGTTATAGGCACAAGAGTAGGCTGGGATCTTTTAAAAAATAACGGCGACGGAACTACTACCGCTCTGCGTTATAAAAACGTTTGGTATCAGCTCACTGTGGGTATTAAATTTTAGATTCTTTTAATGTTTAAAACAAAAATTTATTATCCGGAGTTGCAACTAAACTCCGGATAATTTTTATAACAATATTCATTTTATACATAAAATCATGTCAAATATACTTTATATTATTGCCGTAGTTCTAATTATTGTATGGGCAGTCGGATTTATTGGCTACAGCGCCGGTGCGCTAATACACATATTACTTGTAATTGC
>JAFGXO010000231.1 GCA_016936595.1 Bacteroidales bacterium | reverse complement strand
TTTGTTTTTTTCTTTAAGATAGTTATTCACTCTAATAATTGCTTGTTCAATTCCTCCGGCAAAATCAATGTGATTATCTTTAATCATTACCATATCGTAAAGTCCCATTCTGTGGTTCATTCCGCCTCCCATTTCAACTGCCATTTTTTCAAAAACACGCATATTTGGAGTAGTTTTGCGAGTGTCGAGAATTTTTGTAGGTAAATCGGCAATTATTTTGGCGTAATTGTTTGTTTGTGTAGCAATTCCGCTCATTCGTTGCATAAAATTAAGCATCAAACGTTCTGCTTGTAGAATTGATTGTGCTTTCCCGCTAACAGTGAATATTTTATCTCCTTTTTTGATTTTATCGCCATCATTCATAAAAACTTCGAGTTTCAATGAACTGTCGATTTTTTCAAATACTGTTTTTGCAATTTGCACACCTGCTAAAATTCCTTCGTCTTTTGAAAAAAGAGTCGCAGAACCTTCGGCATTTGCCGGAATTGTAGATAATGTTGTGTGGTCGCCATCGCCCAAATCTTCGCGGATAGCAAGGTCGATTATTTCTGAAATTGAAATCATTGTTTAATTGTTGTTAACTTATTAATTGCACAAAAATAGAAAAAATCAAATTATACCAAATTTAAAATACCAACTTTTAGGTATTGTACAGATTATTTTAAAATTTACCTTTGCACAAAAAAAGTGAGTTTTTTCCGAAAAATAAAGTTAGTTTTTGTTTTAATACTTGTTCCGGCAATTATTGCTTTGTTTTTTTATAACCAAACTAATAAGCATATCCATATTTTACCTAATGGACAAATTATAACTCACTCACATCCTTTTAGTAAAGATCAAGGGAGTAAACATAGTCATTCATCAAAAGAATTTTCTTTAATTTCTCATTTTAATAATATTTCCGTTGATGTTTTTTTTACTGCTATATTTATTTTTGCTTTTTTAAAAATTTTGCATACCCAAAAAAATATCCAAACTGAAAAAATTTTAAATACAATAATATTACTTAAATCCGACCGTGCTCCTCCTTTAGCTTAAATGTTGAAAATTAGATTGTTTTTTTCTAAATTCAACAACAAAAATTTCCTCTTAATAATCATTTTTACGAAAAAATAAAAAAATACAATTTTGCATGTAAAAAACGAGAGTATTTTTATGCATTATATTATTAATTTTACTAAAAGTTAATTGTTTGATACAGTTATGCTTTAGTATTTAAAATTATAAAAAATGAAACAAACAATATTATTTATAGCTTTATTATTTTCATTCAATATTATTTTTGCCGATAATACACCAGATACAAACAAAACCGATGCTTTTTTAGTAGGGCATGTAATTTCAAATGGCTCTCATATTTCCAATGTAATAATAAATATTATGGGAACTAATATTACTACAACTACCAATTATACAGGACATTATGAAATTCCCAATGCACCGGTTGGTCAATTAACCATAATTGCTCAAAGTATGGGTTTTTTAAGTCAAGAAAAAATTATTAATATTAATTCAAACCAAACTATTGAACTTAATTTTGAGCTACAATCTGATTTAATCAATTTAGATCAAGTTGTTGTATCGTCTGATAAAACTGATAGAAACAGAGCACAAGATCCTGTTTTGGTGAATGTTATTTCCCCAAAATTATTTGCTTCAACCGGTGCTGTTTGTAGTGCTGAAATACTAAATTTTCAGCCCGGCTTAAGAATAGAAAATAATTGTCAGAATTGTGGTTTTAATCAGCTTAGAATTAACGGAATGGAAGGACATTATACTCAAATTTTGATAAATTCACGTCCAATTTTTAGTGCATTGAATGGAGTTTATGGATTAGAACAAATTCCGGCACAAATGATAGATCGTATTGAAATTGTACGGGGTGGGGGATCTGCTCTGTTTGGAGGTAATGCTATTGCCGGAACGGTAAACATTATTACAAAAGATCCTGTAAATAATTCATTTCAACTAAATTCAACTTTTTCGGCTATTAACGGCAATACTCCCGATTATAACCTTGGTTTTAATACTTCGGTTGTTTCAGACGATTTAAAATCAGGGCTTTTTATATTTGGCATTAAGCGTTCAAGAAATGCTTTTTTTGCAAATGAAGATGATTTTTCTGAATTGCCTTTGATTAAAAGTAATTCATTTGGATTTTCGGCATTTTATAAAATTACTTCTCAAATAAAAATTTCTGCCGATTTTCATAATCTTTCAGAATTTCGTCGTGGAGGAAATAAATTTGACTATATGCCACACCTTGCAGATATTGCCGAACAAGTTGATCATGATATTAATGGTGGTGGTGTAAATTTTGATTTTTTGTCTAAAAATTATAACTCAAAATTTTCTGCTTTTATATCGGGGCAAATAACATACCGACAAAGTTATTATGGAGCCGAGCTTAATCCTGCTGCCTATGGAAACACTAATGATGTTTCAGTTGTTAGTGGCTTGCAATTTTCACATAATTTTAAAGATGTTTTTTTTATTCCAATTAAAATAGTTGGTGGGGTCGAAAATATTCGCACAAGCCTGATTGATAAAAAGTTAGCCTATGTAGATGATGATAACATTCTGCAACCTGAAAGAATAATTGTTAATCAGCAGCTTAATACTAAGGGAGCTTTTATTCAATCGGAAATAAATTACGATAAAATTAAAATTATGCTTGGTGCACGTTACGATATTCCTGATGATAATCTGCAAATTCAGCCGGTTTTTATGCCGCGACTAAATTTGTTGGTTAATATAATTAAACAATCTAAAATAAGACTAAGTTTTGCCCGAGGTTATCGTGCTCCACAAGTTTTTGACGAAGATTTGCATATTGAAACATCGGCGGCTCGTCAGGTAATTCATTTAAATAGTGAAGATTTGACTGCTGAATTTTCAAACTCATTTTCCGGTTCTATTGATTATGTTTTATATAAAAATGATGTTCAAATTTATTTTCTTGCCGATTTTTTTTACACTATCTTACAAAATCCATTTGCTAATGAGTTTGTTTTTAATGAAAATGATAAAATTTTAACCTCATACAGAACTAATTCTGAATCTGGAGCTTATGTGCAAGGTGT
>JAFGXO010000230.1 GCA_016936595.1 Bacteroidales bacterium | reverse complement strand
TTATCCTTAAAAATCAGCCGGTTAGTGCAACAGCTGCTTCAAATTATCATTTTTTGCAAAAATGAAATTCGAAGCCTTAATGTTATGCAAATGTTTATGTGTTTATATCTATCAATTCTTCATTTTTAAAATATTTCGACGAAATAATTGCAGGAATTTTATTTTCTCTAAGCAATATACAAAGATGCGATAAAATTGAAGCTTCCTTAAATATAAAACCTATCTTTTTATTATCGTATTTTTCTAATATTTCAACAAGTGAAATATGTGGTTTGTTTGCTACAAAAATAATATTTTCATATTTATTTTGAGAAATACCTGTATAATCCTTTCCATCGTGAAAATGAGTTTGAATTGATTTAGACCATTCATTGTTTATGTCAATATTTACTATTTTACCAGTTATATTTCCGTGTGATACGACACCATCGGAAATGCTTTTCAATGAAATATTGGTTTTGTCTTCTATGTAATCAATTAAATATGGTGTATAGTCTTCTGAACACTTAGAAATCCCAAATTCAATTGTTAAGTTTTTTTCAATAAATGGGGCAAATGTTTTTATTATTTTAGCTAATAAATTTTCTGAAAGTTCAATCTTTTTGTCTATTGCTACCGCTTCAATTTTGCCGTTACTAATTTCATAAGCAAATTTTTGTGTTAATTCGTTTTTTCTTTGAATTATAAGCTCCGAATTTATAATATATTGAGAGAACTCAGTTATTCCTTTTTGAATAAAGCCACCGTGCGAAACTTCTATTAAATAGTCTGATTGTATTTTTTTTATTATTCCCATATAGTGCAAGTCATACAATTCGTGAAATATTATAACAGCTTGCCAATATTCTCTAAAAGTGAGTTTAAGCATTTCATCAATTCTTTCAGCTAAATTTTTGTTTGAATTTGCAGAAAACATTCTTAAAACACCTCCATTTAAAGTGGAAGGTTTTATTAAGACTTCACAATAACCTAAATTCAATTTATTTTGAGTTATTTGCTCGTCAACAAGTTCTAATATATTTAATTTATTGTAGTCTTTTTTGTTTACTAATGTCAAATATGCGTTAGTAGTCAAAACATTATTTTTTGATGCGTTTAATCGTAACTTTACTTTATCATTAGTCTGAATTTCTTGTGGAATTTTATCAATATTTTCAACATCAACTTTTACTAATTCTGTCGTAATGAAGTTTAGGTTTGTTATAGGGCGGCATTGAACTAAAAATAGTTTGTTTGTTTTGCTGTCAATACACCATTCAATATCAACAGGGTAATCTAATTTATTTTCAATTTCTTTTGTTAATTTCACTAATTCATATAAAATAGAATTCTCTAATTCGCACGAAATTTCGTAAATTTTATCTATCTCTGAATTTGAAATTTTGATTTCTTTCCCAATTTCATCTCCATTCAATAAATTTTCACTATTTCCATTTGTGAAGTTTATTAGTATATCGTTTTTATTACCAGTATTAGGGTTTGTAGAAAAAATTACACCTGAATAAGATGCCTCAATGTATTGTTGAATTATTACGCCAACAAAATCTTTATTGTTTTGGATTTCGGGAATTTTACTAACTGCTAATTCTATTGATGAGATATTTGTAAGAGAATTAAATATTCCTGCTTGACTTGAAAATGTTCCATCTTCTGTTGTTGCAGAAGACCTTACTGCAAATTTTACAGATTTAAGCTTGATTTCTTTTTTGAAAAAATCACTTACTTTTTTTTGAGTTCCATTATTGGTAGTTGAGAAGTTTATTGGGATAAAAATTGCTGGTGGAATATTGTAATTATTTTGATTTAACCACGACAGCCAATAAGCTTTACCTCCATAAATATCTTTATCTACTATCGTATTAAAATCTTGTATAGAGTTCATTATTAGATGGTATTTAAAATTCGTTTTGTTATTAATTTGTTTTCTTTTATATATTCTGCAACTTGTATTGAGACAAATTGTTCCCAATTTTGATTGCTTTGCATTAGTTCTCTTATTTTTGTTCCTTCTGCAAGTTTTAAACTTGGGTCGCCTTCTTGTAATACTCTGACTGCATAATTTTGTTTTTCTAACGTTTCTTTTTTTGAATAACCCCAACTATCATATATTGTAATAAAAAAAATTGCGTCAATTGGCACATAATATTTAATGTATTCTGAATAATTAATTGGAAATGGAACAATTTCAAATTCATTTTCTTTAATTCCTTTTTTTAATATCGTATTTTTAATCATCGCTAATCTTTCATAATATGTAAAAGGATTTGATGATATTTCTGCTCTTTTTTTATTTGTTTGATGTGGTTTAGTTAATGACGGGTCGGGATTTGCAATTCCAATATATAAAAAATCGCAATTTTCTTTTGCCTGCAATACATAATCAAGATGACCTAAATGAAATGGCTGAAATCTGCCATGAACAACCCCAATAGTGCTTTTTTGTATCATAAAAACATTCTGTTTAAGTTATTTATATTATTAGGATTGAAATTAATTTGTTTGAGAGCCGCTTCAACACCAATTTCATATATTGGCTCACTAAATAAGTATTTATTTCCATTATTTGAAAAAAAACGTCCTTCTGGGTCTATCATAATGTATGTGTCTGTTAATTCATCAACATTTTCAGCAACTAATTCAACTCCATATTTTTCAATTGATTTGTTTATTTCATAAAATTCATAAAATTGTTCTTTATTTATTATCAAGTTTTTACTGTGTTTTACATTTTCTCCTTCTATTGTTAATAGTTGAAATATTTTCCATCTTTTCACACCTGTTTTTACAACAAAATCAATCATGTTTTCTTTGTAATTAAGTTTATTCACAACAGTATTTAATTTTGGTATAATGTAGTTTTCCGCTTGATTGAATTTTTTAATTAGCTCAAATTTTTCGAGAGCTATTTTAACATGATTTCCATTTCCTCTTCCCAAATTTTGTTGTGTTATCTCATTAGAACTGTCACAAGATATTCCGATAGCTTTAATGAGTTTTCCATATTGTGTAATCCATTCATTATTTAGGAAATATCCATTTGTTATTATTGTTGAAATTAAACCAATATTATTATTGTGTTCAATTAGTTTTCCTATCAAATTTTTATGTAATAATGGTTCTCCGCCAGCAAAATTTATTCTTTTGCAATACGGATTTAATAAATCAGTAATTTTTTTCCATGTATCAAATTGTAAGATTTTTTTCTCTTTTGATGCAAAAAAATTACTATGACAAAATTTACAATCGTAATTACATTTATGTGTAAAATGGAAATTTACTACTCCTAAATCTATCATT
>JAFGXO010000229.1 GCA_016936595.1 Bacteroidales bacterium | reverse complement strand
TGAGCAACCCATTGCTTATATCGTGAGTTTAAAGGGTGGTAAGTTTTGTTACTAAATCAACAACATTTTCCCTTTTTCAACAAAGCCATGGGCTATCACCTCCAAACAACTTGCGTGGAGCAAGTTGGATTTCCGCCTCGTAAAAATGGCGTTAAAGAATTCAGAGGTTCAGGGCGTTAAAAAATATTTTCTGTTTGACGAACGTTAGACTACGAAGATTTAGCGGCAGCTTTTAGCTCATTTGGAAGAAAGCCTCCTTTGCTTCGCAACCGCTAAAGCTAACTGCGAACGCGGTAAAGCTTCGGAGGCTAAAAGGAGGAGTTTAAATATTTTAGTCCTGAATCTGTGAATTTTAGCCATTTTTGCGCAGCGGCGGCCTTTACTTCGACAAGCTCAGCACAGGTTTTGTTTACTTTTTTGGGCTGTAGCAAAAAAGTAAAAGTGAAAAAAAGGAATTTTGAATCGGGCATGTTGAAAGAAAACCAAAATCTAATAACTTTGCCGGAGGTAGATTTAACAACCCTTGGCGATATGACCACCACCTACACCCGCGGCACCACCTACTTCGAGAAAAATATGCGATTTTTTTGGGGATATGAGCTTATCTAATCAAAATATATATCTTTGTAGTTGATTTTATAGATTAATTATATAGTATGAATTTAGATTCTGGAAGTAAATTAAACCGTTTGTTAGCCGCTTGGCTTCCGGGAAAATTGTTTTTTTCGGCTTGGCTACGTAAAAATGGTTATTCCGACCAACTCATTCAGCAATATCGAAAATCGGGATGGTTTACATCTTTGTCAAAGGGTGTTTTTATGAGAAAAAACGACCGCCCTAATATTTTTGGATCGCTGACCAGTTTCAATGAGCAATTGAACAAAAACTACTATATCGGTGCGCATTCAGCCCTTGAATTGGCCGGATTCAGTCATTTTATTCCCTTTGGCGAGAATCCCGTTTTGATGATTGGTCATTCCGTCAACGAAAAAATACCCGGCTGGTTAACAAAAATTGATTTCGGTTTTCAATTGCATTTTTTTTCATCCACATACTTCCCCAACCCCGTGTTGACGACCATTGCCCAAGACAATTATTTCGTTAAAATTTCCTCGCCAGAACAAGCTTTTATGGAGTGTTTGCTTTTAGCACCTCAGCATTATGATTTGATGGGGCTTTATTTGATAATGGAGCAACTTGCAACAGTAAGACCTGAAATTATTCAAAGTATCTTAGAACAAACCAATAACATAAAAGTAAAAAGGTTGTTTTTGTTTATGGCTCAAAAGGCGGGGCATGATTGGTTTTTTAGGCTCGACCGCCATCGAATAAATCTAGGAAAAGGAAAACAGCAATTGGTGAAAAACGGCGTATATTTATCTGATTTCTTGATAACTATACCTACTGAACTTCGTGATTATGTTTGATAAATATCGAAATCAAGTTGGACTTCTCATTAGAATTCTTCCATTAATTTACAAAATTGAAGATTTCGCAATTCATGGAGGAACCGCAATAAATCTTTTTGTCAAAAACATGCCTCGTCTTTCGGTTGATATCGACCTGACCTATCTTCCGCTTTCAAACAGAGATGAAAGCATGATGAACATTCAGAAAAAACTATTTGTCTTACAAGTTGAAATTGAAAAATCTATCCCAGGAGTTCGCATTATTTTTAAGAAAGAAGCCTTAAAACTCTTTTGCTCATTGAAAAACTCCTTAGTAAAAATAGAAGTGAATGGAATAAAAAGGGGAATCATCGGAAAAACAGAGGATTGGGAATTGTGCGCTAAAGCAACTACCATGTTTTCGATGACAAGCAGAGCACGGCTTGTTCCATTGTCGGTATTATATGGAGGAAAAATGGTGGCCGCCTTAAGCCGACAGCATCCCCGCGATATATTTGATTATAAGCACATGGAAATCAATTCATTCGATTTAGTTAAAGAAGGTTTTATCTTTAATTTGCTTTCAACTGAAAAACCAATAATAGAAATTCTTCAACCCAAACCACTGAATCAGGAGACAGCATTAACAAATCAATTTATTGGAATGACCGATCAGAAATTTGACTATAACGATTATGAAATTGCAAGAGAGGATTTGATACAAACAATACTCCGTAATCTCAATCAAACCGACAGAGCGTTTCTTATTTCATTTGAGTCAGGCCAACCGGATTGGAGAAATTGTTTAGTTGGCGATTTGAGCATATATCCTGCTATAGAATGGAAGTTGCGCAATATCAATTTGTTAAAAACAAATAATCCATCTAAATTTCAAACCAACATCGACAAACTTTCGAACTTTTTATTTTAACAATCCCGCAAAACTAACCTAATTACAACCGATAATCACAATAACCAGCTTCGCTTTTTCATAAATTATTTTTCCCTACCTTTGCCCCTCAAACCAAACCCAACCCCATGACCACCACCTACACCAGTGGCACTACTTGCTTCGAGCTGAGTAATCATGCTTCGACAGGCTCAGCACATTCCTTGGTAATCCCGACAGTGGGTTTGGACAGGCTGTGTTAGCTTTTGTAACTGACCTCAAGATTGCTGTTTATGATTGCATACTCCTTAAATAATTTTTTTTATTTGTAAAAAAATATTATCTATTCTAATTTAAATTTAATTATTTTTGTAAGCCAATTTATTCTATTTAACAAATTTAGAGGATGTTGGT
>JAFGXO010000228.1 GCA_016936595.1 Bacteroidales bacterium | reverse complement strand
CATTCTAGCATTCAATTATTCAATCATTCTAGCATTCAATCATTCTAGCATTCAATTATTCAATCATTCTAGCATTCAATCATTCTATTATTCAATCATTCAATCATTCTAGCATTCAATCATTCTAGCATTCAATCATTCTAGCATTCAATCATTCTAGCATTCAATTATTCAATCATTCTAGCATTCAATCATTCTAGCATTCTAGCATTCAATTATTCAATCATTCTAGCAATCAATCATTCAATCATTCTATTATTCAATCATTCTATCATTCTATTATTCCTCAACCGGGATTTTATCAATAATAAGACCTACTTCCATAACGTTAGGAATTGGATCATTTTCCATTAAATGTTTTATTTTAAAGGTATATGTTCCTGTTTCTTCAAATTTATAATTATCTTCTATTAATGTTTCTAAATCACAATAATCACCGGCACATTCGCTTAAATATTCATTTCCTGTACCAAAAACATCAATAACATAATCTTTGCTGGTAATTTTGCCCGAAGGAGTTGTCATTTCAATGTTAATACTAATACTTTTAAACTGAAATCCATAGATATGACGAAAAGCAAAATAAATTTGGTAATCTAATGTAGTATCCTCAATCACAGGCGAAAATTCACAAATATTTGAAGATTGCCAACGATAATCAGTGAAATTTTTTCTGTGCTTTTCAAAAACACGATTTTCGTTGCAACTTGTTACAAAGAACAACAGAATAAACAATACAGGGAAAAATCTAACAGTTTTCATAAATTTAGTTTTAAATTGTTATTAAACAAAAATCTTTTTCTTTTTCTAACAAAATATAGCCATCAAAAGCAGGAGAGAAAAAATGACCACCTTGTTTTGTGTCAGACAAATCAAACTTGAATTTACCGGAAGGAATTTCTTCATTATTACGGGTAATACGATTCTTGCCAGTTTCATGATGATTTGAAGAATTTTCAAGAGAATCCATAAAATCAGAAATAAACCACGATGCAATTTTAGCAGCTTTTTGGCTACTTAATAATTTAGGTTTACAATTTTTGGCAAATTCAATAAGTCTATAATCTATAAATTCTTCAACTATCTTTTTATCTATCAATGACAAATCCATTTCTTCATATACAATCTCAATAAAAACCCACATTACACAAAAAGCAAGAACAAAATCATCAATTTTATTCTTTGGAATAGAAACCATTGCAAGCCATTGAGAATTTTCTTTTGTTGTTTCAATATTAGTCAGATTAACTTTGGATAAATTCAACTCAAAATATTTATCTACAATTGATTTTTTATTATCAACAACAAAAGAATCAAAGTTATTTAACAATAATCTTTCTTCCATAATTTTCAAATTATCTTCAAAATTATAAAATTCAAAACAAATTCCAATTTTCACAAAAAAATAGACTGATATTTTTAATAGGCAGTAACAAAAAAAACTCCGAAATAAATATTCCGGAGTTTGCTGACCCACAAAGACAAGCTAATATTTATTTAAAAATCTGACTTATTTGTGTTTATAATTGTCACTTTAAAAATATACAAATATTTTACAATCCTAAAAATCTTTGATTTTTTGTTTTTTCTGTTTATTTTCAAAAAAATCTAACATAACACAACCTAAATTCAAGTAATAATTTAAAATTTTCGGAAATTGTCGTTTCTCTTGATAAAATGAGAATAGTATATTTCTTTTCGTTTGGATATTCTTTAACAGCGTTTTTGCTGTTATAAATTTTTAAGAAAAATAAAAATTTCAGCACACAAATACGTAGGCGTTAAGAACAATTAAAACGAATAAAATTCCAGTGCAAATGCGCCTTTCTCAATATCCTGCAATACCTTTCGTATTTATCTGATTCGTGAAAACCATCTTGTTTCAATGTTCTTAATATGTGTAATGATGCGTTTATTGCATTCATATAACTTTTTAAAATTTCTTCTTTCATAATATTAATAGTTAAGTTCTTAACGCTCGCTTTGGCGTAACTTTCCGTTTTTCGCTTTTCGTACCTCAAAGTTGCAAAACTTCAAGATACGCAAAGCTCAAACCCGTTATGGGCTAATCGTAAACATCTGCTATTTTCACGATTTTTTTACTTATCTTTTTTTTCGATATTGATTTACAAAATTCAATAAATGCAATACAATCAGCACAATTTATATTTTCATTTGTTTTTACGCTTGAATAAAAAATAGTGCCGTCATCATCACCTGCATAATCATTTTGGCAAATAGTAACACTGTCATTGAAAGGATTATCTCCGTGTATTATGATAGATGTTACACCTGTTAATTTATTTTGATATGTTGTTTTTATATTCATAATTAAATGATTTAAAGCACATAACATGCAATTTAGCGACATTTCTTTTTCTGTCGGGGTAAAAAAATCATCTTCAATAATTGACAAATTAAATTTATTAACATGTGGAATTTTTAAAAGTTCGTTTAAATATTCAAATTCTGAATTTTCACAATTTTGCAAAATGATTTGTTTTTTTTCAAGACTTGAGCTAATTATTAATTTTTTTTTATCTCTCATTTTTAGTTTTTTTGAATTTTCAAGCATGGTTTTTTTAGTTTTTTTGTATAAATTTATTTGTTTTTCGTTGCTTTCCTTTGTTTGTGCCTGCTAGCTTTTTTTTCGTCTTGTCTTAGTAAGACAATTATTTTATTTTTGCTATTTTCGGTACATGAATTTTGCTTATTCCTGAAATTCGTTTTTCAGTCCATCGAAAAATAACAGCTATCAAATTATTTTTATAGATGTTAAATTCAGGATATTTTTTGTTGAAAATTGTTAAAACTGATTTTGCTGGATAGCCAAAAGAAACTAACGCCAACATCTCAGAAAGAACCGCTGGAGGGTAAATATTAAATTCTTCTACTTTTGCACTTCCAATTGTCAAAACTTCGTTTGATTGTTTGTACTTAATTTCAAAATCTTGATTTTTCAAAATTTGATTAAAATATAGTGCTGGAGCTAAATGTGTAAATATTGTTCCTTCCGGTTGATTTAGAACACCGTTCGGGTTGCTAGTGTAAATAACGTATCTCATTTGTTTAGTGTTTTGATTTTAAAAGAAAAGAAGCAAAAGAAAAAACGATGTAATAACACTATGTTATTTCTTTTATTTATTTGTTCCGTTCTATCCTTACGGATAACATATAGCAAGTAAACCGCTGTTTGTTGGGGTGTATATAGCCCCCGCTCTTTGTCAAATTTTGTTGTTAAATTTTGCGGTTGTTTCGTTTTGCTTTATTAAATTTCGTTTTCTATTTTTAAATGTTGTTTGTTTTTTTGTTTTACAAAGTGGACAACTTTGTCCATATTTTCTCTTTTAATTCAATAGTCGTTTTTTTTTCTACAAATACAGGTTTTACGCTGGTTTCATTGAAAATTTTTAATTGTTCAATCCTTCTTTTATAAGTTTTCTTTGAAATTGAGCCAAGTTGCAACTGGTTATAAAATTTATTTTCTGCACCTTCAAAACCTAAATTTTCAAAATCTGAAAAAATTTGCAATTGATTAGCTGAAAAACTTTGTTTAATCGGGAATTGTTCAAATATGCAGTAATCAATAAAGCTTTTTTTAAACTTGCTTTTTAATTCAGATTGAAAATTATAATCCATTAAATCAGCCAAATAAATTTTCTTTTCAATTCTCTTGTGCTTTATTTCTAGCCTCAAAAGTTTTTCCGGTACGTTGTTAAATCCGTTTTCTTTGCTCTCAAAAGTTTTATCATAAAGCACGTAAACCGTTCTTATTTTACTATGTCTTTCTGTACTGTATAGTTTAAATTTTTTGTGATAAATATTCCACGTAAACTCTTTTTTATTTTTACCTTGTTGAATGCTTTTTAAATCATTCATATAATTGTTTGGCGGTTCTGTCATTTCTAAATTCAAACCATATTCAAAGAAATATAAACGGCTTTTTAAAATAGGAACTTTTAAAACATTATCCAACATCTGCAAAGCTCCGTTTGTGTCTTGAAAAGAAAAATCATTGAAGTTTGACAAATCAATATTTCTAAATAAATTATAAAATTTGTGCAAACTCAACTCAACGTGTGTTTTACCGTCTTCTATTTTTATGTATATGCCAAAATTTTGTTTTAAATTGCTGTTTTGTTGATTATGCCAAAAAATTTTATTGTCATGTTTTCGCACTTCAAAAAGTGCAAAGCGTTCTACAAGCTTTTGAAGTTGATTTGTGTTTAAATTATCAACTCGAAACTTTATAGCATCAAACATCTATTTTTCATTTAAAAAATCTTGTAAATCACTAAATTTTACTCTCCACTCTCCATTAATCTTAAAAGCTTTCAATTTAGTGAGGTTGTAATAAAACCAACTGTCTTTATATTTAGTGATTTTCAAAACTTCTTTTTTTGTTAAAAGTTCGTCAGACATATAGTTTGCTGGCTGTGTTGATGTTTTTTTAAATGTCTCCATAAATTTTTCAAACAATGGAGTTAAAAAATCTTCTAGTTGTTCGCGCGTGTTAATAACAATTGTATTCATCTTTGTTTTTTTGAGTTGTTAAAAATTAAAATCAATATCTTTTAAACTGTCTTTTATTTTCACAGGTAACGTTTTTGCGTAAATCATAGTTGTAGATATACTAGTATGACCTAGCAATTTGCTGACAACATCAATCGGGACTCCAGCGTTTAAAATGATGGTTGCGAATGTGTGCCGAGCAACATGACAAGTAATGTTTTTTTTGATGTGACATAAAACGCCAAGCGTTTTTAACTCACGGTTAAAATATTGATTAGTTATTTTGTTGCCAAGTCTAAAAGTGTCTTTGTGTGAAAAAATATTTTCGCTGTCTTCGTTTTGATATTTCTTTATAATTTCAACCGCTTTTTGTTTTAGTGGAACGTAAACACGTTTGTTTGATGTCGTTTCAGTTTTTATTGGGTTGAAACTTAAAAACATATCATCAATGTTTTTTATGTTTACTTCGTCTTTTGTAAGGTTTACAAAATCGCTGTAGCGTAAACCTGTGTAAACCATAAATAAAAAATAATCTCTTATTCTGTTTAAATGTTTGTAATCATTAGAAAATTGAATTTCTTCTATTTTCTTTAATTCGTCTGTGCTTAATGGTATTTTGGTTGATTGAATTGTTTTTGATGCAAAATTATTGTAGGGGTTTTTGTGCATTTCTAAATATCCACGTTGAACCGCTTTATTTATGAAAAATTTGATATGTTTGTGAATGCGTGCAATTGTATTTTGCTTGCGTCCTTTGTTCCTTATAAATCTATCAAAATCAGAAATTAAAGAATAATCTAATTCATTCATTAATATTTCAGCTCTAAATTGTTTTAAATTTTTAAACGAAGCTTTGTACGTCTCTATTGATGCAGGTTTATATTGTTTGCTCGCTTGCATTTCTTTAACCTCGTTTTCTATAAAATCAATTAAACTGTTTGTGTATTTTCCTTTTAGGAAATCGTTAAACATGTTTATATTAAAATCTTTGTTGCTGTTAATGATTTTTAGCTCAAAGTTTTCGAGGTCTGCAAGCTGTTTTCTTATTTTGGCATTAAGATTAACGGCGTTTGCATGGTTTTTAATTTGACTTTTTTTTGAGTCCCATTGTGACGGCTCAATTTTTATACCTGTTGATATGTATTTTTGTTGTTGTTTGTAACCTAAATTTTGATAAACTCTAATTTGTACAAGGCTTTTACCGTCTTTGTTTAGTTTTCCTGTATGATTATACACTATTGAATAACTGCATTTCATATTATTGAGGTTTTAAGGTTTCTAAAATCGGGGTAAATTCTTCTTTTTGTTTATTACCGAGTTTATCAGCAACAAACAATTCAATTTTTTTAATAGTATCAAAAGGAACTACAACAAATTCAGGTTCAAACATTTCTAACTGTTTAGGTAAATCAACAAGTTTTTCAATGGGAACGGCAAATAAATTGCAAAGCTTTTCGGCTTGTAAAAAATCGGGTTGTTTTTCATTTCTCATAATTTGACCAAATAATTTTTGCTTTATTCCGGTGTGCTGGTAAAATAATTTATTTGGTTTGAAACTGCATAAATATTGTTTTTCGAGTTTTCCTATTATTTCAGATAAATAGTTTTTCATATTCTTTTTATTAAGTTAAAATGTTAAAACTTAAATTTTGATTATCTGCTTTATGCCTTCCTATGTTGATTTTGATTTTTCCGGCTGATGTTAAAAAGCAGAACAAATAAAAACGGCGGTTTCCTTTTTTTACTTTCAAAATATCCGTTCTAATTTCAAAATCAGATTTTAATCTTTTTACTAATTTTTCACGTTTCGCAATGCTATTTTCAAGTTTTTTTATTGCTGTCTCTTGCTTTAATCTCAAATTGAACGTTTGAAATAAAAACACTAAAAATTTAATTAGTTTTTTCATGGGGCTTTGTATTTTAGATTTAAACTTTCTTTGTATTTGCGAGCAAAAACCGGATTGTATTTTTTTAGGTTTTCGTAAATTTGCTCTCTGTTTATTCTTTCCGGCATATTCCAGCGGTTGCGGATTAGTTCTCCTATTAAAATTAAGATTAAAATCAAAATTAAAATTAAGGCTAAAATTTCGGTTGTTAAAAGGATTTCCATATTACAAAGGTTTTTTTTGTGTCGTCATTCATTTTATTTGTTTTTTGGGTTAAAAAGTTTCGGTTAATTCGTTAACGTCTGTATTAAAGTAATTTCCGATAAATTCTAAATTACTTTTAGTTGTTAAAATTTCGTTATTTTCATTAAGCCAACGCCTTAGTGTGTCGCTGTGCTTGTTTAAAAAAACACATAAACGAAGTTTTAAACCTTTATCCTTTTTTATCATTTGAATAATTTCGGGTTTAATCCTTTCTTTTTTAATTGTTTCAATCATTTTTTTTCTGTTTTATTGGTTTTGTAAATCTTTTATTTTGTGATATAGTTCGGGCAAAATTGTTTGCATTCCTAAATTATTATTAGCAATTAGAATTATATAGTCTAGCAACTGCCTTTGTTCTGGTTGCTTTGTTTTTTTTAGAAGAACATGATAAAACATTGCACTTTGTTCTATTACTGTCAAAAGGCTTTTTAGTATTCTTTCTTTTTTGCCAACTATCTCAACATCACACAAACAACTGATTAGTTTATATTTGTAAGGCTCTGTTTTCATTTTTTTGTTATTTTTACAGCAAAAATTTTATATTATGAATGAAAATAAATTTTATAGGCTTTTGGTTCATCAAGAAAAAAGTGTTTTTGTACCTCGTTGTTTAAATTCATTTTCTTTTTGCAATTCTTCTAAACTCATATCTTAAAATTTTAAAAGGGTTTATATTAATTTTCTTTTTTCTCTGTTTATTAGTTCTCTGGCTTCTTTTCTTTCTTCTTTTGTCATTTCGCTGGTTAGTTTGCCGAATGTGTTTAAAAGTTCTATTTCAATTCTAAAATATGAAAGTGCTTTTTTTATTTCGTATTGATGCCATTGAAACCAAATTTTAACCCGGTCAATCATAAATTCGTTTACATGATTTTCGTTTATGGGTAGCTTTATTTCGGGTGCAATTCTTGAAAAATCACAAATTGAAAGTGTATTTAGTTCTAAGATTTGAACTAAATTGTTTTTGATTTTTCTTAACTTTTTTTTCTGACCTATGGGCAAATTTTCAAACACTACCAAAACAATAAAAACATGTGTGTTTATTGCTTCTAAAAGATTTTCTAAACGTTCTTTTATAAATAAATCGGCTTGTTTTTCTGTCAGTGGATATTTTTCATAATCCGAAATAATAAATTCACTTTTTGTAAAATCTACATCTTTTAAACTTACAAGCTCCTGAACTGATAACAAATGTTTTACAATTGTTCCTTTTGTGCTTTCCGTTTTTTTCATTTCATTTTTTTTAGGGGTTTATATTAATTTTCTTATTTATCCGTTTTTATATTAAATTTACGCCGTCTTTTTGCGTGCAAATTGACAAGGCAAATGTAGAAAAAATTTTATATAATCTACAAATTTTTGTAGAAAATATTTATATAATTTCTACAATAATTTTACAACTAATTGATTTACAATGTATAATTTTGAAAAAAAAATTAAAGAATTGTTGTTGAAAAATGAATTGACAATTGAAAATTTAGCTTATAAATTGGGAGTGTCTCCAGCAACTTTACATAATTTGTTTAAAAAAAATAATACTAATACAGATTTATTAAAAAAAATTTCAGATGTTTTTGAAGTTCCTGTTAGTTCCTTTTTTGATGAAGAAAAAAACACAAATTCAGGGGTTGCAAATGGTAGCCAAATAAACGGTAATTATAACAAGGTAAGCATAAAAGTAAACGAACAAGCAAACGAGATTGAAAAGTTAAATCAAGAAGTTTCTTACCTAAAAGAATTATTAAAACAAAAAGATGAAATTATTAACCTTTTAAAAAATAAATAGATATAATTTAAGGTATGAAATAACAATTAAATTTATTTATTAAACCTTTTGAAATTTTAGATTATGAAAAAAGTATTTTTATTATTTAGTGTTGTAAGTCTTTTGTTTGCTTGTAATTCTTCTTCAAACAGTAACGGAAATGATTACGGACAATCAGAAGAAGATATTATTAGAATGGAAAAAAACTTTCCAGATGATAATATTGAAATTTATAAAAGTTTAAAAGTTCAGTTTAACAATAAGGTTGAATTTTCATTAGAATTAACAAACAAAGCTACAAAAGTTGCTTATGAAAACATCACACTACGTGTAACATTTTATGACAGCTCAAACAATGAATTAGGTAATGAAATTTTTTATTTCGATAGTTATTTAGAGCCGACAGACAGACGAACACAAACTTTTAAAACTCAAAACAAATATAAAAACACTGATGATATATCAGTAGATGTAATAAGTGCAGATAGTTACGAACTTTAAAATAAATAAATTATGAAAAAAATAATTTTTAGCATATTTGCTATTGTATTAACAATTTCCTTATATGCACAAACAGACAAAGCAGATTTTATTGATTTTAAAATTGAAAAAATAGACAAACTTTCAGAATACGATTATGATTCTGAATTTAGTTATTCTGGAAGTAATATGCACTTTTCAGGCTTTACAAGTGATAACTACGCAGTTGTTTATATGTATCAAGATTTTGAGCTTATTTTAAAAGCTTATTTTTCGGACGAAAAACTAATTTCATTAACCCAAGATTTAGAAAATATTAAAATCAACATGTATTTTGAGAATGATAAATACTTTTACAGTAGAAGAATTTACAAAGAAGATAATTCTTCAGGTGAAAATACTTTGTCAAGTAAAGAAATTGAACAAATAAATGAACTATCAAAACTTTACATTGGGACTTATGAATATTTTTTACTACAAAAGTATATGCCAGACAATTTATTTGATTAAAAAAAAGTTTCTGCCAAAGATGAAATAATTGAGCTTTTGAAGAATAAGTAAAAAAAGACCTGTTATTATAATCTCAAACAAAAGAGCAAACCACAAAGATTATATTGTTGCAAAAATTACATCATCAATCCGAAACGATGAGTTTACTTTTTGGTTAAACAATGATGATTTAACCGAAAATATAAGATATGAAAGTCAGGTAAGAACAAAAGAAATTGTAACAATTAGTAAAAAATTAGTTTTACGTAAATTTTCATCATTAAAAACCGAACCTTTGAAAGAATTGTTAAAAAAAATAAAAGAAAATATATCTTATGAAGATTAAAACAGCCTTTTACAAGCTGTTTTTTTTGCCTTATGTGAATGTTTTATGATTGTCATTTGAATGATTTATGAATGATTTATAAAAAGTTGTGAATGATTTATGAATGATTTATGAATAACTTTTAAAATAGTTAGTATATTTGCAATAATAAAAAAAGCAAATTATGAACAATATTAAAGCAATTAAAAAGGGAAAACACATTGAATATTTAAAGTTTTGTGTTGAATGTGGCGGTTTGTTTGTTTCGGTTCGGTCTGATCGTTTGGCGTGTTCTAGTAGATGCCGTCAAAGATTAACACGCAAAAAGAAGACTTTTAAACCGTTTTTAGTCCTAAGTAAGGAAATAACACCAGAAGAATTAAAACGCTTTGGATTTACCACGAAAAACACGACTACAATACAATAAAAAAACCGCTTGCAATCTGCAAGCGGTTTTTTTAAGTTCCGGTCAGGGGATTTGTTCAGGATATAAAAAAACCGCTCACAAATAATATGTAAGCGGTCTTAACCCCATGAAACGAATAAACTATTTTAAAACTCTTTCTATATTTTGCAGTATATCTGCTATTTTGTCAAATACTTCATTATTTTTTTGAATAATACCTAAATAATTAGAACCGTCTTGCTCTAGATGTGAATGATATTTTTCTTGTAAAGTATCAAATTTTTTCATCATTGTATCAATGTACTTAACTGCAACTTTTACAACCTTATAAAGTGCAAACAACGCTCCAGCTGCTATGGTTAAGGGTAAACCGTAATTGTTTAATATGTCTAAAAAATTTATTTCCATTTTAAAAAGGTACTTCAGTTATTTGCCACTCCTCAAAATCTTCAATTTCGGGGCTTTCTACAAATTCAATCTCATAATTTTCATATTTCAAAAAAGCGTCTCGGGGTTTGTATTCTTTTATTAAACTTATTTCAACTTTTGGAGCCTGTTTTTTTGATGTTAAAATTACTGCAACTTCGTAACCTTGTTTGTTTCCGTAATAGGTGCGGTTTTGGCTGTTTTCATCGTTGTAATATTGGAAATGTCTGTATAATGCTTTGTAAAGATTACTTGAACTATGACCAATATAAACAATTTCGTTTGTTCTTTTGCTCTTTATTAAATAAACTCCGTATTGATGTCTTGTTAATTTTATTAAATTTGTTTTTCCTTCCTTGTTATAAGGATTAAACCAGCCTGAAAAACTAACTTTTATTTCTTTCTCTTTTCCGTTCTCGTTAATAATTACAACACTATCATCAAAGTTTTGTTCATACAAACCTTTTAAAGATGTTTGTTTTTTTTTGATGAGAATAAAAGCAATAATAACAATTATCAAAGCAAAGATTTTTATTTTAGTTCTGTTTGTCATTAAAAAAAATGTATCAAGTAAGTTTTTATAATTGCTTTAATTCCGAAAAATAAAGCGGTAACGATTGTGATTATTAAAAAAATGTTTCTAATAGTTGCAATTTTCATTATTTTGTTTTTATTTTGCATTGTGTTTGTATTTAGACTGAGGCGTTAAGGACGTTTCCTAAGGGCAAATACTTAAAGCTCGCTTTTATAGTGAGCTTTTTTAGTTTGTAAACATTGTTATAATTCTTAAATAATCAGCAAAAAGATTTATTTCTAAAATCAAAATATGTTCGCTGTCGTATTTTTTAATTATCCTTATTCTTTCCTTTCCGTATTTGTCGTAACTTCTTATAACTAAATTTGGTCTTTCTAAAATATCAGGTAAAAGTGTAAAATCTTCTTTCCTTGTTTCGGGGTGACTTTTAAAAATATGTCTCACATCGTTTGCATAAAAATAAATGTCATCTCCTTTTAGTTCGTAGCCTGTAACCGCTTTTATTTTCTTAGACAAATTGTCATTTACATAACTTAATAAAATACGTCCGTTGTATTGTTTATCTCTTTGGCTTCTTTCGACAAAATTTATAATTCTGTCGTTTATGTTGCCGTTTAAACCTTTTAGAGACTTTTTAAAAATAGCTTTCTTTGGACTTATAAAACCTCTTAACTTTAAACCTGTGGCGGTTTGTTTGTTTAATTCGTCTTTTATACTGTATTTTTTACGTGCTACTATTCCCGGACTTCCGTTTACATTTGTGTTACCTTCGATTGTGTAAAATTTATCTCCAAAAACACTCTTGACTATTCCAACATGACCTCGAGTCTTATCTTTTTGAGATTGCCAAACAATTATGCTTCCTTTTCTTGGTATCATATCCACTTTAAAAAGACCGCTTTTGTCATTTGCAAAATTCATGTAAGTTTGTTGTGAACTTCCGGAAAGTAATTTTTCTGCAGTTTCTTTTCTTTTTCCTTTTAAAACATCAAGCCAAATTTTACGAGCAAAAAAAGCGCACCATTCTGCTCCTGAATACCATTGTATTTCTCTCATCTCTTTTTCAAACATTGCATTTTTAAAAGCTTTGTTTGCTGTCGTTTCTTCCTGTCCAATGTATTTTTTAGCTCTCTTTACAATCTGGTTCTTTTTGTTGGTAATTATTAAAATGATTATGATAATAAAAACAACAATAAAAGACACTCCAGCAAATTTTTTGCTGGGTGTCTTTCGCTGAAACGTATTGAGATATGAAAAAACCATTTTTTTAGATAGTTACACCGATTGAGTTAATGTGAGCTTTTACAAGTTCATAAGTGCTTTTGTTGTCGCTTAATTCATATTCTAAATGAGTTGTTAAAGTTCCGGTTAATGAGCCAAAACCATGTTTTATTTTTTTCTCTCCAAAAGCTGTAAAAAGTGCGTACCAGTCTGAAGCGTTTTTCATTTTTTTAATAACTGATAAAACAACGGCTTCAGTCGTACCTATCCCTCTAAAAGCTTCTTCTAGTTGGCTCGCAAAACTATTATATTCAGATTGAGAATAATTTAGTTTTTTTGTGTCGATTTCTTTTTGAGCGTCATTTACAGCTCCGTTTGAGCCAAACATTTTGCCAACTTTCGACAAAAATATTAAGCCAATTATTACTAAAACAAGTATAAAACCGTATTTTATTGCGCCTTCGTAAGGCATTGTTGTTTTTGCTGTCATTGTTTTAATTCTTTTGAAATTTCAGTTATCAGTTTAATTTTTTGCAAATTATTCATTTCTGACCAGTCAATCCCAGCTTCAGAATATTTATTTACAATTTTACCAACTTGTGGAAATTCTACAAGCGTTTTTGTAAGTGTTAATAAATCATGGTGTTGAAAACTTTTATTGATGGTGTTGAATGCTTCCAATTTTTCAGATAACTGAATTTCGTTTTTTGCTTCTATTTTTATTTCAACTTCGTAAATCATAGGGGTTTAGTTTTAAATGTGTGTTGCTGTTACTGTCCAAGTTGTAGTAATTTCGTTGTCTGTACCTTCGTACATTTTTAAAATAAATTCAACGGGTAACGTGTAATCATTAATATTAACTCCACTTTCTTGCAACGTCTCTCCGATATATGCATTTGCTCCTTCAGGTATAATAAAAAAGGCTTTTAAGTTGGTTAGGTCTGTAAGAATATTAGTAACTGAAACTGTATGGTCTAATAATCCTATAAGCCCTGTTTTTGAGCCTATTTCGGTTTCTCCAATTTTAAAATTTGAAAAAACTACTTCAGTTAAGAGTTCTTCAATTGCATGATTTTTCATATATCCGGTTGTTCGACCTTCAAATATTTCTTGTAGTTTTTGTTTTGCTGTCATTTGTGGAAAATTTTATAATTATTTAATTATTGTTTCTTTTTTTTCTTCCAGTTCTTTTTCTTCTTCTTCAAAATATTCGTTAAAAATTTCATCCTTTTCTTCTTCGCTTAATTCTTCAAAAAGTCTTTTTGCAAATTCTTTTTTGTCTTCAATTTCTTTTGTTTCTTCTTTGCCTTTTATTTTAAATTCAATATTCTTTTTTTCATTTTTATCTTCAGGCGTGTTGTTAAGTGGTTTTTGTTTTGGGTTTTCTGCAAAACCAAAAAACACACCGTTTAAAATTTTGCTTAAAAAGTCCTTTGCTTGTGGCAAAATTCCGTTTAATTTATCTTCGTAATCTTTATATTTTTGCGCTAAATCTCTTTCTATTCCTTTAATTCGATTTTCTCGGTCTTCTAAATCTTTAAACTTCCAAAAATATTCTAGTTCATAAGATTGTTTTAAAAATTTGGCTTCTAAGTTTGAAGAAATACTTTTTTCAATTCCTTTCAAACTTTCCATAAAATTATTTTGATTTATAGGCGTTTGCACGCCGTTTAAATTATATGTTAAGTTTTGCGCTGGCTGTGGTGGTTTGTTTTGTCCTACGATTGTTATATTTTGTTCTTGTTCTTTTTGTGGAATTACGAATTTTATTTTTATCGCTTGAGTGTTAAAGTTGCCGTTTTTATCAAGACTTCCGGCTTTTATTTCGATTTCCTGACCAGCAAATTTTGTTTTTATTTCATTTAATGCGTCTTCTACGCTTTCAAAATCTGTTTTTTTTGCAATTACTGTTTTAAAAAGGGGGTCTGATATTTCCCAATGCTCGGCAAAATGTAATCTATCAAAAAAATTGTTTGTACTAATATTCATAATTTTGGGGTTTATGATGTTCTCACTTTTATATATTTAAGCTCTGTAACTTGAAAAATTGTCACATCGTTTAAAAATTTAATTATACTTTCGTTTGATGTTGATAAAGCAAAGGTTTGTTTATTATCATAGCTTTCTAAAAACCCTGATTTGGCTCCAGTAGCCGAATAATAAACATAAATAATGCTGTTTGTTGCTTCGATTATTGAATTAAAAGCAAAAGCAGAGTTTAAATGTTTATGTTCAAGACTGTAATTTTCGATTTTAGCCTTTTTTAAATCTTCTATGATAAATTGTACGATATCCATAATTAAGCTGTCAAAAACATTACTTGAGTTATACCGTCCGGAACCTCTCTTAATGTTTCAATTTTAAATCTTAGAATATCGCCCTTTTGAATTTCAGCGCCAATTTGAAAAAATCTTTTATTTGGCGCAATTTTAATAATCCAGCTTATTGACCTGTCGTTAACAAAATTTTTTTTACGTAAAAATAAATTTTGATTTTTTGTTAAGTTAATACAGGAGATAATAGAAAACGGCGACACATAGCCACTAATAACTTTTAAATCTTTTAATATTTGAACGTCTACAACTTCTGTAGTTTCAAATGCTGTTTTTTTTGACAAAACTTGTATTAAACTCATTTTTTTTTAATCTTCTAATAGCAAAACAAAAATTAAAGAATATTCTGTGCTTTGGTTTACTGTTATGAAACATTTTTTGCTAGGTGTGTCAATCTTGCCTGCTAATGTGAAAAATCTTTGATTTGGTGCTGTAGTTATGTCAGCCTGTAGCATTGAAACTTGAGTTTCTCTTGGTAGATAAACACCTCTATCTACTTTTAATTCAATTGTAGCGTTGTGATATAGTGGGGCGTTATTTCCTTCTTCGATTACTTGAACACCTTTTAATTTTTCTGCATTTGAAGGAAAATCAAACTCGATACCTTCAGATAGTTCTTCATGAGTGTAGACTCTAGTAGTGTGTATGATATCCATTGAATATTTTTTTTGAGTGAAAAAAAATTAAAAAAAGGCAGTTTAAAACCTGCCTTTTTTTTTAGTAGATTTTTACTTTTACTTATTGTAAAATAAAACTAGATAGGTCTTACTTCAGTTCCAATGAAATTGATACGAATTGCACCATCAGTTAAAGCAGAAGACAAATTTAAAATTGCTTGCACGTCTGTGTTTGCCTCAAACCATTTGGGATTATCAAGTTCGTAAGTGTTGAACGGTTTATCTAACGGGTAACCATTTACTGTCGCCAAAGCTGACACCGGCAGTTTTTCAATCAACGTTTTTGCATTATTTTGAATTGTGATATTTCCGTTCAAAATTTGCACTGGCAAATCATCATCAAAAGTACCTTCAACTGAAGTATCATCAAACAAAATTTGTATTGCTTGTAATAAAAATGGGTGTTTATATTTTCCGTTTGAAAAATTTCGAACACCTACAGCCTCTCCTCCATCAGTTGATATAAGTTGATTTCCTACAATACTACTCATTAAAGTAGTTGAAAACAACACTTTGTCGCTGATTTGCTCTTTACCTTCAACAAGGTTTTTGCTGTGATTAGCTGGTAGGCTTGAAACTCTTTCTAAAACTTGCATGCGTCTTTTCGATGCACCAATTTCTTTTTTTACAACATTTTTACTTACTCTTACTTTTTTGCCTTTTGTTGTTACGGCTTCGTTAAAACGTTTTATTTGACGTGCAACTGCTGAAAGTTCGTCTTCAGAATCAATGTCAAAATTTAGTTCTGGAACTTCGTTGTTAGAATCTATTCCTAAAAGAACTTTTTCATTTACTGATAAATCATTCATCTTTTTAAATTTTAGAGATTATTTGTTTTTTGTTTTTTGTTTTTTTCTGTGAATAACTCTTATTGGATAGCCCATTAATTTATATTCTTTTTTTAAATATTTAAAATCTTCATATTCGTTTTGTTCCTTGAAACAATATTTAGAATTAACTTCAAAAACTTCTACATCTTCAAATGAAGAACCTGCCTTTTGCTGTATAACCGCAAAGTAATTATATTTATTTGGCATGATATAGCATTTTATGTGTTGTGGGTCTACGTTTTGCAACGCCTGTAATTTTGCGTGTTGCTGGTCTACGTTTTGCAACTGCTGTCGTTTTGCTTGTCGCTGGTTTACGTTTTTTCGGCGTTGTTCCTATGCTTCTTTTTGTCGCTGGTTTGCGTTTTGCAACTGCTGTCGTTTTGCTTGTCGCTGGTTTGCGTTTTGCAACTGCTGTCGTTTTGCTTGTCGCTGGTTTGCGTTTTGCAACTGCTGTCGTTTTGCGTATCGCTGGTTTGCGTTTTTTCGGCGTTGTTTTCTTCGCTGGCGTTCCTTTTAAATTTTTGTTTTTTGTTGTAAAAACAATAATTAAAATAATTGCAATAATTAAAACAGCTCCACCAATAATAAAAATTTTAGTGTTGTTGTTTGCTCTTTTTGTATCCGGGACGGTTGGTTCATCATCAAGAACTTGCATTTTATCTTGAGCGTTTGTGTCTCCTTTGAAATTTTGCACAACTGTTTTTGCCTTATTTATGCCGTTTTTCAACTTTTCATAGAAAGTTTGTTTTTCTGCTCCTTTATCTGCTGGCAGTTCGTTTTTAGCTGTTATTCTTCTTTCAATTCCTTTGCTTGCTGTTTTAGGCAAATCAAGATTTTTAAATGCTTTGCTCATTGCAACTATAATCGGGGTTGCGGTTGCGGCTAAAGTTGCGCTAGCTGTTACAGGGTCAATAATTCCTAAGCCACTTAAAACAACCTCTAAATCATCAATTCCATTTAATGATAATTTTTTGTTTGCTTTACTTTTTGAAATTGCTTTCTCTAACTCTTCAGTTTTACCTCCGAATTTTTCCCAATTTTCTAAAAATTTTATTTTTGCTTCAGCAAATTTTTTGTGATTTTGTGAAGAAATACCAATTTTTTCAGCTTCGTTTTCGCTCATCTCTCCAACAACCAACTTTTCACCTAAACGCAAAAAATTTAACTTAACAAGGGTTAAAAATGCTCCTCTCGCTGGAGCTAATGTTATTTTTTTGGCGGTGTTAAAAAGTTTGCTTGGTTTTTTGTCCTTTTTAACTTTTTTATTTTTTCTAGTAAATAGACCTTCCAAAGAATTATCAACACGAATATTTAAACGCTCGTTTTCGTCAGGAACTAAATAAATACTGTAGTTTCCGGTGTTTTCTTCATTTTGAATTTCCTCTAAAATGTCTTTGTATAGTTCTTTATAGTCGGAATTTTGAACCGCTTCCAAAAGATTATTAGTCAAATCATTTGCATCTTTTGAAGCTAAAACCAAATGAATTATTTTTAATTCTTTAGCCGGATTATCATAAAATTTTAGCTCTGCTGGTCTCTTAATATCTTCAGAAAGTTGTTTTTCAAAGTTATTTAAAGTTCCATAAATCAAGGCTCTGCCTATATCCTTGCTTGTTTTACTTCCGTTTTCGTCTTCGATTATAACAACACGGTTTAAAATTTGTTCATCAGTCAAGATGTTAGGGTCTGACATTTCATCAGTTCCGTATAATGCTTGTAGTTCCATTATGTTTATGATTTTTTGTTTAACTATTGGTTCAAAATATTCTGTGTTGTATTCGTTAATTTGTGGGACTGTATCAATAAAAACAGGCTCGTTTTCGTAATAAAAAAAACTGTAGATATGTCCAAAACCTTCTGTCTTGTAGTTTCCTAAAATATTTTTTTCATACTGTCCTAAACTGTTTTTAATTGGATAAGCTACTATTTTCGCAAATGGGTTTATGTCGTTTTCAATCAATAACGCACAGACTAAAGTAGTCATGCAATCACAATCGCCTTTTTTATCTGCTATAGTTCGGGCTGGCGTTCTTACACGTTCAACGTCTTTGCCTTTTTCCTTTTCCCTTTTAGTGCTGTCTTCTTCGTATTGAATATTATTTTTTACCCAACTCCAAATATTAAAACCAGTTTCATAATCATTTTGACCTTTCAAATCTTGTGCAAGGTCAGAAACCTGCCAACTATATGCACGTGCAAACTCTTTGACAAGTTCTATAGTGTCGCTTAATTTCGCTTTTGTCGAAATGACTTTATTAATATTTTCGGCTTGTGCTGGCATTTTTAAATATCTAAAATTGTGTCAAAAGTAATGGTTAAAGCTCCAACTTCAGCGAAACCTTTTGCTTTAACTTGTGTACTTAGTTTAAAATATTTACCTAAATTTAAAAGTCTGTTTGGTAGTTCTTTTTTTAAATAGTTGTCTTCAAAGAGTTCAACTAAATCAGCGTAATAAATTTGAAAAGGAATTTCTAAAGTTGTATTAGATTTTGGCGCAATTTTAAAACCTTCTTTTATTGGTTCGGATTGCTCGACAAAAAGATTGTCTTTCAATGTGTATAAATTCAATTTTATTTGATTTATAGGCACTTCAACTTCAGAGTAATTTGATAAGGTTACGTTTACATTTGTAATAAAATAATCAGTTAATAAATTTTTGAAATCATCAAAATTTTTTGGATAGCTAAAACTTAAGCGTGTTAATTTGATTTTTTCATCAATGTTTTTAAACTTCAACAAAAACGGACTTGTTAAAATCACAAAAACCAAAATAATAAGTGTTATTTTCCAAAAATTTTTCATTCGATACTTTTGCACAAATTAACGAATGAATTTTTGTAAATAACTTATAAATAGAGGCAAAGATTTTGTATAAAAAAAAAGCTTATACAAATATTATACAAAAGAATTTAATAATATTTGGCGAAATCTAATAATCAGAAAACAAAAAAAAGCCGTTCAAACTTCCATTTAAACGGCTTTTAATATTAAATTATATTTTTTGTTGCTGACCCACAAAGATTCGAACTTTGAACGGATGAACCAAAATCACCTGTGTTACCATTACACCATGGGTCAAAAGCTTTTTTGCAGTTGCAAAAGTACTTCAATTCTTTCTACTAAACAAATTTTTTGATGATTTTTTTTAAAAAAAAATCAATTACAAATCAACTATCAAATATTCAGTATTTTACGTGTTGTCTATATCTGTGTTTTCGTACAAATGTTTGTTTTTGGGATTATATTTTGAATTGTCTGAATGTTTCTTGATAACCTGAAGTGATAAAAAGATCATTAGTGCCATGTATGGCAAGAAAATCAACAGTAAAAATGTGTTTTCTGACATTAAAATAAAATCGTAAAATCCGTGAAGCAAAATTGGCACAAACAAAGAGGCTAACAACAAAGATGTTCTTTTTTCAGGTGTAAATTTTGCTAATCCAAAGAAATAACCCATTGTTATACCAAACATTGCATGAGCTGGAACTGCTGTAAATGCTCTCAGAATTCCTACTCCTGCACCATGTTGAAATACATATAAAAAATTCTCGACTAAAGCAAACCCCATAGATGCAAACATTGCGTAAACTATTCCATCAAATTTTTCATTAAATTCTTTATGCTTCCAAATAAAAATAACAATAACTAAAAATTTAAAAGTTTCCTCTGTTAATCCGGCAACAATAAAGCTGTCGTAAAAAACTTTCCCAAACCCGGCTAAACCTAATGAAGGTTCAATAGCCATCCAACCAAAGTCTATTACTAACACAGGAATTGGTGTTAGCATTCCAAAAAACAATATTTTTAGCACCTGCTTTACTGGCTCTCGATCGTATTTATCACGAAGATATATAAACAACAATAAAAGAATTACTGGCGCTGAAGAAAGAAATACTAGTAACATAATCTATAGATTAAAAATTATTGGGGTAAAAGTAAAAAAAAATTATTATTTAAGCAACTGAATATTTTCATACTTGAAATATGTGTAAAAGTCGGCAAACGATTTTTTTTCCAGCCAATCAGAGGCGACTAGAGGAGTAATTGTTCGGAAGCCAAACCATGGTATTTGATATGGACCGGCATGCAAACCAAAATCTGTTGTAAATCCATAAGCTTTATGAATATTTCTGTTTTTAAAACCCCATTTCCTTTTAATTTCAGATATTCCAAATCCTATTCTATTGTATTGATTTTCAACCAAAAGGTTAAATGACAATACTCTATTTGAATATCCTGCTAGATTAAAAAAATAATATTTTGTGGAAACCGCCATTGTTGTTGGAAAATCACCTTGTTGAATATCTAAAATTCCTAAGGTAATATCTACTCCGTATGAAAATCCGGAACCAATACAATAACCGACACAAATCATGGGGTTTACATAAAAATTAGATCTACCTTGTGCAAAAATACTAAGTGGCAAAAAAAACAGAAGAATAAAAAATCTTCTGCAATTTTTTTTAATAAATGTGTTTTTTTTCAAAATATTGAAGTTTTTTCTTGAAAAAATTATTTCATATTATTTCTCATTTTTTACAACTCTAAAACCGTAATTAAATTTCTGCAAAGTAGGCTTAGGACAATCTCTTTGAGTATTTCTACAAAATTCTTCAACATAATACCAACCTCCACCTCTAATAGTTCTATATTGGGCTTTTTTCGGACCTTCGGGGTTTTTCTGACTTTTCGAAGAATATTTCCCATAATAATCCAAACACCATTCAAAAGCGTTTCCGCTCATATCATATATTCCTAATTCATTAGGAGTTAGTTGCCCAACAGGTCTTGTTCCTCGTTCGTAAGTTGTTTCATCATACCAAGCAACTTTATCTATGTCGTTACTACCGGAATACTCATAACCTTTTGAATTTTTTCCACCACGTGCAGCATACTCCCATTGTGCTTCGGTAGGCAAAGTGTAATGCTCACCGGTTTGTTCACTTAACCATTCGCAGTAGGCAATAGCATCAAACCATGTTATGTTAACAATTGGATGATTATCTCTCCATACCCATTCTTTTACATTTTCATGTTCATCATACCATTCTTTTTTAGGTTTTCCCGGAAAACGATAGTTGGTTTCTTTACAGAATTTCTTGTATTGTCCAACTGTAACTTCATATTTGCCAATATAAAAGTCTGAAAGGGTAACGGAATGAATTGGTTTTTCATCATCATAGCCATCATTTGAACCCATTTTAAATGTGCCACCTTCAACAAAAACCATTTCAGGAAACTTTGAATTTTGGGCATCAACAAAAGAGAAAGTGAAAAAGAAGAGGGGAAGAAGTAGAAAGTATTTTTTCATCTTTAATATATTTTAAGTTTATCTCTATATTCAATATTTTTCCCTTTAAATGGGAATTTAACAAAGTTAGTTGAATCGCTCAAAATTGCTATCCCCTATGACAATGCTAGTACAAGCCAAATAGCAACAAATATGCCACAATAAATGTATTATATTTACGAATTAGTATGTGTGTTATTTTGGATTGATTTTTTGAACTGTGAAAAAAAACCGAAGATTAACTTCGGTTTTTTTTAACTATTTAGACCTAACAACTCTAAATCCGTAATTATAATTTGTAAATCCGGGTTTTGGTCCGTCACGAGTAGAAACTGTTGCTAATTCTACTTGATAATGCCAAGAACCTCCTCTAATTACACGATAACCAGTTGGATGTTCATTTACAGGGTTATCAGAAGAACTATTTGAATAGTAGAAAGGAGAATAAAAATCATTACACCATTCCCAAACATTCCCCGACATGTCGTAAACACCTATGTCGTTAGCTTTTTTTGTGCCAACGGGTTTTGGTCCACTCAAAAGAGTATTATCATCAACCCAGGCTACTTCGTTAAAATTATCACTTCCACTAAATCTGTATGTAGCGGATTTTGTTCCTCCCCGCGCTGCATATTCCCATTCGGCTTCGGTTGGCAAACGATAACCTGTTTTTGAATAATCACAACTTATTGCTCCATCAGAAGAAATAGTATAACATTTTTCATATCCGGATTTTTCGCTTAACCAATTGCAATAGGCTACTGCATCGTACCAAGTAACATAGAACATTGGGAAACTATTATTCCATCCCCACCATTCAGAAACCTGACCTTTCCAGTATAATTCTGCATCGGGATGCCCTTGCCACCAAGTGGTATCAGGTGCTGATGGCAAACGATGATCTACACCAAATCTGGCAAACTCATCATAAGTTCTGTCTACGATAAATTCTTTGTATTGTCTAACCGTTATTTCATATTTTCCAATATAAAAATCATTTACTTTTACCTTATGAACAGGTCTTTCATCGTCTTCCCCACTTCTTAACTTGTCGGAGAAAGGATTACCCATGCTAAATGTGCCTCCTTTAACAAAAACCATTTCGGGTTCTGATTGTGCAAAAACCGTAAAAGTTGTTAAAAGAATAATTAATGTTAATAAATTTTTCATATTATTGTATTTTGATTTTTCTATGTAATTAAAATTTTTATTCTAATTGACGAAACAAATTTATAAAATTATTTTTTTAAAATAATAATTTCTGTACGTCTATTTAGTTTTCGACCTTCCTCAGTTTGATTATCTGCAATTGGTTTTGTGTAACCATATCCAATAGATGAAATTCTATTTGGTTGTATTTCTTTGTCAATCAGATAGTTCCTAATGGATTCCGCTCTGTTTTTTGACAATTTCAAATTATAATCAGATGAACCGATATTATCGGTATGTCCGGCTACTTGAATTTGAACATTTAGATTAAGTTTCAAAAAATCAACCAGTTTATTTAATTCAACGTAAGATTTGGGGTTAATGTTATAAGAATCAGTTTCAAAAAAAGTATTTTTAAGGTTAATCTTTTCTCCTTCAACTATTGGTTTTAGATAAATGCTGAGGTCGTAATACCTGACTGTATCTGCCAAATTATCAAGTGTAAAATTCTGAGAATAAAACATATAACCACTTTTAAGAATATTCAAAGCATATTCACCCTGATAAGGTAAACAAACTGTAAATTGTTTCTCTGTTTCGGCAAAAAACACTGTATCATAGGTATTTAAGTCAATTATTGTTATAATATCAGCTTTTATTTGTTTTAAGTTTACTGATGAAAAAATATTTGCTCTAACCAGCAATGTTCTTATTGGTCTCAATTTTTCGGGAAAATCAAAATAATATATATCTTGTTGAAAAACGGTATCTCTTTCGGAAGAAAAATAAGCTTTATCACCCCAGGCATCGACTACTAAACGATATTCATTTTCTGAAGTGTTAATAGGATAGCCCAAATTTACAGCACCTGACCATGTTGAATCGTTGATTTTTTTTGAATAAAACAGGTCAAATTTTCCCATTCCCGGATAATAATCGGAAGTAAAATATAGGGTTTTACTGTCGAAATGAATAAATGGACTCATTTCATTTTCGGGAGAATTAATACTATCTCCAAGATTTTGGGGTTTAGTCCAATTATCATTACCAAGATATTTTGTGACCCAAATATCCATTTTCCCTTTTCCTCCCGGTCTGTTACTTGTAAAATATAACGTTTTACCGTCAGCAGCTAGTGATGGTTGAGTATCCCAATACCTGCTATTTACCGACGAAGGCAGTTTTTCAGGAATCAACCAATTTCCCCTCTCATCTTTTTTTGCAATAAATAAATCACAACTGCCATTAGGAACGCAACGTGTAAAGATCATTGTTTTTCCATCAGCAGACAAAGTATGAGCTCCTTCGTTATTTTGAGTATTTATTAAAGGACTCACTATAACAGCCGGTTCAATAGTTGTGCCGTTTATATAACTAATATAAATATCTTCCTGTCTTTCATTTCCTGTTTTCCCAATCAACCTTGTAAATACTATCGAACTGTTATCGGCGGAAATTGTAGGAAAATATTCTTTTGCTGTTGTATTGATATTGGAAGAGAATTTTACAGGCTTAAATTGTACCGGGTTTTCAAGTGCTTTTAACCTAAAATTAATAATCTTAAGATATTTTTGAGCTTCGGCAATATTTTTTTTATCACTTTCTCTTTGTTGGTATTCTATAAAATACTTTTTAGATTCTATATAGTCTTCTGAATTAAAAAGATAATAACCTAAAATAAAATAAATCTGAACATGATTAGCATCTATTTCAAGCACTTTCTTAAGCAAAATTACAGCTTTATCGATATATCTATTTTGAAATAATATTTGAGCTTTTAAAACGTAAGGTTCAGTGTATCTTTGGTCTTTTTCGATAGATTTATCGCAGTATTCAATTGCTCGTGAGGTGTCGCCCAATGTAAAAGCAAGAACAGCTTCTTCAAAGTACTTTTTTGATTTTTTATTTTTGGTAGTAGTTTGACTAAACAAAAATAATGGAATTAAAAGAATTATGCTTATTAAAATTATTTTTCTCATTGCTCTGCTATTTTAAAAATAGATAAACACAAATAGCAACAAACGTGTTTGAAAAAGGTTTGAGAACATGTTTTCGGTTCCGGATTATTATTTGTTGTTCGAATTTTATTCATCAACTTCATTAAATACATAATTCAGTCCAATAATTTTATTAAGTAAATTACTTCAGCTTTTTACAATCTTTAAGTTTGTTATTTAATATTATTTCGTTTATTTGTTCTTCCGGATTAATCATTTTACCTCTGTTCCCGCAATTATACATATTAATCAAAGGGTCATTATCAATAATAAGTTCAAATAATTTATCTGCAGTAAAAACTTGCATTGATTTTGTGTAGTTTTCCAAATTAAGACTTGTATAAGCAACATTTTGATTAATTCCAATATTATCAAGTAAATATCCTTTTTCAAGGGTTGAAGGCGTTGCTAATTCTCCTGATCTAATCAAATCTTTTGGACCAAAATATCCAACAACTTTAGATTTGTCTTCGGAAAGCAAAACCGGAACATTCTGAGAATAATCTTTTTTTGTTTTATAAACAATAGCAGGAGGTCCGGGACTAAAATCCGGTTTATATGTCGTATTTTCTGTCGATTTACACATTGAAAAAAGAGAAAAAACTATTATTACTAAAACTATTTTTTTAATCATCATACTTTGACTTGAATATTAAAAAGTAACTAAATGTCAACAACTTAAAATTATAATTAATATTATTTAGAAAAAAACATCAAAAAATAATTTATTACAATTTTTCTCTTAATAACTTAACTTGTTTTTGAAGCATTCTAAGTTCTTTTTCTAGTTTTTCTGATTGCTCTTTGGCTTCGGTTACATCAAATGCAAAATATAGAACCTTTGTGATGTCTCCTTTTGTATCATAGTAAGGCGTATAAGTTGAATGCAACCATCTAACTTCACCATATTTAGTAAAACGTTTCATGATTTTTTCGTGATATTCGCCTTTTGAAACTCTACGAATAACGTCTTCTAATTCAGATCGTTCAGTTTTTACCAAATCAAGAACATTAACCCCTTTTAATTCATCAATAGAAAAGTTCATTGCATCTAAATACTTTTTATTAGCATTTAGCAGAATACCATTAGTTGTATATTCGATGGTCATAAGAGTATTGTTAACAGCATTAAGCATACCTGCCATCGCAGCTTCGCTCTCATTTGCTTCTTTTTCTTTTGAGCTTATTTCTTTTATTTTGGCTTGCAACAATTCCTGAGCTTTTTCAATTTCCTCAGTTTGAAGCTTCATTTTGTCCAGAAGTTTGTTTGTTGAAATATTATTTAGGATATTTTTGATTGAAAGAGCTATTTCTGAAGATGCTTTTTCGAAGAATAATAATTCAAATTCCTCTAGTTTTTTCAAAAAGGCTATTTCTAGTATCCCGTAAAATTCTCCTTCGTATTCCAAAGGTTGAACTAAAATACTAATTGGTTTCATTTCGCTCAAACCTGCTACGATGATATGATAATCTTCGGGGATTTTATCAAAATATTGTTTTTTTCTTTCCAGCGCAACCGAACCCACAACTCCTTCGCCTAATTTAATAATTTTATGAAAAGCACGATTTTTTTCTAGCCCGAAAGTTGAAACAGCTTTTAAGTATTTTTCGCCTTTTTCTTCGTCCTCGTATAAAATAAAAAACGAAGAAAGGAATGCATCGGAATAGGAACTTATTTCGGAATTAATTCTATCTGTTAAAATTTCTACTGAATTTTCATTAATTCTGGCTGCTTCGTGAATAATATTTAAGCCTTCGTTTATCCAATCAGTTCTTTCTTTAATAACTAAAGCTTCATGACGACTATTAGTTCTCTCTTCAATTGTGTCTATTGTAACATTGATTGATTTTGCCAAAGTATCATTAGAACTTATTTCTTCGAGACGCAAATTTATATCTTGTAATTGAATTTGTTTGTATATTTCGGTAAGTTTCAATAGTCTTTTGCGTAAGTTTTCAAGGTTTGTTGTTATCGAATTAATTTCTTTGAAACTGTCAATAACTGTAATTTCTTCTTGCAACTTTCCTTGAAAAACATTTTCAATATCTACAACAAAATCTTTGAAAAACGCTGTGATTCTACTAAAGACACCTTTGAGCATAAGAATTACGACTAACGAAAAAACTGAAAATAGAATAAAAATCAGAATAAAATAAAGATTTGCTTTTGCATAAACATCTTTTGATTTCAACAATACTCCTAATTTCCAATTAACAGGGAATGGGGTAGCCACAAAATGCCTAAAAACCAATAAATCAGAACCTTTCCTTTTTGTGAATTCATTATTTCTAATAATATCAACTTGTTTATCTGGAAATCTATCATTTGTAATTACAGAAAACACTTGCGAAATGGTTGTTTTTTTGCCTCTGTCAAACAAAATAATTCCATCTTCGTCAGCAACAAAAGTTTTGGTGTTGAGTTCATTTTGAATTAAAATGGTATTTATAAAATCAAAACTTATTGAAAATCCAATAACGCCAATAAAATGCGTCCCTTCGAAAATAGGGAAAGCAACAGTTTTTACAAACTTAGAACCTACATAATCAGAATTAAAATCGCTGTTAAAAACAGTTAGTTGACCTGAATTTTTAACCGTTTCAAAATAAAAATTGTTTTCCATAGCACTTAGTGAGTCTATAAAAACAATATTGTTTGAGTTTTTTTTCCACACTATATTATACCTATTCAAAGTATCAAGCAAGGGGTAAAGAGATTCGTCTAAATGAACAGCATTAGGAGACAAGGTAATAAAAACACTATTTAAAGAATTTTCGGCACTTAATATCACTTTGAAAAGAGAATTAAAATCATAAAATGCTCGTGGAGTATTTATTTGCGACGATACGATCTCTGAAAGTACCATTACTGTAGAATAGTCCGACGCTAGTTGAGATTGAATTTGAATAATTGAGTTTTCAATTCTGTCATCAACATCTTCATGAGCTTTATTTATTTGTGTATTTCTTACAACAATAGCTAATATTGCCCCAAAAATAATATTCAGAACAATAATTACAATATTTAGATATTGCGAAATAAATTGTTTAAAGTCTTTTTTTGCCATAAAATTACTCTCTACTAATTTCCTAATTTAGAAAAATCTGATTTCAAAAACTTACCCGGTTTTGATTTTTTTATAGAATGAGAATCAAAATAATACAATTTGCCATCTGCCGCACCCACAAGCATTTTGTAACATTTACCTATAGAACTTGCATTATCGGGTGGACTAACAATATGAAGAATAATTGCATTCTCGTTTTTCTCATCAATGGTTTGCTCTATTTCATCAGCGTCAGTCACCTTGACTTTTCCAGAATAAAATTTAGAAATTTTACTTTCTGAATTAACTGTTGTTTCTAGATTCTCTTTGTTAAAATATAAAGTTTTTGAGCCAATATCACTAATATTTTTATTGTAATATTGCAGTATGTTTTTATCATTTAAGTCCTGATTATCATACGTTAAATTAACATGATTTTGAATAAACAAAAGAAGAGCGCCCATTTTATAATCATATTTTTCATAATCTACATCATAATACGAAAGAGGGAAAGAACATATTTCCGGTAATTCCTCGAAAACTTTATCGTCTTCGCCCAATACAAGCGAGAGGAAAGTATATGCAACTTTTGAAGGATCATTTTCGGGAAAAACTTTTGTTCTAACTAAAAAAGAATATTCAGGTTTACTTATTCTTTGTTTAAATTCCTTCATATTGATATATTCGAATTCAGTGATAGTCCAACTTACTTCAACAGCTGACTGAATAGCCGAATTATAGGTGTTGAAAATATCATCATCTAAAACAATACAAGTTGTGGTTTTGTAGAATTGTTCTAATTGGTCATGAGTTGCTACTGCTTTTTGAGAATAACCAGCAGAAAAAAACATAACTCCTAATAGTATAATAAATAGTTTTTTCATATAAAAAGATTTAATTTTTAGGTAACATTAAAGGGTTTTGTTCATTAAATTTTTGTAAATATACAAAAATAAGTTTTTTTTTCTTTCTTTTTGATAAATTAGCCCATTCTTGGTATAATTCTTTGTCTTTTATTAAAATAACGTCAATATTCTTAATATTAAATTCTAATATTAAACCAGATGAAAAATCAATTATATATTGAACTATTTCTGTTCTTACAGTTGGTTCGGAATAATACCCCAAAGCATTGTTAGAAGAAGGATAATCTGTAATGGTATGTAAACCCAAAAAATGAGAAATAGAGCCTAAAACAGGGATTATTGTGCCTTTCTTTTCCCAAAAAACAAATAATCTTCCATTATCAGCATATCCCCAAGTATTTTCTGATTTTACCCTTTTCATATTACCTTCATCATCAATAATATAATAATCCTCATTTTGAACTAACAAATCATAAAAATCATACGAGTCTTTTGGAATTTTAGTGACAATATTACTTTTTAACACAGGCGAATTAGACAAAACCTGATCAAATGTTATAAAAAGGCCATCATTAAAATCATAGTCTTTATCATATACGACCAATACAGTAGAATCTTGTGCAATGAGAATAATAGAGCTTAAAGAAAATATTAGAAAAATTTTTATTAATTTCATTTTTAACTAATTTTACTGAAAATTTTCGTTAAAAATAACAATGTAATGCAAGAAACTCAAAAAAATAAACGCATTTTTTTGTGGCAAAAATTCAACGTAACTGATTACGAGGGGTTTGTACTAAAAAAATATCTAGCTAGTCTTAAAATATCAATTTTTATCATACTTTCATTGATTATTATTGTGGGAATAAGTTTGGATATTCATTTGTTTTTTGTGGGAATATTTGATGCAATATTCTTTTCAGCTTTTTTATTGTTGTACAAAAAACAAAAAATAAAACTGAACTTGTTAAAACTAATAAGTCTTACTGCAATTTTAATAATCGTTCTTTTTTTAATTTTAAGCAAACAAATACCTTTTTCGGGTTTAGTTTTCATTTTATTTATACCAATTTTTTCGTTGATAATTTATGAAGGTTTAAAAGTGTTTTTAATTTCACTTATAAGCATTTCATTCTTTGATTTATTTTATATATTCACAGATATTTTCAACAAATACGATTCAAAAGAAGTAGCAAGTATTAGTGTTGTTTTAGTTGTATTTGCATTGTTTTTATATTTATTTTCACAAAAAATTAAGGAAGAAAAAGCCATTGTCAGTGGCGCTGCAAAACGACAAACAATTTGGATGAAACAAAGACAAAATTTAATTGGTTTTGCGCTTCAACAAATTCGATCAACTGTAAATAACTTAACAGTTTATGATGATTTATCAAAGGACACAAATTTAAAAGCAGGAAATGAAATAGATCTCTACAAAAGGCTGTCTTTAAGTAGCTTTTCTGCTTCATTAGCTGTAATAGAGGCATCTTCAATGGGTGATAATATGAATTTGAAGGAAAAATGTAATTTTTTCGAAATAGTCAAAAAAATCACTCTTTATTATTCTTTAAACAACCCTAATTTAACCTTTTCTAACACCTTGGATAACAAGGCTTTTAACACAAATATCAACAAACAAATTACACTAATAAAAATAATATTTTGTGTTATTGATGTAATAAACTTTGTATTTTCAAACCAAAAGACACATATTAGAATCGAAAATTTTGAGAAAGAAGATTGTTGCAGTTTGAAAATCAATTTCAATAAATTTTTCAATTTTAATTTTGCTTTAAATGAAAATTTAATTATTTATTTTGAATATATAAACAGTTTAGTATTACAAATTGATTCAGAAATCGACTTTGGAAATACAGATAATTCAAATTCATTTTTTATTTTTACTTTCAAAAAAACAATTGAAGAAAAAACTGAAATTGATGAAAAACCAAACGACAAAGAAAAAAAATCAGAAAAAAAATTGAGAGTTTTACTTGCAGAAGACGATGAAATTAACCAAAAGATTTACACTTTGGGATTTGAAAGTTTTTTCGACAAAATAGATATTGCTGTAGATGGAGAAGAAGTAATTTCGATGCTGGAATTAAAAAAGTACGAAGCAATTATTATGGATTTGCAAATGCCAAAAATAAACGGAATTGAAGCTGTTCAGAAAATTAGAGAACTTGAAAAATCAATTGGCATTCATACACCTATTGTTGCAATTACGGCAAACACTCTTATTTACAACAAAACCGATATTTTAAAATTCGGATTTGACGATTATTTTATTAAACCATTTAAAATCAAAGACATATATCATAAAATTATAGAAATTACAGAAACTCAAAAACTAAATTAAAGATATGGAAAACGGTTCTTCTTATGGAATTTTAGGACTATTGCTAGTTGTTGCAATAGTATTTTTAATAATTAAATTTGCTTGGTGGCTATTATTAATAGGCGGAATTTTAATAATACTGTTTATTATTTTGCTTATAGCTTCTTCTAAAAAATCAAAAGGTGACGGCGGAGCTTCTGATTTAGAAGGTCAAGTCAGACAAGCTTTATCTAGTATCAGACAACAAAAATTTAAAGCTGAAGCTAAAATAAACAGACTAAAAGAGTGGGCTAATGATGCTATTGAAACCACTTATGGCAGCCTTTTTGACGACAAAGTTCTTCGTACTCAATTGTATGAAAATTATCCGGAAATAAAAGCGCAATATGCCGAAAAACTTCAGGAAGCACAGATTGAAAAAACCGATCAGATTGTAAATAGTTGTCTTAATCACATGCTTACTGAAAAATCTAAAATTGAAACTTTAGATAAACTTCAAACCGAGCATGAACAATTGAGGACAAAGCTAAAACAAACCAAAACCCAACAACGTCAGAATAAACGTTTGGATAAACACGTAAACAGATTAAATGCTACAAACGAAGATTTAAGCGGCGAAGAAACAATTGCAATGGCAAATTATACTATCGAAGATTTACAACAAGAAGTTGCTCTAAAACAAGAATACGTTAAACAATTAGAAGATTTAAGCCTTAAATATGGTGACGATATTCAGGGTTCTCAGGTTTCTGATTACCAAAATCAGTTAGATGAACTGAAAAACAGACTGTAAAAATTAAAAACCTCTCAAATTGAGAGGTTTTTTTATTTTATAAATTTCTGGAAAAAACTAATTTTGCACACCAATTTTTAATAAAGATAAACATGAAAAATAAATTTACAGTTATAACACTATTATTTGCACTACTATTTGCTTCTTGCGAAGGACCTATTTATCACAATTTTGTAGTTGTAAACAAAACAAATAAATCTATTGATATTAAAACACAAATTAAGAACTACGACTCAGTTTCTGTGTTTTCAATTCTTCCTGATTCTTCTGCTGTGATTTTACAAAACGATGAAATGCAGGGCTTTTTTTCAGGTAAACTTGATCCTCTTGTTGTTTCAGATATATTTGAAAAAATAATTGTTTTAAATGACACTATTTTTGACGACTTTAATTTTGCAAAAGATACTTCATTATGGCAAAAAGAATATGTTCCGGGCTCTTACATTTATACTCTGAACATTAAATAAATAAATGCATAATTTTTTTTCATGATTTAACTTAAAATTAACAAAGATAAAAGATGGAATATTAAAAAATGAACTACTTTCGCACGCTTTTTTTAATACAGTTTATTTTTAACACATAAATCTTTTGAAATGAAAAAACAGCGTGCTATTTCGTTTGTAAAATCTTACTTCTTTATAACGTTTGGGCTTTTAATTAACGTTTTTGGTTGGGTTGCTTTCCTGATACCAGCCGAAATAGTAGGTGGAGGAATCACGGGATTATCATCAATTATATTTTATATTACCGGTTTTCCAATTGGTATTAGTGTTTTGTTATTCAATTCTATTCTGGTTTTGTTGGCAATGAAAATTTTAGGTGCCAAAATAGGTTTAGCGTCAGTTTTTGGAATCGCAACAGTTTCTGCATTATTTTTTATTCTTCCAGAAGTAATAACTCAACCAATTATAAGCGACCGTTTTATGTCTGCTCTTATTGGAGGTGCATTTGCCGGAGTTGGAATTGGAATTGCATTTGTAAATGGAGGAAACTCCGGCGGAACAGATATTATCGCACTAATAATAAACAAATATAAAAATATTTCCCCGGGCAGAATTATTCTATACATAGACATAATGATTATTGCATCATCGTATTTTATTTCCAGAAAAATAGAAACAGTTGTTTATGGCTACGTTGTAATGGGCGTTTTTGCTTATACTCTCGATTTGATTTTAGATGGAGCCAAACAATCTTATCAATTAACAGTAATGTCGAAAAAAAGCCATGAAATAGCTGATGAAATTACACTAAATGTTGGCCGTGGAGTTACTCTAATGAAAGGAACAGGTTGGTACACAAAAAACGAAATTGATGTTTTGTTTGTTATAATTAGAAAACATGATAAGCAAAAAGTTTTGCGAATTCTTGCTGAAATTGACAATGATGCATTTATTTCAGAAGCAAAAGTTTCGGCAGTTTTTGGAATTGGGTTTGATAGAATAAAATTGTAGATTTGAACGACTTTTTTTTAGCAAAAGATGTAAAATTTTCAAAATTCATTTTTTAAAACAACAAAATGAAAATAATTACAGCACCCGAAATACTTGAATTTACAACAAAATCAATATTTTTAGCTGGAAGTATAGAACAAGACACTGCGGAAAATTGGCAGGAAAATGTAATTTCAAAATTAAAAAGTTTTGATGTAACGATATTGAATCCAAGACGTGAAGAATGGGACTCTAGCTGGGTTCAATCAATTGAAAACGATGAGTTTAAGATTCAGGTTAATTGGGAGTTAGAAGCTCTTGAAAAAGCTGATTTTATTCTGATGTATTTTGACCCCAAAACAAAATCACCAATTAGTTTACTTGAACTTGGTTTATTTGCTAAATCAGGTAAAATGGTTGTTTGCTGTCCCGTAGGTTTTTGGAGAAAAGGAAATGTAGACATAGTTTGTCAAAAATATAATGTTTTACAGTTCGATAATATTGATGAAATTATTGAATTTGCCAAGAAAAAGTTATCGTTATAAAACCAAATTTTAAAAATGATTTATTTATCACCACTTCAAGGCATTACGGATTATAAATTTAGAAATGCATATTTAAAATATTTTAGTGATGTTGATAAGTTTTTTTCGCCATACATAAGATTATCAAACAAAAAAGAGTTAAAAAAAGCTCAAATAAGAGATATTTTGCCCAAAAATAATTTAGGAATACCAATAATTCCACAAATAATGGTTAATAATTCCGAAGATTTTATTTTTCTGGCAAATATGCTCTCAGATTACGGTTATGATGAAATAAATTGGAATTTAGGTTGTCCTTATCCAATGGTAACCAACAGACAACTAGGCTCCGGATTGCTTGAATTACCGGAAAAAATTGATTCAATTTTAACTGAAAGTTTAAAAAATATTTCTACCAAAGTTTCTGTAAAAATGAGACTTGGACTAAACCAAATAAATGAAATAGATAAAATTATTCCTATTTTAAACAATCACGATTTAACCGAAATAATTATTCACCCTCGAACCGGCAAGCAGCTTTATAAAGGAGAAATATATTTAGATAAATTTATAGAAATTGCAAAAATATTATCGCATAAAATTATATACAATGGAGATATAACAAATTTAGATTATTATAAAGAAAAGATTGAACCAATAACTAGTGATATTATGATTGGAAGAGGCTTAATTTCAAATCCATTTCTTGCTTCCGAAATAAAAAATGGTAAAACTTTTTCACTTGATGAAAAAAAGCAAATTTTCAGAGAATTTCATAATTATTTATTACATCAAGTTGAAAATTCTCTTTCGGGAGATTCACATGTTTTATCCAAAATGACAAATTACTGGGAATATTTTTCTTTATTTTTTGAAAATAGCAGAAAAGTATTTAAACAGATTAAAAAAGCAAAATCTCTAAGAAATTACGATGTGACGATTAGTGAGATTTTCAGAACCAAAATTATAGACAACTTTTCAAATAATTAAAAAATCAGTATAAATAGCTGGGTATTATTCTTTTTTTTGATGCTAATTTATCATGCTTGTTTAGTACAAAGATGGCTTCCGTTTTTGATTTGTAGCAAAAAATACCATAGCATTTTATCGGAAATGTTTTTCATCCAAAAGTTATGTCATTTTATTTAATTTTGTCTATTTTCCCCCTATTATCATAATGGAATTTATATTCCTGAATTTTCAAATAATCTTTATTTTCTTCAATATTTTGAGTACCATCTTCTCCTTCAACAATTTTGTATCGTGTTTCGGTTTCTTTTATGCTAATAAAAAAGTTTTCTTCGTCCAACTCAATTTCTATTTCACTTCCAGACCATTCATCATTTGTATAAATAATTCCATCTGTTTCAGAAATTAATTCACCATCAAGAGTATAACTATTCAGAGAGAGACTACTCTCATACCCCCCTTCTTCTAATACTTTTAATACTTTAATAATTACAAAATCGTCTGTTAAAAGAATAATTTCGTTTTCGTAATATGCTTTTACATATTCTTTTTCTTTTATTTCCCCAAAAATGCTTTCTTCAAGGCTTAATTTGGGTTTTTTGTCTTTTTCGTAATCATTAAGTAAAGAAGTAAAAGTATTAGTTGATTTTAAAGAACCAATAATAATGTCGTTATTATTTTCTATTGTTGCATTAAAGTCAAAATCATAATCAGAATTGTTTGTTTTTATATCTTCAGAAATGCCGTTTCCATCTGGATTGTTTCCGTATACTCTGTAAATATTTTTGTCCACTTTTTCAAAGAATATTTCACTATAAATTTGAGAGATAACTAAATTATTAAAAACATTGCCCAAAGAATCGCAGGTAATAAGTTCAATACAGCCTTCTTCGTTCTGTATTGAATAAGAATATATAATAAAAAATAAATTATTTTCAATTTTATCTAAATAATGCAAGCTATGCCAAGGAATTTGTATTTCGCTTATTTGTAAACTATTTATAAAATTATCGGGATAGTATTTATATTGGTTATAATATTTTATGCAATCGTTTAGAGATTTTACAATGATTGTATCGTTTATAGAATTATGTATAATACTATTATTGAATAGGGAATTAGAGTTTAGTGAAGCGTTCAATTCGATTTCTTCTTTTGAATAACTTTTACAAGCGTGAAGGCTTATCAATATCAATAAAAGAAAAATTAAAGTATGTTTGTATGTGTTCATTTCTAAATAAAAAATATGGTTATCAGTTCTATTTTGTTTTTATATGGCATAACGTTTGGCATTATGCTGAGACCGGGATTTCAACGTTCCAACTTGTCAAACAGTTAAATTCTATATGGGTATAATAGTATTTTAACTTCTGTTTTCATTTTTTGTGATTTAATGTAAGAATTTCAAATTATCATTTTTGATTGTTTCTCACCGAACACAGCCTTGCGACGGTGGTGCTTGCGGCTTGCGTAGTGGAATGGGCGATGCCCACGAAACGGAGCAAGCTGCAAGCACCACTAGTCGCCAAGGCTGATGTTATGGTGTTAATCTTTTATTTATCAATCTGTTTGTCATTAATTCCATTTATTAATTTATCAAAATCTGATTGAAATAATTTATCTTGAATTACTCTATATTTCTCGAATTCTGTTTCTGCGTGAACCTTTGCTATTGCTGCACTAATAATACTCGCGTTTTGAAGAATTTCTCTATCATCAAATTGAAGAAATAAATCCAATCTTTTCGCCCAATCTTCCATAGTCATTGGAATTTGTCGTTTTGCTCTGTCTTCTGCCAATTCAAGATAAGCATTTACAATTCTCCCTAAACTCTCCAATTCGTCTTTGGTTAAATAATTTTTACCGATTGATACATCACTTTTAAGAATTTTTCCTTCTGGACTATTTTTCCAAGAAGTTAAGACCATAAAATCTTTTTGACTATCAGCCCGTTTTACAATTAATTCTGCTGCTGTGTGTTGATGTATTGCATAATGTAGTTTGTTCTGCACTTTTGCAAAGAAATCTTTTGTTGTTGGTGCGTCTTTGTTGTAATCAATACTTGTTGAGTAAATATCTGTTATTTTTTGATAAAAGCGTCTTTCGCTTAATCTAATTTCACGGATTTCTTCAAGTAGATGTTCAAAATAATCTTCGTCTATAAAAGTTCCGTTTTCCATTCGTTTACGGTCAAGAACATATCCTTTTATTGCATATTCTTTTACAACCTGAGTTGCCCATTGTCTAAATTGAGTTGCACGAACAGAATTCACTCGGTATCCTACTGAAATTATTGCATCAAGATTATAAAAGTCTACTTCTCTATTTACTTCTCGTTTACCTTCGGTTTGAACTATTCGAAATTTTCGAATAGTTCGTTCTTCTTGTATCTCACCGCTTTTATAAATCTCTTTTAAATGATAATTAATAGTATTTACTTCAACATCGAATAATTCAGACATTAATTTTTGACTTAGCCAAATTGTTTCATCTTCATATCTTGCTTCTATTGAAGAAGTTTTACTTTGATTGGTAAAAATCAAAAATTCAGCAGTACTATTTCGTATTTGTATTTTTTTGTTATTTTTCACCTTATAATCAATTTAGTCCTTTACAATATCCGTAATAAAAAGGCACAACATTAATTAAACTATCGCCCTCTTTTCTAATTGTTTCTAATATTTCATCTTCATTGTTCATAAATATTATATCTCCAAATCTAACTGGCTTTTTCCTTTTATAATCTAAAAAAAGCGTATCATTTTTTTTCTGATATGTGCCTACAAAAAACTCATCATAAAAAAACACACCAGTCCAGTGTAATTCAAATTTATTATTTTCCAATAATTTAAATGTCGCTTAATTTTGAGTTCCTTCATAGCAAGCTCTAAAAATGACATTTCCATATAATTTATTTAAATCTATTTTAAAAGGGTTATACATTCCGTCAAATAGCAAAACTATCATTACAACAATTGGTATAAATAATTTTATTTTAAGTGTTTTTCTGTGTTTAATTAAATAAACAATCTCAATTATTATTAGAGTTATCAACCAAAAGAATAAAATTGCAATCAATAAGAAGAATAAAGCTGTCCATAAACCTCCCGGATTTCTTTCCCAAATAGGTCTAAATCTTATAGTTAAAACAAAAAGTATTGATATTATCAATGATATTATATTTCGTTTACTCATATTCTGATTTTTAATGCACCATAATCGGGATAGAACGGCAGATTACTCTGCCAGTCCCCCCACAGAACCGGATCCCGAAATTTATCGGGACAAGCTGTGCGGAATT
>JAFGXO010000227.1 GCA_016936595.1 Bacteroidales bacterium | reverse complement strand
TAATAATAAACTGTAATAATGCTTAAATCCTAATATATCAATGTTTTTAGGAGTTTAAAGTTTTTTGTTTTTTTTGACGAATGGATTTTTTTGGAAAGAATAATAAAACTGCCTGATTAAATAAAATTTATCAGGCAGTTAAATATAAGTATTTATTAAATTTGAGGTCCTGCTGCAACGAGTTTTTTAACTTCGTCGTTATCGGTAAAGAAATCAAAGTTTTTAATAAATTTTTGTCCTAATTCATTTGCCGATTTATCCCAATCTGTAGGGTCAGCCCATAAATTTCGGGGGTTAAAAATTTTGCTGTCTATTCCGCTTAAAGCTTTAGGAACTTCTAAATTAAAAACAGGAATTTTTTCGTATTCCGCTTTGTCAAAACTTCCGTCCAAAATAGCATTAATAATTTGGCGGGTAATAGGCAAACTAATTCTTTTGCCGGTACCGTATGCACCGCCAATCCAGCCTGTGTTAACTAAGTAAGCAGTAGCACCGTGAAGTTCCATTTTGCGGATAAGTTCGTTTGCATAAGTAATTGGGTTTAAAAGTAAAAAAGCAGCACCAAAACAAGCCGAGAATGAAGGAACAGGTTCTTTAATGCCTCTTTCGGTTCCGGCAACTTTTGCAGTATAACCGCTAATAAAGTGATATTTAGTTTGATCCGGCGTAAGTTTAGAAACAGGAGGTAAAACGCCAAACGCATCGGCAGTTAAAAAGATTACTTTTTTAGCGTGTCCGGCTTTACTAACGGGTTTAACAATGTTATCTATATGATAAATGGGATAAGAAACGCGAGTGTTTTGAGTTTTCGAACCATCAGAAAAATCGATTTTCCCGTTTTTGTCAAAAACAACATTTTCTAAAAGAGCATCTTTTTTTATTGCATTAAAAATATCGGGTTCTTTTTCAGGGTCAAGGTCAATTGTTTTTGCATAGCAACCGCCTTCAAAATTAAACACTCCGTCGTCGTCCCAACCGTGTTCGTCATCGCCAATAAGGGCTCTGTTAGGATCGGCCGATAAGGTTGTTTTTCCTGTTCCCGAAAGTCCAAAGAAAATAGCAACATCGCCTTGGCTGCCAACGTTTGCAGAACAATGCATTGCAGCAATCCCTTTAAGAGGAAGCAGATAATTCATTACCGAAAAGAAACCTTTTTTTATTTCGCCACCGTACCAAGTACCGCCAACGCAAGCCATTTTTTCTTTTAAGTTAAAAGCAGCATAAACTTCGCTGTTTAAGCCGTGTTCTTTCCATTTTGCGTTTTTAGTTTTTGCTGCATTAAGCATTACGTAATCGGGTTCAAAATCGGCTAATTCTTGTTCGGTTGGTCTGATAAACATGTTTTTTACAAAATGTGCCATCCAAGCAACTTCAGTAATAACGCGAATTTTAATCCTAGTATCTTCGTTTGCTCCGGCGTATCCGTCTTGCACGTATAACTTTTTGCCCGAAAGTTGTTTTGAACTGTTATTTAAAAGATCGTTCCAAACTTCTTCTGAAATAGGTTTATTGTCTGATGCCGGGCGGTGTTCATTTCTCCACCAAACATTTCCTTCGTTTTGGCTTTCTTTTACTATGTATTTGTCTTTAGGTGAGCGACCTGTAAAAATGCCTGTATCTACGGCTACTGCACCAAGTTCGGTTAAATATCCTTTTTCGTATCCTTCTAATTTGCTGTCTAATTCGTGTTCGTATAGTTTGTCGTACGATAAATTGTGAAAAATTTCTTGTACGTCAGTTATCCCGTACTTACTTAAATCAAGATTCTTCATTGTTTTTGATTTTATGTTTTTTTTATTGAGAACAAATATATGTTTCTGAAGTAAAAAAATCAAATGTTATTAAAGATATATTTAACTAATTATTTATATTTATTTGATTATTAGATGTTTTGGTGTTTGTTTGTTTTTAAAATTGTTTTAAAAACAGTTTTTTTTTGTTTTTTTTACTTTTGTGAACCTTGTTTTGATGTGATTTGTATTAACTGTGATGAGCTTTTTTTAATGATTTTTTTAATATTGATCGATATTGATTATTGTGTGTTTATTTTGAATCATTCCAATAAATTGTTTATTTTTAAAAAATAATTATATTTTTATTTTATGCTTAAGTGTTTGATTTATTGTATTATTAAAAGCTTCAAGTAATTATTGATTTAATGTTATGAAGAAGTTTACAGATATGTAATAATATAAAAATATTAGATGAAAAAAATAATCCTTTTTGTAATTGTTAGTGTGTTTTTTGTTTCCTGCGGAGATAAAAATTCGGAAAATATTTCAACTTTAGATGATGTAAATAATAACACTACTCCGGTTTCTGTTGTTAATTATTCGTATATTCAAAGTTCAGATACTGTTAAAAATAAAGAAACTTTGATAGTTGTTATTGATCCTCATGGTAGTGGAACAACTGCATTATCGCATTTTAATAATGTTGTTGAAAATTACGATTGCACAATTATTGGTTTAAATAATGTGATGAATAATCAGACTGATTTTATTGAAAAAATAACCGAAAATATTAATACGGCTATAACTAATCTGCATTTAAATATAAAACACATTTTTGTTGTTGGTTTTTCCGGCGGAGCTCGAATGGCTTTTATGTATTCAAAGGCATATTCGGTTAATGGCGTTTTGATGTGCGGAGCGGGTGCAAAATCTGATGAATATTTCAATCTTTCGTATCCTGTAGCTTTGATTATTGGTATTAGAGATTTTAATTTTTCTGAACATTATTATTCTCCGGGCACAAATTTATCTTCTAATATTAATATTTTATCATTAATTTTTGATGGAAAACATGAATGGTCTCCGGTTGATAAAATTGATTTGGCTATGGCTTTTTTATTTGCACGTAATGGTTTAACTAACAATGTTAATATATCTGATTATCAATCATTAGCCGACAGCTATATTTCTGATAAAAACTATATTTTTGCTTATAAAACAATTGAAGCAGCTTATAAAAGTTCAACAGGTGATGCTCAGTTACAGGCTAAACAAAAGCTTGATAATTTGGTGCAATCTGTCGATTTTAAAAATTATATTCTGCGTTTTGAAAAATATTTACATGCTGAACAAACCGCTGTTGGCGATTACATGAAATTTCTTGAGCCCCAAAATTTAGACTGGTGGACAACTGAAATAAATACTATTAAAAATTTAACTGCTTCTGATGATGCAATTGTTGCAAATTCAAATAATAGATTGCTTGGTTTTTTGGGAATTGTAATGTATTCGTATGTTAAAAATGAACTCAAAAATCCGCAGAGTATTTTTATTGATAAATATCTGAAAATTTACGAACTTTTAGAGCCCGAAAATGCTGATTTGTGGTTTTTTAATGCTGTAAATGAACGAAATAAAGGTAACTCTCAACTTAGTAATGAATATTTGCAAAAAGCTTATTCTCTCGGTTTTTCTGACATGAATACTGTTGCTGAATTTGGTATGTAGATTCTTTTGTTTTTAAATTGGTGTTTTTGTTGAATTGCTGAAATAATAATTTTTGTTATAATTGTTGTGGGTTGTTGGAGTTGTTTTTATTGTTGAGTGGTTATGATACAAAAATATCATTTGGTATTGTGTTAACAAATTTTAGTTCAACAGCTTTATTTAATAGAAATTTAATTGAATTTTTACCTAAATTGCCTAATTCTTTGGTGAAATTATTAACGTAAAGTTCAATGTGTTTGTACATTACCTCTTCGTCCATTTCTTGGGCAAATTTTTTGATGAATGGTAGTCCTGCAGTAGGATTTTTAAAGGCATAATCTATGCTTCTTCGCAGAACTCTGTTAACTTTTTGTTGAATTTCGGGTTTTAAATTTCTGTTAACAATAATTCCTCCAAGAGGAACCGGAAGCTCTGTGGTTTTTTCCCAGTATTCGCCTAAATCTAATATTTTTTTTAGGTTTTTTTTGTGATATGTAAAGCGTGTTTCGTGAATGATTAAACCGGCATCAACTTCGTTATCTAAAATTACTTCTTCTATGTCCGAAAACAAATATTCTTTTACACATCTAATTTTGGGAAATGCGGTTCTTAAAATCAAATTTGCAGTTGTATGTTTGCCCGGAATTGCTATTTTTAAATGTGGAATTTCATCAGGATATATTTTCTTTTTACTGATAAGCAATGGTCCGTTATTTCTGCCGAGTGCACTACCTGAATCAAGAATTTTATAGTTACTTGCAACGTAAGCGTAAGCGTGATAACTTATTTTAGTGATGTCAATTTTAGCATCAAAAGCCATTTTATTTAATTCTTCAACATCGCCCATAATGAGGTCATAACTTAAACCTTCGGTATCAATTTTATTGTGCACCATTGCGTCAAAAATAAAAGTATCGTTTGGGCAAGTTGAAAAACCGAGTGTTAGTTTCATGTTTTAAAATTAAATTTTTATTATTTATTGATAAAAAATATTTTTTTAATGATGATGTTTTGGTTTGTTTCCATTTTCAAAACTAAGTTTTTTTCTTTCGGCTCCATCTAAAAGCCAATTCATAACTTCTTTCGGGTCGTAAAAAGCCTTTTGTTCAATTTTTTCGGATATTTGTGGTTCAATTTCGGGTAATTTAATGGCATCTTTGCCAAATAACCACGCAATTTTATCGGCTTTTATTGATGAAATTAGAGGTAAAATAGTCCGATTAAACCAATTAATAAATTCATTGTCAATTAAATGTGCCACTCTGTTGGCATCAAAAAAAATATGTCTGCCTTTTCGTTTAATCATGTCGTTAAAGAATTTCAAAAATTCAGCTTTAAGCTCGTTTAAGGTGAGGATTTTTAAATCTTCCTGAAATTTTATATGTAATAAATATTGTACTTCGAGGTAATTTATAAGTAGTATGTTGGATTTGTAAATCAGCATTTTTTTTGCTGCAAATGTAAATTTTATAGGCGAAAAAGTCAAAATTTTGTTAAGTTTTGGGTTACGGTTTTCGGTTTATCGGGTTGTATTGTTATTTCTTATTAGTTCTTATAAAAAAATGTTTTGAATCTCCCCATTCGTTTTCTGCAAATTCTGCGTTTACAAGTTTTAATCTTGTTTTCAAACAATCAAGACAATCGTCGGCATTTTCGTCGATACATGGTTTATTTTCATACAACAAATAATTTTTTCGTACAATTCCGGGAGTAACGTTTGGCATTAAAACATTTGCACCAATTTTTATGGCTTTTTCTCGCCCAATTGGATCAATACTCTGCATTGCCGTGGTAGCAGCAATGTTTATTTTAGGCATAATTATACGTAAAATCGCAACCATTTTTAAACTCATAAAAAAACGGTCATTTAAATGCCATAGTTCATTTTTGTATTTGTATAATGGAGTGTCTTCGTGCTCAATATAAGGTCCCATTCCAACCATGTCGATGTTAAAATTTAGGAAAAAAAGTAAATCATCGGCTAAATTTTCTACTGTTTGAAAAGGTAGCCCAATCATAACACCTGTTCCGGTTTGGTAGCCTGCATTTTGAATACTTTTAAGCACATTTATTCTTGTTTCAAACGAATGTAAGTTGTTGTTAGGGTGAAGTTTTTTGTACAAATCTTTATTGCTTTCTTCAATTCTGAGAAGATACCTGTGAGCTCCGGCTTCTTTCCACTGTTTGTAAATTTGGTCGGTTTGTTCGCCTAAAGATAAAGTTACACCTAATTTTCCGTTGCTTAATTTTTTTATTTCTTCAAGAAGATATGTGATTCTATCGGTGAATTTTTTGTCGGTTCGTTCGCCTCCTTGTAAAACAATAGAGCCAAATTTATTATCGTATGAATATTTAGCAGCGTCTAAAACATCTTTATCGGTTAGTTCGTATCTGCTAACATTTTTGTTGCTTTTTCTGATTCCACAATAAAAACAGTCTTTTTTGCAAATGTTAGATAATTCTATTAATCCTCTGTAATACACTTTGTTACCAACATTATTTTGTTTAATTTCCGACGATTTTTCGAATAATATTTTGGCTTGTTCTTTATCTAAATTTAAAAGAGTAATGATGTCTGTTTTTTCTAATTTCTCTTTTTGTAATATATTTGAAATGTTGTTCATGTTTTTTAACTTTGTAATGTTAATGCAAAAAAAACACTTTTAAGTCTGATTTCAAATGATTATTCTCAGTAAATATTTTAAAATTTTATAAAAACATATTTTAATATTAAGTATTTTCAATAATGAATGCAAAAATTAAGCTTATTAAAACAGATATTACAAAGTTGCATGTTAATGCTATTGTAAATGCAGCTAATAGTAGTTTACGAGGTGGCGGTGGTGTTGACGGAGCTATTCACAGGGCCGCCGGAAGGCAGCTTTTGAACGAGTGCAAAACTCTGAATGGTTGTGCAACTGGGGACGCAAAAATTACTGCTGCTTATAAATTACCTGCAAATTATGTTATTCATGCTGTTGGTCCTGTGTGGCACGGCGGAAAATATGGCGAAGCTGATAAGCTTAGAAGTGCATACAGGCGTAGTCTTGAAATAGCTGTGGAGAATAACTTAAAAACAATAGCATTTCCTAATATAAGTACGGGTGTTTATGGTTTTCCAAAAAAACAGGCTGCCGAAATTGCAATAACAACCGTGTCTGATTTTTTATCTGAAAATGAACAAATTGAACAGGTTATTTTTGCGGTTTTTGATGACGAAAATTTGCAAATTTATAATGAATTGCTGCGGAGTTAAAAGTTGAAAGTTATTGAGTTATCAATATTTAATTAACAACAAAAAAGAGCAAAAAGAAAAGGCTATCTTTTCAGACAGCCTTTTTAAAGAGCGGCAAATGTTATCTTACGGCTATTTTTTTAACTATTGATTGACGGTTGTTGGAGCGTATTTTTAGAAAATAAATACCTGATATTAAATTAGAAGTGTTAATAGTTGTTTCTAAATCTGTAATTTCTTGAGTAATTACTAAAACTCCGGTTTGTGTATATAATTCAGCAATAGTGTTGTCAGGATTAAAGTTTAAATTTATTTGCAAGTAATCGGTTGCAGGATTTGGATAAGTTGTAATGTTTGCAGTTGGAGTTGTCATGTTTGTTATAGAGTTGTCGTTGGTGAAAATATTTTTTTCCTTAAATATTATTTCAAAACGTTCAGTGTTAATTCCTCCTTTGTAAATAAATTCATAAGAACTATTATTGTTTAATGTTACGTAAGATTTAGCTTCATGATCTATTAAAATTGCGGTTTGAGTGTTTTTTATTGTTAGTTCGTCAAGAGATATAGTGTATGTTCCTGCAGAGGCTTTTATTCCAATAAACAAACTTGTTTTAGAATTTATTTCAGGAATTGAATTTATTGCCATGTTTGGATCATTTGAAAAATCTGTTGAAAAAATCATCGGAATATCATCATTATCGGGGAATAATTTTCTTGCGTCAAATTGAGTATCGAAACCATCGGTTGAGTTTTCAACAACTCTAAAAATAAGTTGGTCTGTGTTATTGTTTCCATTAATTGAAATTCTGATAACAGGATTTTGTTTGCAGTTTTTGTAAAAGGAGTTATTCGCAAATCGTCGATGATTTCTTTTAAGTAAAAAAGTAGCATCATCTGCATTTGATTTTACAAAAAATCCTTGGCAAACCGGAATAATTGAAGTAGCGTCTTGTGTTCCAATTCCGTAGTTTCCGGCAGTTGTTGCCACATAATATCTGTAATTACTTGTAGAACCGGTTTGGTCGTCATCATCCATAAAATATATTGCACTTTCAATATCTTCGGAGAAAGAAGCATCGGCTACTACTAAGTCCCAATCAACAGGTGCAGCATAAGGATTTCCAATTAAATTCCAGCCTTGATAATCTGCATTTCCTGAATTACTATTTCCCATAGTCATAATATAGTTTGCGTAATTTAAGTATCCGTAAAATGTAATAGAGTAGGGGTTTGTGTACGATGCATAACCTCTGGTAACTTGCATATATCCGCTGTTAACTTGCACCCAAGGAGTGTAATCACCAACGCCTCCCCAAGTTTCGTTTTGATCCCAGATATAAGTAACATCGCCATTTAAAGCAGATACCGGTGCACTGGTAATTGGGCTGCTAATATAATGCCATTGATTTGATTTTGAACCTGTTCCGGGTAAGCTAACAGAGCTTTCAATATCACCTGCGGAGTGTATCAATGCTCCTGTTCCTGTTGTTCCAGCATTTATTATAATACCTTCGCCGCCTGAGTTGTTAAAAATTTCTGTTTGTACTTCTAATGCTTTATTTTCGTCAATTTGTAAAGGAATATTTAAAGTTAAATTGTCGCATATAGTAGGGTTTGTATAAGTTCCGGTAATAGTAGCTATTCCTGAACCTTGAACTACCATGTCCCCGTGATCCCATGCGTAAATTTCGGGGTTTTCATGTTCGTAAATTACTGTAGATAAAGTGTCGCAAATACAGTTTGAGGCGGATAATGCACCATCTTTAATAATTAAATTTGCATTTGCAAATAAATGACCATTCCCAAAAACAGTTGCACTGCCGTTTGTCATTTTTAGTGTTCCGTAAACGTTAAAATTTCCTACAATTGCTACCGAACCACTAATAACAAATTCAACTTCGGCACCTGCTTCTATTAACATACTTTTTGCAGAATTTATATTGTTAATTATTAATTTATAGGAGTAACTATTAGGAACAATAACGTCATAACTCATGTCAGGCACAGATAAAATATCCCAATTACTGGCGTTTTGCCAGTTATTATCAACTGAGCCGTTCCAAGTAGCAGTTTGTGAGATAGCTGAAAGGCTGAAAAATACAAATACAAGTATTGATACAATCGAATAAAAAGTAGATTTTGTTTTCATAGCAGTAAGATTAAGTGATTTAATTTTCTATTATAAACGCTTTAGCCTAACCATAGTTTTAAGTAAAAAGACCTAAAAAACAGCAAATTTGCTATTGGGTGTTTTTACTAATGTTTAAAAACTAAGATTGTTGGATATTTGTGATGTTAAAAACTTTTTATTAACAGAAAATTTTTAAATTTGAAAAAAGTTATTAAATGGACTTAATTGACAACAAAAAAATTGAATTGTTTTTAGATGAAAATATTTCAAAAGCTTTGAATGTTAACGATAATCAACAATTAAAATATTTAGAGGAAGAATATGTTAATTTTAAAAAGTTTATTGATGCTCCAAGTTATTTTTTTGTTATTCAGCTATTTAAAACTAAAAAATTTGAAATTATATATATGTCCGATGGATATAAAGAAGTAACCGGCTTAGACAATTATCATGAAAATGGAACAGATATATGTCACCGTTTTTTGGAAAAAGGTTCACAGGGTGCGTATATTGATACTATTAGAGAAGTTAAAGAAAAAAAAATAGTAGTATTTAAAAAGATGAATTTTAATCCTCCTAATGGTAATGTAATAACTCTGCAAACAGCAACAAAAACATTGAGGGTTAAACATAAAAGATATTTTTTTGGGATAATATATAAAACTAATGATGAATTTATTAATTCTAAAAATGTTAATCTTTCATTGTCCAAACATAGTTCAAATCTTACTAAAACACTTTTTTTAAAGTTGCCTATATCTGTGGTAGTTACAAATGTTTTAGGACAAATTTTATATGTTAATCCATTTTTTGAAAAATTGACACTTTTTAAAAAACACGAAGTTATTAATAAAAATCCACGTGTTTTAAATTCAGGAAAAACACCCATATCAGTTTTTAAAAATTTATGGACTACAATTAGTAGAGGGAAAAGTTGGGAGGGATATTTTATTAATGTTAAAAAGAATAAAGAAATTTATTACGAAAAAGCTGTTATCTTTCCTCAAATTTCTTCTGATGGAAGAATTGTAAAATATGTTGCACTTAAAACAGATATAACAAAAGAAGTTAGTTTTAAGAATAAGTTAACAAAAAATTATTCAATATTTCACACATTAATTAATCGGAGTAATATTGCTTACGCAATTATTGACCGTAATAATAATTTAAAAGCTTTTAATTCAAGTTTTACAAGTTTATTTAATATAGATGAAAATGTAATAATAGAAAAAAACATAACTAAAATAAATTCTGAAAATAAAGATTTATTAAAAGAAGTTGTTAAGAGAGCATTTAAATCCGGCAGACATCAAGAAATATTTTTTGCAAAACATTTAAAAATATGGTCAGAAATTTACGCTGAAAAAATATCCGAAAAAACCATTCTTTTATCAACAAAAGATATTACTTTTTTGAAAAAAACAGAGCAAAAACTTGTTCTAAGAACTAATCAATTGACAAATTTGATTGACATTTTACAAATAGCAATCTTTTCATTAGATTTAGATGGTAATATTAAAAATTTGAACAACAAGGCATTAACACTTTCGGAGGGAAATAATATCACAAAGGGCCAAAATTTATTAAATTACTTTATTACAAGTAATGGAAAAAAAGATATAATAATGGGTGAAATGTTGATTAATGATGTTTTTGAGAAAGAAACATTTTTTAATACCGGCACTAAAACTTTAAAGAAAGTGTCAGTTAGTACAACTTTTTCGTATGATACTCATTTAAAGGAAAATTTAATTTTATGTATAGTTAATGATGTAACTAAATCTCATTATGAAAAAGAAGATTTGGAAGCAAAAGTTTTTGAAAAAACTAAAAAATTACAGATAGCTTTATCAAAAGAAAAGGAATTAAATGAATTAAAAAGTGATTTTGTTTCAAAAACTTCGCACGAATTTAGAACACCCTTAGCTACAATCAGCATTACTTCGGAGTTTTTGAAAAAATATAAAAATAAATTAACGACCGAAAAATTAGAGAATAAATTAGATAAAATTATTGAACAAACTCAAAAAATGATTTCTTTGTTAGATGATTTTTTAATGGTCGAAAAATTTAATTCTCATAGAGTGATATTTAATCCTAAAAAAACATCTATTGTTCAATTTATTGAAAATATAGTAAACCAACGTCTTGAAATAAGTAAAGATTTTGAAATAACTTTGACAAAACCAAGTACAGAAATTTATGTTTTATTAGACGAAAAATTAGGCACAAGTATTTTTCAAAATTTAGTAAGTAATGCCGTAAAATATAGTTTGAAATTAAAAAAAGTTGAAGTTGAAATAAAAATTGAAGAACTTGAGGTTGTTGTTTCGGTTAAAGATTATGGTATTGGAATACCTGAAGATTTTAAAGATAAAATTTTCACTCCTTTTGTTAGGGCCGAAAATGCCGCTGCTCATGATGGTACGGGGTTAGGTTTATCTATAGTAAAGTCTTCGGTAAAAATGCACAATGGTCAAATAAGTTTTAGCAGTTCTGAAAACAACGGAACAACTTTTTTTGTAAGATTACCTATTATTGAATAAATATAATTTTTTAAGTTAAATTGACGCAAAAAAATATAATATGAAAAAAAAAATATTAATAATTGACGATTACGCTCCTTTGTTAGAAGAGGTGTCTGAATTTTTGGACATGGAGGGATATAAAGTAGAAACAGCAAAAAATGGAGCCGAAGGTGTTCAAAAGGCTATAACAATCGAACCGGATATGATTATTTGCGATATCTTAATGCCTGAACTAAATGGTTATCAGGTATTTGAGGCTATTTCGCAAATTCCTTCTTTGTCGGCTATACCTTTTATTTTTTTAACAGCCAGAGCAACTTCTGAGGATTATCGTAAAGGTTTGGAACTTGGCGTTGACGATTATCTTACTAAACCTTTTACTATTGACGCACTTTTAACAACTATCGATAAAAGATTTGAAAAAATCGAAAAATATAAATCGGTTAAACAAGATGTTGTTGAGTTTTTGTTCTCTAATCCGCTTTTGGGGGTTTTTATTTATTCTGACAATAAATTTATTTTTGTAAATGAAAAATTAGCTAAGGTTTCAGGATATTCTTTGCACGACATAAATAATTTGGAATTTAAAGATTTTATTATCGGCAATTATATTGAAGCCCAAAAAATTGCAAATTTGTTAAAAGCAGGTATAAAAAAAGAGTACAATACTGAAATTGGTTTGCTTAAAAAAGATAAAAATGTTGTTGAATTAAGCCTTTTTGTAAAATCGGTGGTGTTTGAGGGGAAAAATAGCTTTATTGGTTGTTTGGTTGAAAAAGAAGAAAAAAATGGAAATAGCTTGTTGGAGCCCAGCATTGCTAAGTTTGTTGATTTTTTATCGACAACAAATAATAAAGAAATTTCCGACGAAATTACTTCTTTGTATAATCAAATGAAAACAAAAGATTCAATTGAAAATAGAGCAGTAATTAAAAAAATTAAAATAAGCAAACGCGAAAAAGAAATACTTGAACATATTTGTAAAGGTTTTACAAATAAAGAAATTGCCGACAAACTTTTTTTAAGTGCCCGAACCGTTGATAATCATAGAGCTAATATGTTGGCTAAAACCAAAACAAAAAATACTGCCGAACTTGTGGCTTTTGCTGTTAAAACAAAATTAGTTGAAATTTAACTGTTTAAAATGGTTTGTAAAGGTAGTTTGTTGAAAAATATAGGACTTGTTAAATTTTTAGAGCTTTTTTAATTTTTGTGTAAAGTTCTTGTTCATTAATAGGTTTAGAAACATAATCGTCAAAACCGGAGTTTATGCACATTTCTTTTTCGTTTGACATTGCGTATGCCGTTTGGGCTATTACTTTCACCGGAATTTTTTGTTTAATTATTTGTTCTATGCACTCAAAGCCGGTCATGCGAGGCATATTTATATCTAATAAAATTAAATCGGGGATAATAATTTCTAATTCTTCCATTAGTTCTACCCCGTCTTTTAATACAAAAATATTTGCATTTGTTGGCTGTAAAAGTTCTAATAAATAGGCTATCGAAAAGTCCGAATCATCAACAACAAATACTGTTTTGCCTGATAGATCAAGTGAGGTTTGGTCTTTCTTTTCTACAAGTTCTTGTTTTTGTGCCTTGTTTGCTTTTATGCTAAAATAAAAAGTAGATCCCTTATTAACTTCAGAGTTTATCCAAATTTTGCCACCTAAATTATCAATAATTCCTTTGCAAATAGCTAATCCTAAGCCTGTTCCTTCGTGATAACTAAATTCATTAACTTGCCTGAAGCGTTCAAAAATAATTTCTTGTTTTTGTTTTGGTATGCCAATGCCAGTGTCGGCAACAAAAAAAATAATTTCGTTTTCAATAATTTTATAACCAAATTCTATTTTTCCGAAAATAGTAAATTTTAATGCGTTGTTTATTAGGTTTATAAATATTTGTTTTATTCTGAGTGAATCGCTTTTAATTATCGTATTTTCAGAATTATCAGGAAATTCTATTTTTAGCTTTACGTCTTTTTTTATATTTTTAGAGTTTTTAAACAATAAAAAAACATCTTTTATTAACTCATTTGGCGAAAAAGGAGCTATGCTAATATTTAGTTGATTTGCTTCAATTTTAGAAATATCAATTATATCGTCGATTATTTTTAAAAGTTGTTTTGCCGATTTATCAATTATGTTTAAAAATCGCGTTTGTTTTTCTTGTTCTATTGCTCCATTGTTTATCAAATTTGTAAATCCAATAATTGCGTTCATTGGTGTACGAATTTCGTGGCTCATGTTTGCTAAAAAAATAGATTTCAGTTTGTCGCTTTCTTCGGCTTTTTGTTTTGCTTTTTTAAGGTCTTCTGTTAAATTATGTCTTTCATGTATTTTCCAAACATTGTTCATCAATAGAGTAAGTTGAATTATGTCGGACTTGTTGGAATCGGTTTTTTTATTAGCAACCCCGACCACAGCAACTATTTTTTCGTCTGCAAAAATAGGTATTGACAAAAAATTATTTAATTTAACATCGCCTTTAGGTGTTCCTTTTTTTAAATGGTTAGGTGCAGAAAAATCGTTAATAATTATTGGTTTACGTTGCCTTACTGCTTCGCCCCAAATACCGGAATCTTTTAAATTATAAGTTGTTTTTTTATCAATAGTTTTATGTTTGTTTGTTGCATTTTTCGACCATGGATTTATAATAAATAGCTGCTTTTTTTCGTTGTAATGATAAAAATATCCTGTTTTGCTGTCGGTTATTTTTATTGCTTGTTCTAACGAAAAAACCAATAGGTCTTGAATATTATCAGGTTTATATAAATGTATGTCTGCAAGTGCTTGTAATCTAATGTTATTTTTTTGTATTTCTTGTTTCTGAATTATGTTGTTTGCCAGCAATTTTTTGGTTTTAGCATTTAATTCGTGCAATCGTTCATTTTGCCATTTGAATTCTTCTAATAATGATTGGTATTCCTGATTTTGTTGTTTAACTTTTATTTCTGCATTTTTTATTTCTGTAATATCTGTAATTATTCCGTTTGCATATAAAATTTTATTGGGATTATCTTCACTTGAAAATCCTTTTGATTGAATATTTAACCATCTTAAACCTTTTGTTGGATGGTTAATTTTAAAAAATTCGTCAAATTCAAATGGAGGTTTTGTTCCTTTTTCGTTTGCCGCAATTATTTTATCCAAATCGTTTGGGTGGATATTATAAAACCAAGAGTTAAAATTATAAATATCGTCTTTTTTTATTCCGGCAATATCAGTTATTGAAGGACTAACGTGGGTAATTGAGGCTTCTAAAGGTGTTTTTCCTGCTTTTAACCGGTATATTGCATAATTAACAGGATTATTTAATAATGAACAAAAGTGTTGTTCGTCTTCAATCAGTTTTTGTTGATATTCTTCTTTTTGTTTTTTTTGTTTTATAGAGTATAAAGCATAAGCAATATCGTCAACTACTTCTCTAAACATTTGCTGCTCTGCTGATTCTATTGAATATTTTTCTTTTAGTCCAACACCAATAAATCCAAATTGTTCTTTTTTATAGTTAATAGTTTTTATAAAGGTTTTTTCTTTTTTCTTTTCAATGTAAAATGGGCAAATAATACAATTTTCTTTTTCTTCCGAAGACACATATAATTGGTTGTTTTTTATGGTTTTATTTAAACAATAAGTGAAATGTTTATCTATTACCGATTTTGTGAATTTTGCAGCAAGGTCATGATATTCTTTGTTTATAGAAATATAATAATTTTTTTTCTCTTCAAATAAATATATCCATACAAAGTGATAGCCATTTGTGTCAACTAAACATTTTGTTACTTTTTCTAATAATGAATTTGAATTTTCTTCTTTAATAATTAGTTGATTAACATTCCGTATTGCTTTGTTTATGCGTGAAAAATGATTTGCTTTATTTTGTAACTGCTGTCGGTTATACGAATATTTTATTGATTTGTTCAAAAAGCAGTCGCTAATGTTGCTTTTTAAAATAAAATCTTGAGCTCCCATATTTACAGCATCAACAGCTATTTCATTGTTATCTATTTCGGTAAGAATTATTATTGCTGTTTCATTTGCAATTTTTTCAATTTCTATAAATGTTTGTAAACCATTACTGTCCGGAAGGTTTAAATCTAATAATATAACATCTAAATTGTTTTCTTTTATTCTGTTTTTTGCTTGGGATAAAGTATTTGCGATAAAAATAGAAAATTCACCTAATTTGTTGCTATTTAAGTATTCTTGAAGTAGTATTATATCGCCAGTATTATCTTCAATAATTAGTATATTCAGGTTTTTTTCCATATATTACTATTTTTTTTGTAGTACAACAATGCCCATCTAAAAATCTTCTATAGTTTTTACAACTTTTACAAACTGTTCAAAATCAATTAGTTTTGTATAATAGCACTTTGCATGTAATAAATAAGATTTTAATATGTTTTAGTTGGAACTTAATGTTGTTTTTTTGTGAATTAAATCAAATATTTTTGTATTTGTTTTATTGCGTTTTTTATTTTTTTTATCTAAAAAATCAACAACTTATTACTCTCTTTCTGCTATTTGAAAAATAGAAATAATATTATATTTTTCTGTAGCATTGTTTTACGTCAGCTATCTATAGCATTATTGGTTGTTAACAATAATATACATGTTGTAATTAGTTGTTAGTAATATTGTAATGTTAACGAAAATTTGTATAAGAAAGTTAATTTTTTTTTTGATTTTAAAAATGTTGTTTCATTGTTAGGTTTTGAATTAAACTACATTTTTTGTTATGGCGTTAATTTCACGTTTTGTTATAGTTAAAATAAATATTAATAAATTTTACTCGTAATTTTATAAACGCCAAGCATTAGCTTGCACCGGAGTATGCAACTGTTGAATGTATTTTTATGATTATTCAATAAATCAGAGTTAATATTTTTAGTATATTGCTTTCCTAATATTTATTTTCGAAACAAAATTCTAATAAGTTTTTTTTATTTGTTACTCGAAAGAATTATTTTAAAAAAAATATTGTTTTTTAGTTTATTTTTCGTTAATTTTACACTGAAACTTATTTTTTTATTGTTGAAGTGATATTTTTCTAAAATCGCATAATTCATTAAATTTTTAATATTTTTTTTAAAATAATTAATAACTTTGCTGATTATGAATGAAAATAAATTAAGATTGTTAGCTTTAACAGGAAAAAATTTTGGCAAATCCGAAGTTTTTTCTTTGTCAAAATCACAAGATTATATTATAACAAGTTTTAATAAAGATAGTATTGATTTTTCAGGCTTGTACAAAAATAAATACGATTTAATATTATATTATTCGGATTTATTTGTTGATGAAGAGTTTGATCTGTTCAAAAAAATCCGCAAAATTTATACAAATACGTTTCCGATTATATTTATTCAAAAACAAAAAGTTGAATTAAACGAAAATTATTTTGAAAACACAAATACGGCTTTTATTTATGCTGATGATGTTTCAAGTGAAATTCTAAACAGATATATAAATTTATTTTATGGTAATTATGCTAAAAATGAAAAAATTAAATTTGAAAAAAAAATTTCTGACTTATATTTTGATTTATCAGAAAACAATAAAAAACATAATTACAATTATATTATTACTAGCCTTTTAAAATCAAAAATATTTAATTCCGCAGTTTTAATTGTTTCAAACAATAAAGTTTTTGAGATTTATCAAAATGTTAGAATTTTTGATGTTGAAAATGCTTCGGAACAAATATCTTCTATCCCATTTTTGTCAGATATTCATACTCAGAATAAATATGGCCAATTTTTTGAAAAACAATTTCATAATGTTACTTCGCTTACAAAGAATGGAGTTCGTTTTTTTGTCGAAAATTTATATTACTCTGTTTTAAAAATTAACAAAATTTATGTGTATTTTTTGCTAACAAGCGAATTAAAATATGAAGATGACATTTGGGTTCGAAGAATTTTTTCTTTTCTTAATAATAAAATTAATGCTGATTTTATTGAAAATACAGCCAATGTTATTGATAATAGATTGAATATTGACGAGTTATTGAAAAAAACACCTTTAAAATTTGCAACATTTTTAGTGCAAATGAGTAAAAAATTAGCACAAGTAGTGCAATGTTCTTCTAATTTTGAACAATTAACAGGAATTGATAACTCCAATTTGAAAAACATAGCTAACTGGTATAAATATTTTTTTAAACAGCATAAATATTTTTTTGACATCGAAAGCCCCAGATGTTTTATAAATAATGCAACTTTTGAACAAGAAATTAGAACAAAAAATGAAAAATCTAATACTTGGTTAAAACTGCTTTCCTACAGATATATAAATAAAGATAACCAATTGTTTGTATTTGGTGTTTTTATAGATGTAACTGATTATAAAATGATTGAACTTGAATTGATAGCTCAAAAAAATCAGGCAGTAATCAGAAGTCAGGATAAATCATCTTTTTTAGCTAAATTAAGCTACGATATTAGAACAGTTCTGAATTCGATTCTCGGATTTTCGAGTATTCTTTCATCTGCCGAACTAAATTATTCAAAACGTAAAAAATATGGCGATATTGTTAAAAAATCAGGGCAAAAGATGCTTAAATTTTTAGATAATATCCTTACCATTTCACTCATTGATTCAAAAAAAATTACATGCAACAAAGAAACTTGCAAGTTGAATTATTTGATAAAAGGTATTGAAATAAAATATAGAGAAATTTTAGAAAATGATGGTAAAATTGATATTTTAACTATTATTCCTGATGATACCGATGGTCTATTTTTAAATACCGATGTTAAAAAGCTGGAAAAAATATTTGATATTCTAATTGAAAATGCAATTAAATATACAATTGAGGGTACTATTTCATTAGGATATTATTTTGATGATGAGAAAAAATTTGTTACTTTTTTTGTTAAAGATACCGGTATAGGTTTAACTTATGAACAAAAAGATAATATTTTTATTCGTAATACATATGATAATGATTTGAATAATAAATACTCATCGGGACTAAGTTTGCATATTGCAAAAGGTTTTGTGCAATTTTTAAATGGTGAAATTTGGGTGGAATCTGATTTGATGGAGGGTTCCGATTTTTATTTTTCCTTGCCCTTTGATACTATCTTTAAAAATGAAGGTTTATTGCCCCAAATAAATTTAGTTCCTGAAAATCAAGAACAAGTAGTTGATTTTTCTAAACTTAAAATTGTTATTGCCGAAGACGAATTAATGTCGGCTGAATACTTAAAAGAAATTTTTTTAGACACAAATGCAAATGTAAAACATGTAAAAAACGGTCAAGAGCTCATGCTTTTGTTAGAAAAATATGTACCTGATTTAATTTTACTTGATCTTAAAATGCCAATAATGAATGGAATTGAATGTTTAATTGAAATAAAACAGAAAGGTATTAAATCTAAAATTATTGTGCAAACTGCCTTTAATTACAGTAGTGAAGAAAAAAAAGTCCTCGAATTAAACGCCGATGGTTTTATCTCTAAACCTATAGATGACCAAAAGTTGTTTGATATTATTAATAAATTGAATTTTGAATAATTTTTGCCTATTATAATGCTTTTTTGTAATTTGTTTTTGTGTTTTATTTGTAATTTTAAATATAAAGCTTCTTTTTTTTGCAGTTTTCTTCCTTTAAAATTTTACTTTTTTTAATTTCTTTTTTTGTCTGTTTTTTATAATGCATTTATTATCAGGTTTTAGAGTTTGCTTTTCTTTTTGGCTGTTTTATGGGTAAAAACACCTAATATCGTCATTGTTTTTTATTAAGTATTTCACCCGATTACATTCTACTTTTTAGATCGTTTATTTGTATAAACAACCACACAAAAAAATACGATCATGAAAACAAAATCATTAATATTATTCGTTTTTGCAATTTTATTTACTTTTTCTATTGATGCTCAAGTAGTTGTAGCACATAGTCCATCGGTAGTTCCCGATTTGCAAAAAACAACAAAAAGAAAACCGGTTAAAACAAAACTTAAAAAAGGTCAGAGTAAAGATTTAAACTTTTTTGTGTTTGCTGATAATGTTTACACTTTTGAATTAGATATTCCCAACAAACTTAAAAAAGTAAATTTTGTTTTAATAAACGAACTTGGAGATATTATTTTTGATAATGCAATAGCAGGTTTTTGTACCTCAGCGGTTTTATATTCAGATATTAGTCAACGTGTTACTTTAAAAATAACAACTCAACCACCTAAGTTTTTCGAATTAAATAAAAAATCTTTTGAAGTAGGTGTTAAAATATCATATAAACGAAATACAACATCATAATGAAAACAAAAAGCAAATTTAGTTATCTATCGGCAGTATTTTTAATTATTTTTATATTAAGTTCTACAAATATTAAGGCACAGCAATTGCAAGCCAATTTTACTGCCGATACGGTTTCGGGTTGCATTCCTGTAGTTATTAACTTCACAAATACATCACAACCCGACACTAATCTTAATTATTATTGGGATTTTGGAAATGGAACTATTTCAAATCTAAAAAATCCTTCAACTATTTACATTAATCCAGGGCAGTATTCTGTAAGCCTTACTATCACTGATAGTTTAAGTTCAAATACAATAGTTAAAGAAAATTTAATTGAAGTTTTTGGTTCGCCAGTTGCAAATTTTACCGTATCTGAAAATAATGGTTGTTTACCCTTTTCGGTTGAACTTACTGATGCCAGCAGTTTGGCTCAGTCTGATCTAATTTACTGGTTATGGAACTTTGGCGACGGAAATTATTCCGAACTTTCAAATGCTGAGCATACATATATATCTACCGGTAGTTTTACTGTGTCGTTATATGTCGAAGACCAAAACGGGTGCAATAGTCAAGTTACTGTAAATAACGTTGTTAATGTTCACAATCCTGATGCTTTTTTTAATGCCGAAAATTTGTTTTCGTGTGATGAGGTACTTTTAACCGATTTTTATAATTTATCTTCCGGTGATTCGTCGCTTTCTTATTTGTGGTCATTTGGCGATGGTGCTAATTCCACCTTGCAAAATCCTTCTCATTTATATGTAGATACCGGAAGTTTTGATGTTCAGCTAATAGTTGAAGATTTTTTTGGCTGTTCCGATACGATTGTTCAATATGATTTGGTTGAAAAAAGAACAGTTACGGCTTCTTTTGAGCTTAGCTCTAATATTGTTTGTCAAAATCAACAAACTTCAACCATTAACACATCGTCTAATGCCGATAATTATTTGTGGGATTTTGGTGATAACTCAACTTCAACGGCTTTTGAACCTTCACATACTTATTCTGCAAGTGGAACTTATGCTATAACTCTCACTACAACAAATAGTTATGGCTGTATTGATGTTGCTGTACTTAATATCAATATAAGTCATGTAAGTGCAAATTTTGAAGTTAATAAAAATTTTATTTGTCAACTTCCTGATTCTGTTCATTATATAGATTTATCAGAAAATGGAGAGTATTTTGAGTGGCATTTTGGAAATGGAACAACTTCTTATGATGCAAATCCAACTGTGGTTTTTGAAAGTCCCGGTATTTTTTCCGATACTCTTATCGTTTTTAATAAATATGGTTGCAAAGATGAATTTATTATTGATAGTTGTGTTATAGTTCAAATACCTCATGCTTATTTTACTCCCAATAATTGGGTTAATCCTTTTGATTTTATGGGCTGTGTGCCTTTAACTGTTGACTTTGAAGATAATAGCAGATACAATGTGCCAAATGATAATATTATTGCTTGGAACTGGAGTTTTGGTGATGGTTATACTTCCAGCGAACAAAATCCAAGTCATACTTTTACTTCTTTAGATAATTTTTTGGTTGAATTAACTGTAACAACTTCTTTGGGGTGCACTTCTCAATATGGAGGTTGGGCAAAAACAGGCACAAAACAACATGCAAGTTTTACTTCTTTTGCTCCCGACACTGTTTGTGCATCAACTGGGGTTCAATTTATTAATACTTCGGAAGTTGATTCTTTAGTAAATTATACTTATTGGATTTTTAGCGATAGCAGTTTTTCATCTCAACGAAATCCGCTTCATTTTTTTCAGGATACCGGTTATATAAACGTTAAATTATTAGCTTATAACAATGGCTGTCCTGATGATACTTTAATTCAAAATTTTATTTACGTTAAAGGACCTTATCTTGATTTTGATATTGAACAAAATTGCGGTAACCCGTTTGATGTTTTGTTACTTCCTAATTTTATTGATACAACTAATTTTTATTGGGATTTTGGCGATGGTAGCGAAATTGACTCAATTAATGCAAGTCCAAGTCATTTATATGCAGCAAAAAACACATATCCTATTTCATTATTTACCGAAAATTTAAACACAGGGTGTTCTTATTCGGTTACTGTTAATGTTGATATTGTTCAAGCCGATGGTCGTTTTGAGTATTCAGATTCTGTTATTTGTGTTAACGATACTGTTTCTTTTGATGCTTCTTTATCAAAAGATTTAGTGGCTTTTTATCACGATCAGCAAATTTGTAATTTTTTATGGGATTTTGGCGACCAAACCGAAATTGTTGCTACTTTTGATACAATTGTATCTCACAAATTTACAACCGAAGGCGATTTTGAAGTTAAACTTATTGGCTACGATTTAAACGGTTGTGCCGATACAACTATAAAAACAGTTCAGGTGCATAAACCCAATCCCGGATTTTATGCCGATTTTATTGGTGGTTGTTCGCCTTTGCAAATAAGTTTTGTTGACACAAGTTACTCGGCTTACAATTTAGTAAATTATTTGTGGGATTTTGGAAATGGAGATACTTCAAATTTGCAAAACCCAATTTGCAATTACTATAATGTTGGAAATTACTCTGTTAGTTTAACTTTAACAGATCAAACAGGTTGTTCTTCTACTTTGATAGTTGAAGATTATATCTCAGTTTTTAGACCAAATCCTAATTTTTGGGCAAACAGAACAAATATTTGTTCAGGCGACGAAATCATGTTTAACTTTGCTTCGCAAAATGTGCCTGTTGCCGATATTTTATGGGATTTTGGCGATGGAAATACTTCTTCTGAACAAAACCCTTCTCATATTTATGCTGTTGGTGGTTCGTATAATGTAACTCTTTATTTAACTGATATTTATGGCTGCGATTCTCTTTTGACCAAACAAACTTATATTAGTGTTCAAAACAGTCCGGAACCCGATTTTATTGCCGATCAAACCGTTAGTATGTGTTATCCGCTTATTGTTTCTTTTGAAGATTTAACCGACAGTTCTCAGGTTGCAACCAGACGCTGGCAACTTGATAACAATGTTAGTTCTACTTTGCAAAACCCTTCGTGTACATATTTAACTCCGGGTGATTATGACGTTTCGCTTACTATCACTTCTCAAAACGGTTGCTCTACAACTTTAATTAAAGAAAACTATATTTCCGTTAATGGTCCTTGGGGTAAAGTTAATTCTCCCGATACTCTTTGTATTAATGCTCCCGGTTCATTTTATATTAGCGATCAGGAAAACATTTATGATGTTCAATGGTTTTTTGGTGATGGTGGAACTTCTCACGAATTAAGTACTGACTATATTTATCCCCAAAGCGGTGAATATAGCGTTATTGCCCTTTTGAAAAGTGATGAATTTAACACTTGTAATAAGTATTTCTTCGACACTATTTACGTTCGTGGTGTTGATGCAATTATCGGCTCTGATATTGGCTTTGAGGGTTGTACTCCTTTTGTTATAAATTTAGCTGATATAACAGATAATTCAGTTTCAAGGGTATGGCAAATTGAAGATTTTTACACCGATACAGCTGAAACTTTTAATTTTGTTCTCGAAGTTCCCGGACAATATAATGTTTCGATGTTTGAAACTAATAAATATGGTTGTAAAGACACTGTTTATTCCATCTTAACAGTTTTTGATTTACCAATAGTTAGTGCAATAAAAGACACCTTTGTTTGCGATGGAAATTCGGTTCAATTATTTGTTGATGGTGCTCAAAATTATCAATGGTATCCAAATTTATTTTTAGATGATGATGCTTCGCAACAACCTGTTTCTACACCAGATTATAACATGCTTTACTCGGTTACCGGAACAGATTCAAATGGTTGTTCTAATTATGCCGAGGTGTTATTAAAAGTTATCCAACAGCCGGCTTTTGCTATTTCTGATACAGCAATTGTTATTGGCGACACCTTAAATTTATCTAACTATTTTGGTGATATTGCCTCTTATTTTTGGTCGCCCGATTTTGGAATCAATTGTGATACTTGTTCTGATATTCAAGTTTCTCCTTTAGAAACAACTACTTATTTTTTAACGATTAGAGATACTGCAAATTGTTTTGAACTTACAAAATCTTTTGATGTTGATGTTTATCTAAAATATAGCATTGATGTTCCTAACGCTTTTACTCCAAATAATGATGGAATAAATGACAAAATTTTTGTTGAAGGGTGGGGTATTGAGCATTTATTGTATTTTAATATTTATAATGTCTATGGTGAGTTAATTTATTCATCTTCAGATTTATACAAAGGTTGGAATGGTGTTTATAAAGGAAAATTACAACCCGTTGGAACTTATAGATATGTGGCTTCGGTTAAAAGCTACGATGGAGAGATAAGATCTAAAGATGGAGTTATTAAAATAATTTATTAAAATTTACGGCTATGAAAAAAATATACTTTTTTGTTATTATATTGTTGGTTTCCGGCACAATTTACAGTCAGGATAATCATTATACAATGTTTTATAAATCTCCGGCAATGTTAAATCCGGCAAATACCGGTAATTTTGAAGGAAAATGGAGATTAAACTCTACTTTCAGACAACAAGGGGATTTAAACTTAAATCCTTATTCTTCGCTGTTTTTTTCGTTTGATATGCCTGTTTTTTATTTCAACCGACTTGGTAGTTTTGGTATTACTGCTTTAAATAATTGTACTGCAGGCAACACTCTTAATGATAAAAGTATTCAGTTTTCTACTGCTCATTTTGTTAAAATTTCAAAGGCTTCATATTTACACATGGGATTTGGTTTTTCGCTTGTTAATAAATCGCTGGCTTCCGAGGGTTTAACTTTCCCTAATCAATTTGATAACTCTATTGGTTTATTTAACCCTGTTTTTGAAAATAACGAAAATTTTAACTCCTACAATATTTGGTATTTTGACATGTGCTTGGGGGCTATGTGGTCAAGAATTACCGAAAAAATAAGTACTCAACTCGGTTTTGCTTTGTTTCATTATAATCAGCCAAATATTTATTTTTTTGATGAGGATAGTAAATTAAAGCCTCGATATCAATTCCATTTTTATGCTCTATATAACGTTAGTTCCACAATTTTTGTAAAACCTAAATTTTTGTATGCTAACCAGTCAGCTGCATCTGAACTAATTATTGGTTCGGATATTGGACTTAATATTTTAGATAAAAAATTAAAAAAAATATATGCAGGTTGTTTTGTTCGTGCCGGTTTTAACAGAAATACTGATGCTGTTTTGTTTTCGTTGGGATTTAATTTTTCTAAGTGCAGCTTTAACTTTAGTTACGATTATTCTTTTGTGTTTAATAATACTTATTCTAATGATCCTACTTTTGAAATAGCAGTGTTTTATACTCTGCCTCGTTTAACAGTTGATAAAAGAGCAATACAATGTGAAATTTTTTAAAAAATTACTGCTATGATGAAGTTTAAAAATATACTTTTGTTAATTGTGTTGATGTTTTTTTCAACAACAATATTTGCTCAAAATCCTGCCACTTTAAAAAATTGGGAACTAAAACAGTATGCAAAGAACGCAATGCTCAAAAATGATTATGTTATGTCGTTGTTGTTTTATAATGAATTGTTATTGCGTAAACCTAATAATTCTAAAATAAAATATCAGGTTGCTTTGTTAAATTTTAAAATAAGAGATTATGAAAAAAGCAGAGATTTATTTTTGGATATTTATAATAAAAGCAATAATAAACACAGTGAAGCTTTGTATTTTTATGCCGAAAACTCAAGAATTTTAGGTGATTATTCTACTGCCGAAATTTATTTTACTAATTTTATTGATAATTGTAATGATAAAAAGCATGTAGAGTTGCTTCATTTGTCGGAATTGGCATTGCAGGGGATAGGATTATCTAAAGATACTAATTTTATAGAAAATTATTATGTCCACAATTTGAATAAAACTATAAATACACCTCATTTAGAGAGCTCTCCAATCATAATTAATGATACAAGTTTTATTTATTCTTCTTTTGGTATTGATTCTGTAAAAATCATTAATTCAAGCTCTCAAACTTGTCCTAAAAGTAGCTATAGGTATGCAAAATTGGTTAATAATGATTGGGTGGGGGGAGGTTCTCCTCCTGCTCCTTTTTTTAATATCCCAAATCAAAGTACTGCAAACGGAGCTTTTTCTTTAGATAAAAAACGTTTTTATTTTTCTGTTAAAGAGTTGAATGATAGAGGTTTGCAAGTTAGTCAGCTTTTTGTAACCGAATTAATAAACAATGTTTGGTCGGAGCCTGTAAAACTTGGAAATAAGATAAACTTGCCTTTTTTTAATTCTACTCAACCTACTGTTGGCTCTACTTATCTGTCTAATTTAGAAATAATATATTTTGTATCTGACCGTTCGGGCGGGTGGGGAGGAAAGGATATTTGGTTTTCGGTTTACGATAAAATTCATCAAACTTATACAGAGCCTACGAATGCCGGAGGTTATATAAATACTTTGGGCGATGAAATGACTCCGTTTTATGATGCTGATAATAAAATAATGTATTTTAGTAGCAACGGTTTAGTAAGTTTTGGCGGTTTTGACGTCTTTAAAACTATTGGCGAGTTGGCTAATTGGGTTCCTGCTCAAAATATCGAAAGTCCTATTAATTCAAGTTTTGATGAGTTTTATTTTTCAATTAATAAAAATGAACCTAAAGGGTTTTTTATTTCTAACAGAACCGAAGCTTTGGATTGGGGTAACGAAAATTGTTGTTTTGATATTTTTTCTTTCGATATGCAATATAGTAATAACCTAATTATTACGGGTCAGTTAGTTGTGCCTGACGCTACTGTTTTTAATTCAATAAATAAATTATTAACAAATTCTGATTCTATTGCTGACAGCTCCAATTTGTATATTGAAAATGCAATTGTTGATTTAAAAATTCATAATATAGTTGATAGTTCTTATGTTACTCTTTTTTCTGATACAACCGATAATAATGGTCGGTTTTCGTTCACTATTTCAAGAGGTTACGATTTTTCGATGACTGTTAACTCTCAAGGATATTCTTTTTCTTCATGTAATTTTAGTTCAGATTATGATTTTCAGGATACTGTTAATCTAGATTGTATTAATGTTGAGCCTAATTTTGATAAAAATATTGTTCTCGAAAATATTCTTTTTGAGTTTAATTCTGCCACCTTAACAGAATCTTCTGTTGCATATATAGATAGCGTAATTGTGCCGGTTTTAATGTTGTATAATGAAATAATTGTTGAAATTGGTGCTCATACTGATAAAGTTGGTGATACTGATTATAATTTACAGCTATCTCAAGATAGAGCTCAGGCTGTTGTTGATAGAATTGTGGCTGCCGGAATTCCGGTATCAAGGATTATGGCTAAGGGTTATGGTGAAACTAAACCACGAATGTGTGAAACGTTTGCCGATGGCTCTGATAATGCTTCGTCCAGACAACAAAACAGAAGAGTGGAGTTTAAAATTTTAGGATTTATTCAGTAATTATTTTGGGTAAAAAATAGGCCAACAGTGGTTCTCAAAGGTTTTGATTGTGATGATTTTTGGTCGAGCTAAGTTTTTTTTGTATTATTTAAATGTGATTTTTATTGATTGTTAAGTATTCATTAGAAAAGGCATTGGCAGCTTGTTTTTTTGTTTTTGCAAACTAGCTGCCTAATGTCAATAAATTTGTTGTTTTTTTTACCTCATCAGTATAACTTTACCGCTTTTTAGCTGACCATCAACAAAGTATCTGATAAAATAAATACCGTTTGTGTACATGCCGATGTCTATTTTTACTTCCGATTGATTATCAACAATGTGTCTTTGCAAAATTTTACCCGAAAAATCGCAAACATAAAATTCATCTATTTCACCATCAATTTCAACAGTTAAATTACCCGAAGTTGGATTTGGATAAATTTTTAGAGTGTGAACAACCGGAGTTATTTGGGTTGTACTTGTTGTGTCGGTTTGGACAGTGTCATCAAGGACAACTGTATTTGTGTCAGTAAAAGACACTATTGTGTCGGGATAATTTACTAAAATTGTGTCATTTTGCAGGTCGTTATTATCAATAATAATTTGATTATCACAATCTGGTGTAACAACGTATTGATTAACTAATCTAACAATTAAATCATTTAAAAATTCCACTTCCCATTTGTCGGTAGTAGGTTTAATATGCGGATTGCCAATTCCACTGTCGTCTGTTAAAAAAACATACGTTCCGTTGGTTGCAAGTGCCATAGATCGCATTAAATATTCAGTGCTTTTGTCAACTCCACTGCAAGTAATAGGAACGATTCTAATTCCTAATTTTGCAGCTTGTAAAGTTAAATCTTTTAAGCTGTCAACAATATTTTGTTCGTCGTGTGGCGGAGCATCAAGCACCAAAAAAATAATTCTTGCCCGAGCATCGGAGCTCCAATTAAATTGATTAATAGCAATATCTAATCCTGAATGTACAGCTTCCGGGAAATCGCCACCACCTCCGGCATTTTGGTTTTTGAAAAAATCAACAGCTGTAGCAATATCATCAGTTAAATTTTCCAGAACTGTTAAGTAAGCATCGCCTTTATCTCTATAAAAAACACTTCCCAGATTGATGCTTAAATTTGAATGCGTTGAGTCTATTCTGTCGATAACATTTAAAATTTCGGATTGTAAATATCTCATTTCATCTGCCATAGAACCGGTTGCGTCAAATACAAAAGCTATATCAACGTTTTCGGGTATATTGCATTGGTTTTTTGTATCTATCGTTAATTTATTTATTCCGTTATGAAAAGTTGATGGGTTATTTATAGAATTTATTGTTCCATTGTACTCAACTTGGATTGATATTTTTTTTAGAGATGCAGAGTCCAATATGTTAGCCCAAAGTTCGGCTTTTCCGGTGTTGTCGGTTTTTGCTGTCCATATAGTATTATTTTGTGATTTTAAATATACTGTTGCATCAATGATTGGAGTGTTTGTTTCAGAAGTTAGTAGCACACTGTAACGCTGATGAGGATATATTTGCCAAATATTTCGGAATTCTTTAAGTTGATTATTTGTAATATCCTGCCACATTTCCCATTTGCCAAAGTCGTTAATTTCGCCGGCAGTTAATTGGTGGCTGGCATAATTTGTTTGCGGCGAGCCTCCATCGTCAGAATAATCGGCATAATCGTAATCTACTTCGTATGCATCATCTGAAACTATTGCTAAAGGGGCATCATAAACTACTGATGAGTGATTAGTTCCGGCTTTTTTATCCCGTGATATTCCTAAGCCGGAAACAACAACATCTTCTAATTCGGTTTTATTATATTCTAAAACAATATTTATTTCTGTTCTATTTCTGATTTTTACTGTTTTAGTTTCCATTCCTACGAATGAAAAAATGATGTTTACGGCATCATCGGGAACGTCTGTTAAAACGTATTTCCCTTCAATATCTGTCATTGTTCCTATCGATGTTCCTTCAACAAGAACATTTACACCTGGTATTGGTGTTCCACTTTCGTCTGTAACAACTCCTTTTATTGTTAGTGTGTTGATACTTAATGATAATGAAGTAAGGAAAAGAAAAAGGTAGATGATTTTGCTCATATTCTTAATTTTAAAGTTTTTATAAAAATAAGAATATGAGTTGATAAAATCAACTATTAAAATTATTTAAAATAAATTTATATAGTTTAAGTGGTTTAATATCAAGTGTTTAATAATGGTTTTAGTATGAATACTTTAAGCTTTAATAAGTTTTAATAAGAAATATTAAGATAAATATTTTGATTAAAACAAAATAAAACTTTTGTAAAGTTAGAGTTTATTATTTGGAAATTGTGTTAGGGGAATTTTTATATTGCATAAAGTGTTTTTTTCTGCTATTATTTTATCTACAACATTATGTGTTTTTAAAAATTTTGCCGTTTCAATTATTTTTTGATGCTCTTGTTCTGCTTTTTGTCGCTCTTGAGCTAATTCTTCTTCTTTTTGTTTAATTAAAGGCATGAGTTCATCGTAGCTTTCTTTTTTTCCGTCGTCGAAGGCGGTG
>JAFGXO010000226.1 GCA_016936595.1 Bacteroidales bacterium | reverse complement strand
TTTTTGGGATAAAACTTTTTATAAAATTTAATATAACTTGAATACATGTACTTTCGTGTGGGCGAAGTTGTTTTCTTTTTGTTATATTTATTTCCGGTTGAAGCACCTTGTTTGTGTATAACAACACTTTGTGGAACAGTAAAATTTAAAAAATCTTGTTTTTTGGCGGTCATACACCAGTCAATATCTTCGTAATATAAAAAATAATCTTCGGGCATTAAGCCAATTTGAGATATTAAATCAACATGAAAAAACATCGAAGCTCCTATAACATAATCAGTTATAAATGGTTCGTTGTATTGTCGGTTATCAATTTCGCCTTTACCAATAAGTTTTGAAAATCCGGTTTTAGGGTTAAATGTTCCTCCTACTGTTTGAATAATATTAGGGTTAGAATATTCTAAAATTTTTGAACCTAAAAATCCAATTTTTTTAGTATTTATGTTGTTGTTGTAGAATTTTTTCAAATATTGAAGTGATTCTTTTTTTACTATTGTATCATTATTTAAAATCCAAATAAAATATTTATCTTTTTGTGTTAGAATGTATTTTATTGCATGATTATTAGCATAAGCAAATCCATTGTTTACATTTAATTCTAATAAAGTAGTTGATAATGAGTAACTTGACAAAAATTTATTTAATTCATTCAATGAATTGTTCAAATTGCAAATCTCAACAATTATAATTTCTATATTTGAATAATCAATACCTTTCAGGCTTTCTAAGCATTCTATTGTATCCGATGGATTTGCGTAATTTAGAAGTATTATGTGAACTTTATGGCTCATTTATGTTATGTGATTTGTGAATTTAAGTACATGAAAAAAAATTAAGGTTAGTATTTTTTTATGTGTTTTTAAAAATTTATCAGTTCATTAGGTTTACTCGTCAACAGGTTAACTCAAAAACTCACTAACTAAATTAGTATCCGGTTCTTTTAAATACAGTATTTATTGTTTTGATTATAAGCATTATATCTAATCTAAGCGACCAATTATCAATGTATTGTAAGTCCATTTTCATCCATTGTTCAAAGCTGATATTATTTCTGCCGGAAACTTGCCAGATGCACGTAATACCGGGTTTCATTGAAAGTCGCCTAAGTTGCCAGCGTTCGTACTGTTGAACTTCTTCGGGGATTGGAGGGCGAGGTCCAACAATCGACATGTTTCCGGAAATAACGTTCAAAAATTGCGGAAATTCATCAAGACTTGTTTTACGTAAAAATGCACCTATTTTAGTAATCCTTGGATCTTTTTTTATTTTAAAAACCGGTCCATCTACTTCGTTTTGTTTTTCAAGCTGTTTTTTTAATTTTTCGGCATCGGCAACCATGGTTCTAAATTTGAACATTGTAAAAATTCTGCCACGTAAACCAACTCTTTTTTGTTTAAAAAGCACCGGACCTTTGCTTTCAATTTTGATAGCAATTGCAATTATTAGCATAATTGGGAAAGATATAATTAGAGCAAAAAATGAAATACCAAAATCAATAATTTTTTTTACCGACAATGCAAAATAGTCAGTTGATGTTGAATTAATGAATAGTACAGGTGTTTCGTTTAGGTAGTTTAATTGCGATTTTGAGGCAATAAGGCTAAAAAGTTCTGATTGAAGTTGAAAATTTACTCCAATTTCTTCGCAAGAATACACTAAATCTCTAATTTCTGTTGATTTTATATTTTCTTTGCAATAAATTACGTCATCAATTTCATTTTCTTCTAAAAATTTATTTATGTCAAATTCTTCGTTTAATATTTTAAAAATTTGGCTATATTTATTTATTATTATATCGTCATTGGTAACAATGGCAAATATGTTATAGCCGTATTGTTTTGCAGCAATAATTTTTTCGATAAAAATTACTGATGTTTTATCGGCAAAGATTAGTGCATTTTTTGTGTTTTTGCCTTTTAATGTATTTCTTTTTTGAATTGATATTATTATTATTCTAATGGTTGAATGTAGTATTAAGTCTGTTGCTCCAAATATTAAAATTGCTATACGGCTTATTGATTCGAGTTTAAACCAGAATATAAAAATAAATAATATTGATATTCCAAAAACGGCAATAAGTGCATATTCGATTATGACAATTGAGTAAGCTTTGTTTTTTTGTGAATTTTGAAGGTTAATTATTTTGAGAAGAATATACCATATTGGTATAATTAATAAAGCTAATGTCAAATATTGGTCGGTAAAAACTATTGTTTTTGCTTGTGTGAAAACTCTTAAGTAATAGCCTGTTACAAAGGCTATTAGTGTAATGATTACGTCTAAAATTGATAATGTATTATAATATAATCTTTCGTTTTCTTTTAACATTTTTATAATTTATTTTGTACTATGCAAAAGTAAGTAAATCTTTTATTCTTTTCAATTTTTAGTTTAGTAAGTTGAAAAATTCAATTTTTTCTTAAAAATTTTATGAAGTTATTACTATTGTCTTATTTGGGGTTTGAATGTTTTATAAAAATATCATAATATTGGTTTATTATTTTTTGAAGATTGTAGTTGTTTTTGATTTCTTCTTTATTATTATTTATAAACATAAAGTAATCAGATTTTTGTGTTTTTTTTTCTAACAAGCCTGTAATATCATTTGAGTTTAAAAAGTATAAAGCATTAGCATTTAGCACACTTTTGTTGTAAGGATTATCATTAGCACATATTAGTGTTGATGTAGCCATAGCTTCTAATAATGAAGGGTTTGTGCCTCCGGCTGAATGTCCGTGAAAATAAATATTTGAATAAAAGCGTAAATTGTTTAAAATTTCGGCATTATAAATTGCTCCAATAAATTTTATTCTATTATCATTATATTTATTTTTAAGATAATTGCCGTATTTTGTGTTATTATTTCCAATTACTAAAAGAGGGGCTTTTGTTGTAGAATTTACTGTTCCTTCAATTATTGTTTCAACATTATTATCTTCTTGTAAACGAGCAATTAAAATATTGTAATTGTATTTTGTAACATTATAATTTTGCAGTAATTTTTCAACTGGATTTTCAAAAATTTCTGCTGGATATGCAACAAAATATGTTGTTTTTTTATATTTCTTGATGTAATAATTTTTTATTACTTTAGAATCTGCTATTAAAACTTTATTGCTTTTAACGGCAAGTTTTTCGGCATATTTTAAAAATCGTTTAATAGGCCAGGGGTATTTGGCTCTTTTCCATTCCATTCCGTCGGGGTTACAAATATTTACACCGGTTTTAGGCAACATAAAATGCCAAATAGAATTTGTTGTGTAACCGAGTTGTAGTAAGATGTCAAAATTTCTTTTTCGGCTGTCTTTTATGCAGTTAAGGTCGTATATAAACTGCCCCGACAAACCCAGTTTAAATTCGGGATCGTATTTATGGATAATTTTTACTCCGTTCCACTCTTTTTTTTGATATGGGTGGTTATGAGAGTTGTACACATAAACTTCGCAGCCTTTTTCAACTAATCCTTTGGATAAATATTCGGCAAATTGCTCAAATCCACCATAATTATTTGGTATTCCTCGTGTGCCTAAAATTCCTATTTTCACTATTTTATTTTTTGTCGAAAATAAAAAAATCCGTCAAATCTGACGGATTTTTTTAGTTTAAAATATTGTTTTTTATTTTAAAATAACATTTTGTTTGAATGTTGAGTTGCCATTAATTACTTCAATCACATACGACCCTTTTGCAAAATTAGATAAATCAATTTGCGTTGAATTTTGAGTTGGAACAATTGTAGTTAGTGTTTTTCCATCTATTGAAATAACACTTATTAGCGTTTTTTCTGAATAAGAGGTTAAACTAACATTTACTATTCCGGTTGTAGGATTAGGATAAATTTGAGTTTCGGCAGTTACGTTTTGAATGTCTGTTTCGGGTTCGGTTATATAAAGAGTGAAGTAAGCCGAAGCTTGTGCTCCAAATTTATCGGTTGCAATTACCTCTAAATTAACCAATGTTGGATACGGACAATTTGCATAAAATGTTCCATTTGAAAAGCTAAGCCAATCGGGGAAACATGTTCCGCCGTTAACTACTCCATTTATTAATAAAGTATCACCGGCATCGGCATCAACAAAAATGTTTTCAGGTATATTAAATGACCATTCTGTATTTGTTAAGGAGTATTGATTCGGAATTTCAATCATATTAACAGGTGCGTTATTTTCACCAAAATGCAATATAAATCTATCATTGTTGATTCCTTCGTTATCAAAAAATGTGTAAATAGGATTGTCGTTCAAATTTTGGAAAATATCATATTTTTTATCTTCAAGTAGAATATGAGTGTTTATAAATGTGTTATCGCAAACGTTAATTGTGTATTGGCCTGCATAAGCTGCGTAAAATCCTAAAGGAACAGTTTTATAATTTGTTACAGGTGCTATTGAATTGATAACATATCTTCTTGTAAAATCAGTATTAGACGTAAATAACTGAGGTTTTGTGCCGCTCCAAGCAAACATTTTATACGCATCGTAGTCTTCGTCGTAAATATCTGTTGCTCCGTCAAATGCTCTTACAACAATTTCGTCTGTATAATCATTTTTTTGAATATTTAATTTTAAGATGTTTTCTTCAACGTTTTTGTAATAAGGTTGAGCATTGTGAGCACGCCCGTCTTTTGACAGAACAAGATTTGCTCCATGAGCAGTTGACTTTGCTTTTACAAAAAATGCTTGATTTGCAGGAATGTAATTGTTTCCTCCGTTTATTGTTACTCCGTTGTTGCTCCATGGAGGAACTCCACCATAGCATAAATATTTTTCTGCAACTCCATCATAATAATAAATGAAGTTAGCAATATTTGTTTTGATATGTGAAGCATCATCCCAGTCCAGAGCCGAAGAATATGGATTTCCCACTAAATTCCAACCTTCAAACATATCCCAATCTGTTCCGGTTGTTGGCTCGTTGCCTGTTCCGCTATCTGTATAAGAAAGAATAAAAGCTTTGTCTTCATCGTCAAGATTTCCGCCGTTAAAGTTTAAAACTCTGTTTTGGTAATCTAATAGAATATAACCTTTAGTTAATTCCAATTTGGGAGTACTTACATTTGTCCAACCTGTTGGATTATATATTGTAGTTCCATTCCAAAAGTCGGCAACTGTTTCGTCATAATAATAGAAGTTTGGATTTGTTACACCGTAACTTGTAATTTGTAATTCTGACGCGTTAACATCACTTAAAGGGCTAAAAATGTAATGCCATATATCTGCCGACATATAACGCTTACAAGTTGCATTCGCATTTGTATTAGGATTAGCATTAAAAATAAGCGAGGCTGTACCCGAAGCATTTGATTCAAGAACTAAACCGGTTGTTCCAACTGAATTTACAAGCGTATTTGCATCGTAAAAGTGTGTTGGAGTAAGCACAACTGTTCCGTTTGAAATTGTCATTGTGTTTTGAACGAACAAATCAGTCATTAAAGTGGCTGTATCATCTGCTCGGTCTAATGTGAAATTATTCAGATTAAAATCGTTTACAAAATATATTGAATCTAAATACCCGGTGTTGTTAATTACAAAGTTTGATGCAATATCTCCAATAAATCTGTCCATTGTACGTTTATAATCACCTGTAAGTGTAATATCAGAACCGTTTAAGTCAATGTTTCCGTTTAATTGATTTAAGTTGGCTATTGAAATATCATTATTTAAAAGAATTCCATCAGAAGCGTTATTAACAATAAGCAAGTTGAATAGTTCGGGTGTAGCAGTTGAGCTAATTTCCTGAATACCATCGCCAAACAAAGTAACTTTACTATTACCAACATCAAAACCATCATTTTGATTATCCCAATTTCCGTATAAAATCAACTGACCGTCGTTTGTTGTTCCGGCATTATCATCATTTAAGTCTAAAGTTCCGCCCGATATTGTTAAATTTCCATGAACAATTAAAGTATCGGTAGATTTTTCTACAGAAAGTGATAGGTCTTGAATATCAATATTATTACATTCGGCAAGATCATTATAAATATCTGAATATAATGAGCTTACAATATTGACTTGACATAATCCCGATGCCGTACTTGGAATAATTACATCAACAGTTTCGTCGGGTACTTGGAAGTTTTCCCAGTTACCGCAATCAAACCAGTCATTATTATTTTTCGAGTTAGTCCACATTCCTTTGTTAGCAGCACCGGCTATTGTAAAACAGTAAGAACTAAGGCATACATTACCGGAAATTTCGTCTGCATTACCACCATTAACTTGTGTCCAATAAGTTGTGAAATTAGTTATTTTAGATAATAGTTCAGTATGAGAACCGGTATGGTCTCCTGCCACTGTGCTGTAGTAGGCATAACCCGAACCTGGAGAGCTAGTTCCTTGAATATTAAAGCATTGAATATCAGGAGGTATTCTCGAAATTCTTGCATCAGAACCACTTAATCCTCTAGTATCGTCAGTAATATTATACCAAGTTCCACCATCTTGGATACCACCAAGAATATTTCCGTAAAACTCTCTGTAATCTCCCAAATCACCCGACCAAGAACCTTGCATTAAAAAAACTGCATCAGGATTACTAATACTTATATTAATGTTTTGGTTAAGAGTAGTAGCAGGTTGTTGTAAACTGTAACCATCACCAAAATTGTATGTGCCTGAACCTGAAGAAGGATAAACTGTAAAATCTGTTCCCATAACTTGATTTGCATCTATTGATATGCAAATTATTGAACCTGCAGGTAGTATATCAGGACCCAAATATTCAAATTCTTGAGCAGTAATTAAAGCGTTAGCATCTCCGTTGCATGAATACCATCTGTTTGTTCTTTGTCCGGGGGCTGCTTTTAATTCAAAAGTTGCATTTGCATACCAAAATTTAGTGCCTGGTTTTATTTCAACAAAATTTGTTATAGTAACTTTGTCGTTAACACCTCCAATATAATTATCGTAAGCAATAATAGCTAAGTCGCCGGGGGCAAAAGTTGTTATGTCTAGTACATCAAATAAATCACTTGTTACAGGTGTTGCTCCGGGGGCAGATGCTGTTAATGTTCTGCTTGTTTGAACAACAGTATGAATAATATCATTAAAAGTTGAAATTCCTGAAATTAAAGCAGCTGTTTTAGGAGATGAATTCATGGTCCCATCAGACGTGATTGAAATTGTTATTCCTACCAAGTCTATATTTCCGTTAGCATCGTAACCTTCAACACTAACATAAGGTTTCATTAATGCATTTACGCCCACATCGGTGGGTTGTTGCACAAAGGATAATGTGGTGGCAATAACTTGGAACTCGTTTTTGCCATTTTCGGAGCTTACCGTAGTAAAAGCATCAAATTGTGATGATGTTGCTGAACTTTCGGTTGTTACATTGGAATTTGTAATGTTGAACACAAAATCATCGCCGTCGTTATTTTGTCCGCCGTCGTTGGGTGAAATTTGTATGGACAGACGCAGGGTTAGTGTTTTTTGTCCGTTGTCGGGAACACTTACCAAAGGAGCACCGCTGAATTGGATTTGATTAGCCGTTACAGTAGCTTGGTCTAAATGTGTGGTGCCGTCAAACAAGTCGCAAGACAAGATGGCATCGCCCCAATCGTTCATGGCGTTTCCGGCATTTTGCGAAATGGTTATGCCGGTTACAATAGTAGGCAGCACATCGGCATCGGAAAAGCCGCTGCCGTCGCGGACGGTTATTTGCCAAACCTGCACGCCTTGCGTAGAGTTTAACGGTCCGGCGGTGTTTTCTATTGATGATACAAAAGTAGATTCCGAACTCGGCACGGCAACAATGTCGGATAGTACATCTACAATTTCGTGCGAGTTTGCCGCATTGTAGTTTTCGGAATCGGTTGCTCCGCCGTTGGTGGTGTAGGTAACACTCACATCGGCAGAACTGACTTCTAATATTTCGCCTATGGTTGCATTGCTTAAAATATCGGTTGTGATAAAAAAGTAACCGGTAGCATCGGCGGCAACGGTTTGCGTAAAGCCGGTAAATGTTACGGTTTGATTTGCCGCTGCGGCAATGGTGGTTTCACTTTCTATTTGAGTATCGCCGGCATCAAGGGTGGCATCGGCGGAGTAATAGAGTTTGTAATTTGAGACTAATTCATCTAAATTCGTTACCATGGCATCTATTCGGAATGCAATTTCGGTAATATCTTGGGCTTCTACAAGGGTAGAGGCTTCGATGCGGTAAACGATATTGTTTGTTGAACCTTTTGGGAAATCCGCCGAATTCGGGTCGGTACCGGTGAGGGTGATTTCGGGGTCTGATGCGTAATTTGTGTAACAAAAATCATCAATATGTAAACGTTCTCCGGATGTTCTTTCAATTTTTACACGAATATTATCAGAAGAATTATCAATAGCATAAGTAAATTCCTGATAAGTTGTGCTTGTGGTATTTATTGTTCCAATTGTTGAATAAGCTGCACCATCAATACTCACAGCAACATCATAAACTGCTGCGGGTGAACTATCCCAGCTACGATACCAAAATGAAATTGTGCCTACACCGCCATCTACACCGTTTCCATCTGCTCCGTCCATTAAAAGATATGAGCCTGTCGCATCTTCTATTCTAATCGCATTATTAGACCTTGCGTTTGTAGTGTTACAAATACAATTATTTGTGCTAAATTCGCCAACAGTATAATCTCCATAAGAACTTTCACTTAACGAGCTAAAATCTTCGCATTTTTGAACAGGTGCAAAAGTTATCGTCTGTACGCCGGCATCTGCTGTGGTGCCGGAGCTGTTTACGGCTACGGTAAAACTGAGGTCTGAATGGTCAATAGATGTTACTTGTATGGTATTTCCTACGGTTGCTGCGGCATCTACATCGGCGGTTATCCAGAAGTAGCCGGTTGCACCGCTGCTTATGGTTTGCGAAAAGCCGGAGAAGGAAATAATTTCGCCGCTTCCGCCCGAACCTGTGGCTGTTTGTATATCAATAGCGGTGGCAGAAGCAAAGGCATTGCTTGAATGATACCAAAGTTGAAATTCGTTTCCGCTGATGTCGGCATCTAAATAGCTGCCGTCTAATAGAACATCTACGCCGGTAAATGTTGCGTTGACTGTGCTTACGGCGAGTTCAAAATTTCCGACAATATGGTCTGATGTGCCTTGCGATACATCGCCGGCTGACACTTGTGTGCTACCGATGTCATCTAATACGATTGAGGGCACTCCGGTTACTGTTCCGCTTAGGGCTACACTTTCGCCGTCGGCATCGCCGCCGCCGGCTATGGTAATGTTACCCGAATAGGAGTTAATGCCTAAGCCGCTTGCAAGGCGAACGTAAATGGTTTGGTTAGAGCCGTCGTAGGCAGTGTAAGTGAGTGATGAAGGATTGGATACAAAACCTGCACCGGAAATTTTTGAAATTTCAAAATTTGCGGGAGGTGTAAGTGTTACATTGCTGCCGTCTAAATCGGAACCGGAGAGGACAAAGGTTTGTTCTGCCGAAGGTCCGGAGCCGGATACGTAATCCAATCCGCTGAGCGATGCCGGAGAAACGGCAAGGGTTGGGGTGGCGGTAGCACAGTCGGTAATAGTAAAACTTCCCGAAAATGTTAGTGTGCTTGCGTTATTGGTTGTCCAGTTAGACTTATTACAGATAGCAGATAAAATGTCAGCTTTTGTTCCGGTTGTTATTCCTGAATATATTGCATTATCTGCTTCTGCTAAAGCTACGGCATTTGTGCCATTTGTAAGCCCTTGTGGTAATGCCGAAGTATTTGCATTTGTAGCGTTAGCTTGCCAAACACCTGCACCCTCATTATTTAAACCAAAAATCATATCGGAAGTGTTTTGGTAAGCTATAATTTGATCGCCTGATGTTGACAAAATAGGTCCGGATAACTCAATATATACAACATCTCCGCAAGAAAGCCCGCCGGGAGGAACGGTATATGTATGAACACCTTCGCCTGTGCGCCATGAATTGGTTGACTGCCAACCATTATCTGTAAACTTAATTTGTTCACCGGCAGCTATATCAACCAGTGCTACAAACTTGATATTATCAGGTGAAGCATCCGCATTATACTGTATTATTGCAATATCACCCGGATTAAGTTGCCCCCACGCATTCCCGCTCCAGAGCATGAGCGTCAGCATTATACCGAAGAGGGCGGTCGGTTTGTGTGTAAAAAAATTAATAAAAGTTTTCATATTTGAATATTTGTTAATTGTTTGAATGCGTTTAATAATTGAGTAAAATTTTTAATAAAAAAGTTAGTAAATGATATTAATATTAAGATTCGCAAAATAACTGAAAAGTTGCACTGTTATTAATTAAATCTTGTTAATTTTAGGTTAATTATTTTGGTGTACATTTCTTAGTAAATCAAAAATAGTTTTAACCGGATTAAAAGTTTCAACCGGCACTTCAACAAAAACAGTATTCCAATCAGCCATAGCCCCATTCCAAAGTCCGGGAAGTTCAAGAGCTTTTAAATTTTTACCGTTTTTAGATTTTTGGGAAATAAAACCGGCTTGAGGATCAATAAAATCTAACAAATTAAATTTTTCGTTATTGTATCTTTTGTGTGAAATAACTAAATCAACAGGGTTAAAGTGAGAAGAATTTTCAAAAATCTGCTTGTTTTTGGATTTAGAAAGGTCAATTTGAGCCTTTTCAACAATTTGTAACGAAGCAGTATTGTCGTTTTGCATCACAAAAAACGGACCTCCACCGGGTTCGCCTTCATTTTTTACCATTCCGCACACGCGTAAAGGTCTGTCTAATTTTTGGAGCAAAAACTCCATTTTTTCGGTTTTAGAGATCTTAGAAAAATTAAAAAATGATTTAACATTTAAGTTGTTGTGCACATAGTTAAAAATTTGCTGAATAGTTTCAACTGAAGGATTGTGGTGTAATTGATGAATATATCTGAAAATATTTTGTTGGGTTTCGATTAAAATACCTGCAAGAGCTTTTTTATAGTTGGTGTCAATAATTTTTTTGGCGTCCGGCACCACATTGTCGATGTTTTTCACAAAAATAATGTCAGCATCAATGTTGTTAAGGTTGTAAATTAAAGCACCGTGTCCGCCCGGCCTAAAAAGTATAGAACCATCTTCGTTTCTAAAAGGCAAGTTGTTAGGGGTAACAGCAAGTGTATCGGTAGCCGGATCTTGCACCGAAAATTCAATGTTGATATCAGTATTAGTTTTAATTTTATATTTAGGAATAAGTATTTGAGCTAATTCCTCAAATTTTTGTTTGTGTTCGGGCGATACAGTAAAATGAATAAAATTACCTTCGTTGGTAGAAGCATAAAGAATGGATTCGGCTAAATGTTCTTCAAAAGCGGTTCTTTGTGTATTTTTATAATCGTGAAATTTAATTAAGCCTTTAGGTAAAGATCCGTAATTAAGCCCTTTATCCAAAAGAATATATTCAATAATATGTTTGTAATTTTTTTTTCCAATTTCTTGCTCAACCGATGAGTTAAAAGAGTTCATTAATTCTTGTAAATCATTGAAAAAAGCGAATTTTTCTATGTTATAAAATAATTTGTCAATTTGAGAGTTTGACAGTTCGCTGGAATCAATAAATTCGAACAAATCTTTAAACATTCTCGTAGCTGCCCCCGAAGCAGGAACAAACTTAAGAACTTTAAGCTCGTTTTTGTATTTGGAATAATGTTTTTTGTAAAAATCAACTAATTTATCGTTTAAAACTTTAATTCCGGAATTATCAGGGCTTGCAATGTCCACAATATTTGCAGGTAATAATCCATTAACAAACTGATTATATTGACTGTTAAGGCTGTCAAAAGAAATACCTTTTAGCATGATTTGTGAGAAATCAGCTTTGGATAAAAGATTTTTTAAGTTTTCCATTGTACAAAAATTAATTTGTCAAAAATATAATTTTTTTTCAATTTTGCGAAAAAAATATGACTGCTTATAAAATAATTATAACCGGACGCGTGCAAGGGGTCGGCTTTAGAAACTATGTTTTGCGAACAGCTATCGATTTGAAAGTAAATGGTTACGTAAAAAATTTAAAAAGTGGAGAAGTGCATGTTGTTGCTGAAGCAAAAAAAGATGTTTTAGAAGTTTTTTTAGACTATTGCAAAATAGGTTCTGACGCTTCGGATGTGCAAAGTGTTAATTATAAGGAGGTTGAAGTGTCTAAATTTAATTATTTTCAAATACAAATCTAAAAATCTATTCTTAAACATATCTGTATGTTTGCAAATTAAATTCAAAAAATAATAATTTTGCGGCGTTAATTAAAAGAAATATGGAAGCAACAAATAAAATAAGTAAGTTTCTGTTTACTTGGATAGTAGTATTCTTGGTTTGGCTTGCCTTTACCTCTACATTTAATATTGTAGAAGTTATAACAGGAATAATAGTGAGTTTTATCATTGCAATATTTAATTTTGGTTATTTTACAAACATGGGTCTTAAATCATTTAGCCCAATGCGAGTGTTATACTTTTTTCAGTATAATGCAGTATTTTTAGTAGCTTTAGTAAAATCTAATTTAAATGTGGCAAGAATAGTCCTTTCCCCAAAACTACCAATTAACACAGGAATTGTAGAATTTGAAACCAAATTGGAGTCGGATTTTGCAAAAATGGTATTGGCTAACAGTATAACTTTAACACCGGGAACATTTACGATTGACTTTGTGGATAGTACATTTTATATACACTGGTTAGACGTAAAAGTAACTGATCCTGAGGAAGTTTACAGAGAAATAGCCGAACCTTTTGAAAAAATATTATTAAAAATCTTCAATTAAACAGCATAAAATGGAATTGTTTTTTGAAATAATATTAGGAGTAGTCAGCTTAGCGTTGATTTTATCTTTTATTCGTTTTATAAAAGGGCCCACAGCGTCGGATAGAGTAGTAGCTCTGGATACAATGTCGGTTACTTTTATTTCGGTACTTGTATTACTGGGTCACATGTTCAATCGTTTTATTTACATTGATGTGTCGTTAGTATATGCAGTATTAGGATTTATAGGTGTTTTAATTATTGCAAGATATTTGGAGGGAGGAATCTAATGGAAACAATACTTGAAATATTAGGAGTTATATTTATTTCAATAGGAGCAGCATTTTTGCTATTAGGCTCAATTGGAATATTAAGGATGCCCGATGTGTACAGCAGGTTACAAGCCGGAACTAAAGCCTCAACTTTAGGCACGTTAGGTATGTTATTGGGAATAGGATTTTTTGAACCAGCATGGTTTTTGAAAATTTTTATCATTATGATATTTGTAATTCTTTCAAATCCAATAAGTTCGCATTCTATAGCCCGTGGTTCGTGCCGTAGTGGCATTAAACCAAAACTAAAAGAAACAGTCAACGCATACAGAGATGCGATGGAGAGTTGTGAAGAATCTATTAAAAAAGACGACAAATGAATATCTTTACAGTAATACTAGTTGTAATTGGAGCAATTTTTATGATTGTTGCAGCAATTTATGCCATTTCTCGCAAAGATTTACTTGTAGCAACAATAGCAACCTCGATAATAAGTTTAGTATTATCGGTTTTCTTCTTCATTTTACAAGCACCCGATGTGGCATTAACAGAAGCAACTATTGGAGTTGCTCTCACTACAATTATTTTTGTAGTAACTATCAGAAATACAAAACGACACGAAGAAGAAGAAGAATAACTTCTTAAACTCGAAAAAATTTACGATTTAATTCAATATCGATGAAAAGAATAATAACAATATTACTTTTAGGTGTAACAGGATATTTTGTTGCCGATGCGGTTTTTTCAATCCCTTTTGGTGTTGATAAACTAAACATCGCAAAAGAATACTTGCTAAATTCACCCGAAGAATTAAAAGTTGCAAACACTGTAACAGCAGTTGTTGTTAACTTCAGAGGATTTGATACGCTAGGAGAAGTAACTGTGCTTTTTCTTGCCGCAACAGGTTTAGGTAGTATTTTATTTCGCCGTAGAAAATATCATACAGGACTTAATCCTCAACGCGAGGCTCCACAAGCAAGTAGAATAGTTCAAGTTGGTGGAAAATTACTTTTCCCTTTAATATTATTATTGGGTGCTTACGTTTTTATCCACGGACATTTAACGCCCGGAGGTGGTTTTCAGGGAGGTGTAATTATAGCAACCGGATATTTGCTGCTTTTAGTATCATTCAGAAAGTTTGCCGTAAAACACTCTTCATTAACTTGGGTTGAGGCAGTTGCCGGAGTTACTTTTGCCGGAATAGGTTTAACAGGGCTTGTTTTTGGGAAAGATTTTTTAGAGAACTTTTTGCCAACAGGTGTTTTAAATAGCTTGTTAAGTGGTGGTATTGTAGGAATAATATATGTGGCAGTAGGTTTTAAAGTAGCCTCAGAACTTACAGGTATTTTGGATACAATGCTTTCTATAAAAGTTGAAGTTGATGAAGAAAATGAAGAAAATTAAAATTTGAGTCATGACTGAAGAATTAATGCAACAAATCTTAAAGATAAGTTTTTACGGAGCATCATTAGCTCTAATACTTATCGGGCTTTATGGTGTGCTTACGAAAAAGAATTTAATTAAAATTTTACTTTCGATGGCAATAGCCGAATCAGGATTAAATTTACTATTTGTAGCCATTGGTTACATAATGAACGGAACAGCACCTATTTTTTCGACCGCAGTTTTAGATGAAAACAACCAATTACTTGAAACAGTAACGATGGTAGATCCTATTCCGCAAGCACTTGTACTAACGGCAATCGTTATCGGGCTTGGAGTAACAGCTGTTGGCTTAGCTCTGGTTATCCGTTTATACAAACATCACAATACTATTAACATTGACGAAATACGAAATTTGAAATGGTAGCAGATCCTATTTTATACGTAGCACTTCCGCTTTTAACGGCATTTTTATTGCCAATTATAGGGAAGATAAATAAAGAACTTATTAGAATAGTACCCGGATTGTTATTTGCTTTTCTGGTATATAATTCAATTGCACTTTTTAGTAAAGTTTCGGCAACTCATACGCCAATTATTGTTGAAATAGCCGGCTGGGCTCCGCCTATCGGTATAAACTTAGTTTATAGCTCGTTTACGGGTTTTATTGCAACAATTATCTCTGTTTTAGCTCTCCTTGTTTGGGCTTATAGTTACAAATTTAAAAAACTCGAATTTGATAATTCCTTAAAATATTTTGTTTTATTGATGCTTGTTACAGCCGGTTCTATTGGCGTTATTTTAACAGGTGATTTATTTAACCAATTTGTTTTTCTCGAAATTGTAGCTTTAAGTTCTTATCCTTTAGTGGCTTTTTATAGAGGTCGTAACGGTGCCGAAGCATCTTTTAAATATTTACTGGTTGGTGGATTTGCTTCACTGTCAATTTTACTGGGAATAGTTTTAATTTATTCGCAATTAGGAACTTTAAATATGGCAGATATTGCTGCACATATTGATGAAATGCCTCGAAATATTAAAATTGTATCGTTTACATTATTGTTTTTGGGTTTTGCTATCGAAGCCGAAATGTTCCCGTTAAACGGCTGGGCTCCTGATACTTACTCGCAAGCCCCCGGGCCAATTGGTGCTGTGTTTGCAGGTATGACAGCAAAAGCCGGTATTTATGCTCTTATTAGAATGATATATACAATTTTTGATTTTAGTGGTGCTTTTGAAATATTATTGATAATGGGTGTTATTACTTTGGTTGTTTCCGAAGGTATAGCTTTGCGTCAAGAAAATTTGAAAAGAATGCTTGCTTATTCAAGTCTTGGTCAAATGGGCTTGTTAATGATAGCTTTTGGAATTAACACTAAAACAGCAGTTATTGCAGGTATGTTAATTCTGTTTAATCACGCCGTAATAAAATCGTTACTTTTCTTATCATCAAGTTTCTTAGTTTATAATTCAAAAGATAAATTGATAAAAGATGCTTATGGAATGGGCAAAAAACTACCACTAACAGCCATTTTATTTGGTATTGGTGCATTTGCAATAGTAGGCTTACCTCCATTTTCGGGCTTTTGGGGGAAATTATACTTGTTAATGGCTTCAGCCGATGCTAATTTACTTGGTTTAATAGCTTTAATATTAGCAGTTAGTGTAATTGAAATTGTTTATTATTTTAGAGTTGTAAATGGTGTTTACTTCAAAAAATCTAAAACAGAAATCGAAGTTCACAAACCGCGGTGGAATGCAAGTTTAGCAATGATCATATTAGCAGCAGCGATAATTGTTGTAGGTATTTATCCAAATATTATATACGATTATTTAGTAAATGCAGCCGATACTTTGTTAGATAAAGCAAGCTATATTAGTCATGTTTTGCCTAATTTAGCATCAAACTAAAATAACTAATTTATTAAATTTAAAATTTAAAACCTCAATTATAAAATGAGCAACATAATTATTATATTAGCAATATTTGGCTGGGCAATTTTAACATACATTGCTTTTAGGCTAAACAAAACGCTTGGTAATATCTTTGTAGGTTTAATTGCTGTTGCATTGCCGGTATATTATTTTACTTATGTACCCGAAGATTATTCGTTCCAAGTTATGGGGCTTACGCTTCAATTTGGATTTACTTCTTTTTCAAGTCTTTTTGCAATCCTTGTTGTAATTCTCGGTGCATTAACTTTACTTTATTCTATTCCCTACATGAATAAAAAAGATAGATTGGGTTGGTTTTATCTTAATTTTTTATTTTCGATAGGTGGAATGCTCGGAATATTAATGAGTAAAGATTTTGTCTCGCTTTTTATTTTTTGGGAAATAATGACTTGGTCGTCGTACTTAATTGTTATATTTAGTGGTAAAAAGGTAAATAAAGTTGGTGTTAAATACATGGTTTATAGCGCTATAGGTGCTTATGCTATGTTGATGGCAATTGTTCTTATTAACAAATGGAGCGGCACAACAAATATTAGTCATTTTTTTGAAACTTTTGCCGATTATTCTAACGGAGCAAAAATTTTAAGCAGTTTATTATTATTAACAGCTTTTGCAGTTAAGAGTGCACTTATGCCTCTACATGTTTGGGCCCCTAACGCTTACACCAATTCACCAATGTCATATACCTCTTTGTTTTCGGGAGCATTGTCTAAAATGGGGATTTATGGTATGGCTTTAGTTGCAATTATGTTATATACTAATACCGGAATGAAATTTTTTGGCGAAGCTTTAGCATGGCTTGGAGCAATTACAGCTGTATTAGCAACATTTTGGGCTGTTTTTCAAACAGATATTAGAAAATTACTGGCTTATTCATCAATCGGACAATTAGGTTATATTGCTGTAGGGCTAGGTATTGGCACCGAATTAGGTGTGATGGCTGCACTGTTTTTAGCACTATTACACGGGTTGTTTAAAGGTATTTTATTTATGGCTGCCGGAGCAATTGAATACAGAACTGGAAAAACAGATTTTAGTGAATTAAGAGGTTTAATTTGGAAAATGCCTGTAACTTTCTTCTCTGCATTAGTTGCAATTATCGCACTTGCAGGTATGCCACCTTTATCAGGTTTAATTAGCAAATGGCTAATTTACGAGGCTTTATTAAGTTCAGAACATTATTTCTTGATAATTTTAATATTCTTGTCAAGTACTGCGGCATTTTTATATTGTTTTCATTTCTTGTATGGCGTATTTTTAGGTCAGCGTGAAGATGATATTGAAGACGTAAAAGAAGCTCCCGCTCTAATGCTTGTACCAATGGTTTTAATGAGTTTTGGTTTATTAGCATTAGGAACTTTTCCTGGTTTAATTTTTAAACATATTTCTTCGTCAATGTCTTATCTTGGCTTTAACGATGTAACATGGGAAATGTCAGTATTGACAAATGAATGGGGAAATAAAATTTATCTTACACACTTAAATACCATGTTTATGGTTGTTTTTGCAGTTTTCTTTGTAATAATAACCTTAGTTGCACGCAAAAAAACACGCCGTGTTGGAACTAAAGATATCGCAAATGCCGGTGAACCTATTTTAGCTGAAGATAATTATCATTTTTCACAAGATTTTTATAAACCGTTTTGGCGAGTTATCTCTCCCGTAATGAAATATCGAATCGAAACATTTTACAATAGTTTTGCTAACGGAATAGGTGAATTTTTTCAGTTTTTCAGAAGAGTATATACCGGAAACGGACAAACTTATGCGTTATATGTTGTTATCTTTTTAACAATATTATTCATAGTTGGTGCAACTTTAATTTAATAACTATTTGACAATTTAACAATACAATGGATATTTGGAAATTATTATTAACAGGCTCTGTAACCACAGTTTTAGCATTTGTTGTTGGAATGCTGTATATGGGCTTAAGGAGAAAAATAACTGCAAGAGTACAAAATCGTGTAGGTCCTCCTATTTATCAGAATTTTCTTGATGTAATGAAACTTTGGTCTAAAAAATCCAGTATAAATCACGGTTTTATGCAGCATGTTGCCCCTTTGTGGATGATTGCTACATCTATCACAACCTTGATGTTTATACCTATTTTAAATAATGGATCAACTTTTTTTACTAATTTAACTTTTGAAGGCGATTTGATAATGCTACTTTATTTGATGGTAGTTGGTTCGCTAGGTATGGCTCTTGGAGCCGGACAAACCGGAAACCCTAATAGTGCAATTGGTGTTACAAGAGGTCTTACACAAATGGTAGGTTTTGAAATACCTTGGGTAATGGCTTTGGTTGCTTTAATGATACAACACCGAACTACAACAGTTGCCGGTTTATTAGATGTACAAGTACAATCTGGAACTTGGTTAATGTTAAGTTCTCCCTTTGCTTTTATTGCTGCTTTGCTTGCAATACCCGGAATGTTCAGGTATTCTCCATTTGATATCGTTGGAGCACCTGCAGAGTTAGCATCGGGTCCAATATCAGAATTTGGAGGTAAATATTTAGGTACAATGATGACTAATGGAGCTATTTTTGCCTTTGTTAAGTTAACATTATTTGTTGATATTTTTATGGGCGGAGCTTCTAATTTAGGCTTTTTACTTCTAAAAACCTTTGCTTTATATATGTTTCCTGTTCTTTGGGGTTTAGTATCTCCACGTTTTAGAACAGAACAAGCTGTTAGATTTTTTTGGGGATGGCCGGTGTTTTTTGGTGTCCTTGGCTTAATTCAAGCTGCAATTTAATCAAAGTTATTAGTTTGTGAAGTTGCAAAATAAAAAGTAATATTACTTTTTATTACATAATTTTATAAATTTTATAAACTTATAAACTTATAAACCTAAAATTAAAATGGTAAACGATAAAGAATCACAAAAAATAGTTGATATAATTCAAAATTTTGCTCGACAAAGTTCATTATTTGTTTTAGCATACGGAACAGGCTGCGGAGCAATTGAAATTCCCCCAACAATGACATCACGTTACGACGCCGAACGTTTTGGTATTAGAGGAGCTGCAACTCCTCGTCAAGCCGATGTTTTATTAATAACAGGGTATCTTGCTACTAAATCTCTTAAAAGAGTAATTAGAGCATACGAACAAATGCAAAATCCTAAGTACATTATTGGCTTTGGTTCTTGTACTATTAACGGAGGAATGTATTGGGATTCTTACAATACAATCAATCGTTTGGATATGTATATTCCTGTTGATGTTTACATTAACGGTTGTATGCCTCGTCCCGAAGCCGTTATTGCCGGTTTTGCTAAGCTTCAAAAACTCATTCAGGCAGGCAAAGCAGATGGTTGGGATAGATACCAAAAAAATCTTGAATTTTATCGCGGCAATCAAAAGAAAATTATTCATAATTGGGTTATGCCTGATTATAATTGGTAAAAATAAGTGATAATTGTCTGAAGTTTTTTTTAGAACTAAAGACCTTTCAACTATAAATATTATGAACGAACAAGATATTTTAAATAAAATTCTGGATCATTTTGGCAACAAAGTTACCGGAAATGTGAAAAGAGAAAAACGTGTTGAGCTTTTTGCTACTACAAACACAATTGAAGATGTACTGTTGTATGCAAAACATCAATTATCTTTTATTCATTTTACCCAACTTTCTTGTGTTGATTGGATTGAAGAAAAACAATTTGAACTTGTTTACATTATTTGGTCTCCTGAATCTAAAGTTACTATTTTAATCAAAGTTAGAGTTGATAGAGAAAACCCTGTTGCTCCAAATATTGATTATATCTGGCGACACGCAAATACCTTTGAACGTGAACTAAGAGAAATGTACGGAGTGCAATTTGAAGGTTTAGTTGGAGCACAAGATTTTATTTTAGAAGATTGGATAGAAATTCCGCCTATGAGACGTGATTTTGATACAGCTGAATATGCTAAAAAAACATTTTTTGACCGTCCCGGACGCGAAAACGCTCGGGATGTTCGTGAAACAATACGCCAAAATTCAGGCGAAGAAATTCCGGAATTTGCTAAAAAATACTCAAGATAATGAAAGATAAAAGCACAACAATATATTTAGGTCCTCAACACCCGGGTATAACCGGAAATATGATGATTAAACTGCAAGTTGAAGGCGATACTATAGTTAAAGCAACAACTCATGTTGGTTATTTACACCGAGCTTTTGAAAAACTTATGGAACGTAGAAACTGGTTGCAAAGTTTTACTATACTTTGCCGTATGTGTGTTCCTGAACCCGATCCGAACGAGGAAAATTATGCTCGTGCCGTAGAAATTATTGAAGGTAGAGAAGTGCCCGAAAGAGCAAAATACATTCGTGTTCTTGTTCTTGAAATGGCTCGTCTTGCCAGTTTATTGCTCTGGTACGCCGGACAAGCCGGTTCTGCCGGACTTTATACTATGGGGCAATGGTCTGTTGGTGATAGAAACTATGTTCTTGACCTTTTTGAAGAATTAACAGGTGCTCGTATTTATCACATGTTTATTTGGCCCGGTGGTGTTCGTCGTGATTTACCCGAAGGGTTTAAAGGGCGTGCAATAAAAGTTATGGATTATCTTGAAAAACGTTGGAAAGATTACGATCGTTTGCTTTTTGATAATTCTATCTTCCAAAAAAGAGCCCAAGGTATTGGAGTTATTGATCCTTCAATGGCTAGAGAGTGGGGTGTTGTTGGTGCTCCTCTTAGGGGGTGTGGTATTAAAAGCGACGTTAGAATTGATGAACCTTACGAAGTATATGATAAATTAGATTTTATTGTTCCCGACATGTACAAAGATGGTGATGTTTGGTCAAGAGCTTTAGTTCGTCGTTTTGAATTTCTTCAAACTATTAGAATTATTCGTCAAGTGCTTGATGATATGCCCGAAGGACCGGTATTTAACAAAATACCTAATCCACATAAATGGGTATTACCCAAGGGTGATGCCCTTGTAAAAACCGAAACTGTTCGTGGAGAGTCTTCTTTTTACGTTGTAAGTGACGGTACTAATAAGCCAAGACGTATTCATTTAAAAGGTCCAGCTTATATTCATGGTATTACTTTATTAGAAAATTTATTGGTTGGTCAAAATCTCTCAGATGTTTCATTTATTATGAACAGTTTGGGAACTTGTCCTCCGGAAATGGAACGGTAAAATGAGTTAACCGTTTAATTATTTAACAAACTCGATAACTCGATAAACTCGATAACTCGATAAACTCGACAAACTCGATAAACTCGACAAACTCGACAAACTCGATAAACTCGACAAACTCGATAAACTCGACAAACTCGACAAACTCGACAAACTCGACAAACTCGACAAACTCGACAAACTCGACAAACTCGACAAACTCGACAAACTC
>JAFGXO010000225.1 GCA_016936595.1 Bacteroidales bacterium | reverse complement strand
CGAAATATTTCGGGACAAGTAATGCCGATTGACTTTAAAACCGATTTTAAGAAAATGAAATCGGATTTTTTAAAGCATTTCGGTATATCAGAAAAGTAAATCTATTTTTAGGATTTTTACACTTGTGTTTTGTGGGAGGTACAGTTATATTTTCAATTTACTTATAATTGAAAATGTTTTTCACATCTTCTTGAAATTTTCTTGAAACTGGAATTGAAATTCCATTAAGGAACAAAGTATGCTTACTGTATTTAATAGCGCAATTTTTATTAATAATAAATGAACGATGGACTTTGATGAAAATTTCTTTATCTAATTCTGAGATAATACTTTTAAGAGAAGTTCTGGTTATATATTTTTGTTTTTTTGTGTGGACTTCAACATAATTATTGTCTGATTTTATAAATATAATATCAGAATAGAATATTTTGATGTTGGTAGAGCTGTCTTTAATGGTGATAAAACCTTCGTCGGGTTTATTTTCAAATTTTTCAAGTGCTAATTTTATTGCAATGTTAACCTCCATTTCTTTGAAAGGTTTTAGAATATATCCACTTGGTTTGGTATTCAGAGCTTTTTCTAGAGTATGCTTTTCTGAGTGAGCAGTGATGTATATAAATGGAATATGAAGTTTTTTTGCAATATAATCACCTATTTCAACTCCGGTAAACCGGCTTTCCATATTAATATCTAGAAGAGCAATGTCAGGATGATATGTTTTAAGTCCTTTAATAATATCGATTTTATTGTGAAAAATTCCAACAACGTTATAATCAAAATCTATTACAATATCTCTTAGATGCTCTGCAATTAGTATGTTGTCTTCGCCTATTAGAATGTTTTTTTTGTTATTATTCATCTTTTTTTAGTTTAAAAGTGAACTTAAATTCCAAACCATTGTTGTTTTTGATTTTCATTACTGAATTTAATTGTCTGGAAAAGATATTAATAAGTTTAAACCCAAGAGATTTTTCTTTACTTCCGAGTATTTCTTCGCTTACACCTGAGCCATTATCCTTTATTGAGAAAAATATTTCTTCATTCTCTTGTTTGATAATTTTTATGTTAATTCTAGGTTTTAGTGTTTTTTCAAAAGCGTGTTTAAGAGCGTTTGTTATTATCTCAGATATCATTAAACCTAAAGTAATTGCCTCAGAAATATTAAACTCAATGTTTTCAACTTGGTACTCTATTTCAATAACTTTTGCATTGTTGTTTATCATTGTTTCAACATAACTTACAAAATCTTCGACAAATTTTTTAAGTGAGACCTTGGTCATTTCTTCTTTACTGTAGAGCATTTCGTGTATTGCAGCCATTGAATCAACTCTTGACTGAATATTTTTTAACCCGGATTTATTATTGTCATTTTTTAATTCTTTTAATTGAAAATATATCAAACTTGAAATTGTTTGCAGGCTGTTTTTTACACGATGATGAATTTCTTGGTATAGGGCTTTTATTTCTTTGTTTTGTTTTGAAATATATTGAGTTCGTTTTGCAACTTTTTTTTCCAATTCAGCTGTTACCTTTTTTTGCAAAGACTCATTTATCATGTATTGTTCAATTAATTTTGATTGAGTATTTTTGATTTTATCTTCAGATAATTTATATTTATAACTCAAACCTATTGTAAAAATTAATCCTTCGATTGCTATGCCTGATTGAAAAACATAAATAACAAATCCTTGATTTAGACTTAAAAGACGACTTATCACACCTGTTAAAATGCTTATTATTAGTACAAATGCACCTAATGCAAATATTTTTGTCAAAACACCTCCTTTTAATATTATTTTTAGCGTTAATAAAAAAATTATAATCATATTTATAAAAACCGAAAGAAGAGCAAGAAGAGCAAAAATGAAATAATTAAAAAAAGATATTAAAATAATTGATATGCTAAAAAGTATGTTTATGAAAATTAGTCTTTTCAAAAAATTGTCAAGTTTCAGGTTATTATGTTTTGATTCAATAAATTCACGAATAAATAAAAAGTAAAATATCAAAGCAAAAAATATAGAATATCCAAAATAACTGTTTACTACCGGATTTTCTGGAAATATATAGACTGTAAAATATCTAAAAATAGCTAAGTTTGATAAAATAATTAGAATTATATATAAACTATAAAAAATATAAGATTTTTGTTTGGTCATCAGAAATAAGATGAGGTTGTAAAGAAATAATGCTAACAAAAAACCATGAAAAAAACCTTGAAATATATTTGTTTGATTTAAACTTTCATAATAGCGGTTTGAATTTTGAATTAAAAAAACATCTTGAATCTTTAAAGCTACTTCTGAAGTAGCTTTTACATATATCGTTTTAGTTTCGGTTGCTTGAAAATAAATTGATATTATTTCAAGACGGTTGTTTCTTAATTGTTTTTGCGACATGCGTTGGCTAGTTCCTGCCTTTAAATTCTCCACATTTCCTAATGAGTCGATAATATAATAATCAATAAAAGCATAATCAGGAACAGCCAATATCCATTGACCTAACTTATCAGATTGATTTTTTACATAAAATTTGAACCAAATATTTGTATTTTTTTTATATATGCTTAAACTATCAGGCTGCGTAAATAGAGAGTCAAATTCTAAGCTTTGAATTTGTTCTAAATCAAGTGAATTGCTATTGTCATGATAAAATTTGATAAATTGATTGCCCACAACTGTTTTGTATTTGTTACTTATGTTTAATTTTATGGTGTCAATTTGTGCGAATATGTTTAAACAACTTAATGTTATTGCTATAATTAAAAATATTTTTTTTGTCATACTTCGGTTGTTTCAATTTTGATGAAAAATAGCTGAAGAATAATGTCTATAAGTTTTCTATTTGATAGCAAATATAGTGCATTCTTAATATTTTTGAAAATTATTGAACCGAAATAGCCGGCAAATTAGTAGATTACAAAAAAGAATAAAAATTTAAGTTGGGTTTAGTAATAATAAAAAACCCAACAACCTTAAATTGCCGGGTTTCATGAGAATAATTATGAGGAAATTTTTATTGTTTTATTATTTTTTCGGTGTATGTACCTTCTTCGGAAGTTATTTTTAGGAAATAAATACCGTTTGAGTAATTCATCAATTCGTTAATTTGATGTTTTGCCGATTTTTCAACCTTATTATCAGAATAAATTACTTTTCCGGTAACATCAGTAATTTCGATATTGTTAATCGTAAACTGTCCATTGTAAATTGTAAATTGTCCGTTTGTTGGATTTGGATAAACAGAAATTTGATTATTCATATCTGCAAGTCCTACATAAGCATTCACAACTACATCAAAAGAGCAAGTTGCTGTGTTTCCGGCATCATCCATAACTGTCCAAACTACTGTTGTTGTTCCAATTGCGAATTCAGCACTATCTAATGTTTCTGTTGTGTTATAGTCGTTTTCAATACCCACAGAACCACAATTATCGTCAGCAGAAATCGGGTCAAATTCAGTTCCTGAAACAGTGTAATTAGTTTCGCCTTCTGCTAAGGTAGTTTCAAAATCGCTAACACATGAAATTGTTGGATTAGTTACATCTTCAATAATTACAGTTTGGTCAACATCAATATCGTTTCCGTTTCCGTCATCAAAATTCCAGGTAATTGTATAAGTGCCTTGTTCTGTG
>JAFGXO010000224.1 GCA_016936595.1 Bacteroidales bacterium | reverse complement strand
TGTTTATTTATAAAGACATTAAATATCTAAAAAAAACAAAAACTTTTATAAAATCTAAATTAAAAATATTATTTCGCAGATTATATTAATTGAAAGACAACAAAAAGAGAGAGTTATTTAATCGCTTTATCAAAATAATGATACCTATTCAGTCTTCATTTCACAAAGAAATATCAGACAATATATATTTTACTAAAAGAAAAAATTTAAACTATATGAAAAACAGAGTATTAGAAAATAATGGATTGTATAGACTTACGAAAAATCAATTTCATTTTTTTTTTAGAAGAAAAAAAATACCTCTTAGTACTAATATTTACCGAATCAGGAAAAACAAAAGTTAATATTTTTGAATTTTTTTTTTTAGATATCAAAGAAGTTTCTATCAGCACAGATAATTCTGAAACTATTTAAAAGAAATTGCTTTCAAAAACAGACTAAAATACTTTCAATATGAGGCTATTTTAATAAAAATTCAAGTTCAGTTGTTTTATAAACCAAACTTGAAAGCATAAAAAAAGCAAATTAAACAGCAATATCACCTTTAATATGTTCATGAGACTGATAATTAACAAGCTCAAAATCATTATATTCAAAATCAAATAAATTTTCAACATCTGAATTTATTTTCATAAGGGGTAACTGTTTAGGTTCTCTGCTAATTTGCAACTTTACTTGTTCAATATGATTTAAATAAATATGTGCATCACCAAGAGTATGAATAAAATCTCCGGGTTCGTAACCTGTAACCTGAGCCATCATCATAGTTAAAAGAGCATACGAAGCAATATTAAACGGAACACCAATAAATAAATCTGCACTACGCTGATATAACTGACAAGATAATTTACCATCGGCAACATAAAACTGAAAAAGAATATGGCAAGGCGGAAGAGCCATTTTATCTAAATCGCCAACATTCCATGCACTTACAATATGCCTGCGAGAATTAGGATTATTCTTAAGACTGTCAATAACTTGCGTTAATTGATCAATATTTCTATTTTCGGTTGTCCACGAACGCCATTGATAACCATAAATTCTTCCAAGTTCACCGTTTTCATCAGCCCAAGGATTCCAAATACGTACACCGTTATCAGTTAAAAATTTTGTATTTGTTTCACCTTTTAAAAACCAAAGAAGTTCATAAATTATTGATTTTAAATGCAATTTTTTTGTTGTAACTAAAGGAAACCCTTGCTGTAAGTCAAAACGCATTTGATAACCAAAAACACTAAGAGTTCCTGTATTTGTTCTATCTTCTTTTTTTGCTCCGTTTTGTAAAACGTGTTTTAATGTATCTAAATATTGTATCATTTCTATTTTTTTTTAGCAAAAATCAAAAAAACAACCACAATTGTGGTTGTTTTAAAAAATCTCATTAATATGTAATATTTTAAAAATATTTAATTTCTTTTTTATAAACTTCAGAAAGCAATTTATTCGCTAATCTACTTGCACCAAATCTGAACAATTTATTATTTAACCATTCGTCTCCAAGAACATTTTTAACAATTGCAAGATAAATCAATGCATCTTCGGGGGTAGAAATACCACCGGCAGGTTTAAAACCAATTTTTTCATTTGTATCTTCGTAATAATCTTTAATTGCCGAACACATAACGTAAGCGGCTTCAAAAGTTGCACCTATTTTTTCTTTTCCGGTTGAAGTTTTAACAAAATCGGCACCGGCGTTCATAGAAATTACTGAAGCTTTGTAAATTTCATCAGGATTTTGCAAACTACCACTTTCTAAAATAACTTTTAAATGAGCATCACCGGCAGCTTTTCTGATTTTTTTCACTTCGTGAGAAATCAAAGGATAATCACCACGCAAAAATTCGCCAATAGAAATAACCATATCCACCTCATCAGCTCCACGTTGCACACACAAACGAGTTTCTTGTGTTTTTATTTCCAAAAAAGTTTGAGAAGAAGGAAAACCTCCTGTAACCGAAGCGATATTAACACCTTCGGCTGTCAATGTATCTTTAACTGTTTTTACAAAATTTGGATAAATACAAATAGCCCCAACGTTAGGCATTTCGGGAAAATCAAATTGAAAACTATTGACTTTTTTTGTCATATTTTCAATTTTAGTAACAGTATCGCTACTATTTAACGAAGTTAAATCGATACAACTAAAAGCTAATTTATAATTTTCTACAGAAGCCATTTCATTTGCCGTATTTTTTGCATCATCAATAGCTTGAGTAATTTCAGCTTCAGAAAAAGTTCTGTTATATTGTGCTAAAAGTTTCATATATAATTATTTTTAATGTTTAACAAATTTTTGAACAATCTCAGCAATTTGCACAGCATTTGTTGCTGCTCCTTTTCTAAGATTATCGGCAACAATCCACATATTCAATGCTTTATGGTTAGATAAATCTCTTCTGATACGGCCAACAAAAACCTCGTCTTTATCATAACTGTTTAATGGCATTGGATAAATATTTTCAGCCGGATTATCCTGAACAACTACTCCTTTTGTTGCTGACAATATACTACGAATTTCAGAAATTTCAAAATTCTTTTCAAATTCTACATTCACACTCTCTGAATGACCACCAACAACAGGCACTCTAACTGCGGTTGCAGAAATCATCAAATTGTTGTCACCCAAAATTTTTCGAGTTTCATTTACCAATTTCATTTCTTCTTTTGTATAATCATTTTCAAGAAAAAAATCACAATGAGGCAAAGTATTCATGTCAATGCGATATGGATAAAATTTATCATTTCCTAAATTTGAACGTTCACTTTTAAGTTGGTTTATTGCTTTCATTCCAGACCCAGTAACCGATTGATAAGTTGAAATAATAACTCTTTTAATTTTAAATTTAAAATGTAGTGGAGCCAATGCCATAACAAGTTGAATAGTAGAACAATTAGGATTAGCTATTATTTTATCATCAAAAGTTAAAATATGTCCATTAATTTCAGGAACAATAAGTTTTTTTGAACAATCCATTCGCCAGGCAGAAGAATTATCAATAACAAAAGAACCATTTGAGGCAAATATTGGAGCATATTCCAAAGAAACCTCTGAACCGGCAGAAAATATCACAATTTCAGGTTTCTTTTCAATAGCATCTTGAATTGAATGAACGAAATATTCTTTATTTTTAAAAATAACAGACTTATTGTAAGACTTTAAACTTGCTACAGGAATAATCTCATTAACATTAAATTGTCTTTCTGAAATAACTTGTAAAATTTTTTGTCCTACTAATCCCGTAGCACCTACAACTGCAATATTCATAGTGTTTTAGAGTATTTATAAACTTTATTTTATTAATTTTGAACAAAATTAAAATTTCTTTTGTTTTTATTTAAAAAATTTAACCATAATGAAAAAAATTATTTTATTACTTTTATTGTTTGTTCCATTAATTGGGTTCTCCCAATTAGACGACAATTTTGAAGACGGTGATATAGTTAACTGGACACAAAATAATCCCGATCATTTTCAAGCATCTGATTCGTTACCATTAAACGGATTATATTCATTTCATCATAAATTTTTGACTGATGTTACAGGCAATTACAAAGATATTGCAAGTATTCCTTTGGAAAATAATAACATTTTAAATGGTACAAGTACTTGGCAATTCCAAATCCAATATAAAAATGCTTCACCTTCAGGTACAAACAAATGGAATATATTTTTAATGTCAGATAACGACTACTCGGAAATGCCAAACGGAGCAATAAACGGTTATGTTATTGGAGTAAATTTTGGTAGCACAACCGACGATGTTTTAACCCTACGTAAAGTATCAAACGGAACAGGTACTGTTGTTGTTGCAACTTCTTATACATGGACAACCACAGCCGTAATAGGTATTCAGGTTACAAGAAGCTCTACCGGCGACTGGGAAATTTTTATGGATTCCGACGGAGGTTTTAACAACCTAATTTCAATAGGAACAGGAAATGATGCAACTTTTACAAACGCATCTTATTTTGGCGTTGTTTATGATTTTACAAAAACACAGTGTCAGCATTTATGGATTGATGATGTAACTATGGTCGCTCCCCCCGGAAATGAAAACAATTCTGTTGTTATGGAAGGAAGCAATTTTGAACCCGAAACAATATCTTCTTTAACTAATACACCCGACGGGGTTCAGGTTTTTGACATTGATTTACAGGATATTGGAAACGATGGAATTGCTTCAATAATAAACGAATTAACATTTACTCAAGGAGATAATAATAATATTGCAGATTGGACTAATGCTATAGCTGGAGCTAAACTGTTAGGAACTGATTTAACAACTGGAGTTGAAGGAATAATTTTAACAGACGGAATTACTTTTGAAACAACCGGTTTAATAAATGTAGATAACAATACAACAGAAAATTACCAACTTTATATTTGGTTAAAAACAGATTTATCAAATATTTCAGACAATGAAAATTTTGAATTTAAAATTGATTACTCAGATATTGTTTGTGATTTAATGGGGTCGAGTTTTGGTAGCGGTATTATTGAAAGTGGAGACAACAACTGTGCGGTAACTATTGTAGCAACAGAATTAAATTTTTCAGATGTTCCAAGCATAGTAGCTGTTAATCAAGATTTTACTGTAAGTGTTATAGCAACAGATGCTAATGGAAATATTGATTTAGATAACAATAATCTATCAACATTAACATTAAATACAGGTACAGGAAATTTAAGTTCAATTTCAGGATTATCACAAAATTTAAACTCTGGACAATATTCGTGGACAGATTTAAATTATAACACAATTGAAAATTTTTCGATAACTGCTTCATCAACAGGCTTAAACGAAATAAATTCAACTGAAATAACAAGTACTGATTTAATTTATTATTTAGATGATGATTTTGAAGACGGAAATTTAACCGGCTGGACAGAAAGCGAAATTGGGCATTGGCAATCATCTGATATTGAAGCAATTAGCGGAACTTATTCATTACATCACATTTTTGATGCTTCGGCAAGTGGCTCTGATAAAATAAGTTATGAAATGAACGGACTAAATATTAACTCAGATTCTACTATATGGCAATTTGAACTAAAATTTACAAATAATTCACCTTCGGGAACTAATAATTGGAACGTATTTATTATGGCAGATGCCGATAATCAACAAATGTTCAACGGAGGAAACATAAATGGTTACGTTATTGGAGTTAATTTTACAGGAACAGATGATTTATTAAAACTTTGGGAGGTTACAAACGGAAGTCCTACCGAAGTAATTGCCACAACTTTTGATTGGAATAACACAGATGCAAGTATAGCAAAATCTATTCTAATAACTCGCTCATCATCTGGATTATGGGAAATTAAAATTGACGAAAATGGTGGTTTTGATAATCTTATTTCTCTTGGAACAGCAAACAACACCAATCACACCGATGCAAATTATTTTGGGATACTTTATAACTACAGCTCAACTTTAGACCGTTTGCTATGGTTAGATGATATTTATGTTGGACCACCAATTCCTGACATAGAAGCACCATATTTAGCTGACTATCAAGTTGTTTCACCGTATAGAGTTCAACTAAACTTCAACGAAGATATGAACAAATCATCAGTTGAAACAACATCAAATTACACATGCGATAACACTCTTGGCAATCCAATTACGGTAATACAAAATCCTTCAAACAAACGAATTGTTGAACTTACTTTTGAAACAGAATTTTCAGAAGACATAAACTATAATCTTTTAATTGAAAATGTTACTGATGCATCGGACAACATTATTGAAGATACAATTGTAGAATTTGATTGGAAAAATATTGACATAGAAAGTATTAGGTTTATATCTACAACAGAAATAAATGTTAAATTTACAAAAGAAATAGACTCTGCAACTGCCGTAGAAATTTCTAATTACTATATAAATAACTCAATAGGAGCACCAACTTCAGCAATTTTAGATGAAACAAATCCTCAAGTTGTGAAATTAACTTTTGCAAATCAATTTATTTACGAACAAAACTACACTTTAAGCATAATCAATGTTGAAGATTTATTTGGGAATGATATTGGAACAGCAAATTTCAATTTTATATTTTATTTAGTAAGAAGAAACGACATAGTAATAAATGAACTTATGGTTGATGTAAATCCGGCTCCAATTGCTTTACCATCATACAAATACATCGAAATTTACAACACTTCAAATTTTGAATTAGATTTAACAGAATGGACACTAAAAATAGGAACAAATAATGATTTAGTTTTCCCTTCGATACAAATACCATCTCACGGTTATTTAATTATTTGCTCTGACGAGGCAAGTTCAAGTTTTAACGCTTATGGCCAAGTGGCAGGAATTTTAACGGAATCTTATCTAACTTCGACTACTGGGAAAACAATAAAACTTAAAAATACTAACGGTCAAATAATTGAAGAAGTAACTTACGATCCAAGTACTTGGTATAATGATAATAATAAAGATGACGGAGGCTGGGCAATGGAAAGAATAGATCCTACAAATTTTTGCAGTCAGAACAATAACTGGAAAGCGAGCGAAAACTATACAGGAGGAACACCCGGAATAATTAATTCTGTTTTTGGCAACAATCCAGATACAGAACAACCTACCTTAGAAGAATTTACTTTGGTTGCATCACAAGATATTATGTTAAAATTTTCGGAAACAGTTGATACTGCAACAGCAAATTCAATTCTTAATTATGTGCTAAATTCAACAAATATTCCCGGAAGTGCAATAACAGATATTAATGATAATTCAATAATCAACCTTCACTTTTATGAACATTTTCTATTTAGCGACAATTCATTATTAATAAAAAATGTTTCAGACTACTGTGGAAATGCAATTGCAGATACAAATATTGACTTTAACTACACCTTAATACACCCAACAGACGTTGAACCAAAATCTGCTACTCAAATAATTGTATATTTTTCAGAACCGGCATCAAAAAATACAGCTGAAAACACATTTAATTATTCTATTGGAGACGGAATTGGAAATCCGATTGTTGCATACAGAGATGCGAATGACACATCAATTGTTCATCTTTTATTTAATAATGAATTTACTGAAGATCAACAACATATACTTGCTATAAATGGAATTACAGATATTTACAACAACGTAATGGAATCCGAAGAAATTCCTTTTACCTTTCATACTCCAAAAGCCTTTGACGTTGTTATTAATGAAATAATGGTTGACATAAACCCGGCTCCAATAGGATTACCCGAAGCTCAATATCTTGAATTATTTAATACTACCGATATTGATATTTGGCTCTCTGATTGGATTTTATTTGCAGAAAATCAGGACAATAGAGTTTTTCCAACGGTAAAAATTCCTGCAAATGGTTTTGTTATTGTTTGTAACATTTATGATGAAAAAGAACTATCCGTTTTTGGAACAACGGTGCCTATTTTAGGAACAAGCGATTTAACTCAAACAGGAAAAGAAATAGAATTATTTGACAACAGAAATAATTTAATTTATCATGTTAGATATTCAGATAACTGGTATAACGATGACGATAAAAACGACGGTGGTTGGGCATTAGAAAAAATAGACCCCTACAATTTTTGCGAAAACTCTTTTAATTGGGCTGCATCACAAGATATTTCTGGAGGAACTCCGGGTAGAGATAACTCGATTTATATGATTAACCCTGATTTAACTCTGCCTAAACTTAAAAAAATTACAGTCAAATCTTCAAATCATTTAATTGTTGAATTTTCCAAAAATATTTCAATCCAAACAGCTTTAAATCTCAGTAATTTTTCTGTTTCTAATTTAGGTAATCCTATATCAATAAATTTAGTAGATACAAGTTATTCAACTGTTAATTTATATTTTAACACACAATTTACTGATAAAGAACAATATACATTAAATTTATCAAATATTTCAGATGATTGTTCAAATTCAATAAACGATACTTCTGCAAATTTTGTTTATAATTTAATAAATCTTGAATACGTTTGGGTGTTAAATGAAAATCAAATTCAACTAAAATTTTCAGAAGAAGTAGAATTAACATCTGCTCAAATATCAAACAATTATTTTATTGATAATCAAATAGGTACACCAAGCTATATTGTTAGAGGAACAGAAGATCCATCAACAATATTTTTACAATTTTCAAGTAATTTTTCAGATGGAGTTAGTTATACTCTAAATATTTCAAATTTAAAAGATGTAAATAACAATACTATGTTAGACGAAAGCTTTGAATTTATTTATTACAATGCAAAAATTAACGATATTGTTATCAATGAAGTGTTATTTAATCCTTATTCAGGAAGCGTAGATTTTGTAGAATTATATAATAGATCAATATATCCTATTAACTTAAAAGATATGGTTATAGCAAAACGCGATGACGAAGGAGAAATATCAAGCCCGTATAAAATATCCGATAATAATTTTATTTTTGAACCTGCAACTTACCTTGTTATAACAACAGATACAAACGATATTAAGGACAATTACACATGTGGAACAAATTTTATAGAATTAAATACTATGCCTTCGTACGCTGATGATGCCGGAACAGTTGTTATTTATGATAAAAAAGATTCTATTATTGATGAATTTGCTTATAACGAAGACATGCATTTTTCTTTAATTAGTAACACCGATGGAGTTTCGCTTGAACGGATAGACTTTAATCAACCAACACAAGACGCTTCTAATTGGCACAGTGCGGCCCAAGATGCAGGTTTTGCAACACCGGGTCTTATTAATTCTCAATATCAAGACATTTCTCAAATTCCTTCTGTTGGAGAAATAAATTTAACTCCTGATGTGTTTTCACCTGATAATGATGGATATAACGATCAATTATATATTAATTACACTTTTGATAACGGAGGATATTTTGCTGATGTTTATATTTATGATAAAAACGGAAGATTAGTTAAAACTTTAGTCCAAAATGATTTATTAGGTGTTGATGGTTTTTGGATTTGGGACGGATTAGATGAAAATAACTTAAAAGTAAGAATTGGTATTTACTCAATAGTTGTAAATATTTTTGATCTCGACGGAAATACGCACGTTTATAAAAAAGCAACAGTTATTGCAACAAAAAAATAATCTTGAGGGGGCTTTTATAGCCCCTTTTTTTATGTTAAACTGTTATCATTCTTAATAGATTTTATACGTGGGCTAAAAACCAAAACACTAAAAGCTCCTTTCACTGAGAACCAAAATTCTTGAAAGGTTTTTATTTCTTTTAATTTATTAATTATTGATATAGGTCTGAAATAAAAGAGTTTAAAAGATTTTTTAATTGTTTTAAATAAAAATTCTTCGCTAACATGTTCAGTCCAATATTCAACTTTAAAATTATCTTTGTTTTTTATTGGATCTTTAGAAAATTCTAACCAAAAATCTTTTTTTATAATGCCTCGTTTTAATGCCTCGGTATAAATTTCTGTAAAAGGATACGGCACCAAAATACTATATTGAGCATAATTTAAACCAACTTTTCTCGAAAACCTTAAAGTTTGATTTATTTCCTTTTCAGTCTCGTCAGGTAAACCTATCATAAAGTTACCCACAGTAGTTATTTTTGCTTTTTTACACCATTTTATCGCCTGAGTTATTTTGTCGGTGGAAATACCCTTTTTTATACGTTTCAAAGTGCTATCAACACCAGCCTCAATCCCAAATTGAATCCTATGAATTCCGCTTTTAGCTGCTTCATTTATCATTTCTTCGGTAACTGTATTAATTCTACCTCTAAAACTCCAATCAATTTTAATATTTTCGAGCCTTAAAGCCTTTGAAAAATCAATTACTTTACTTGGTTTTAAGGCAAATAAATCATCAAAAAAGAAAATTTCTTTATAACTTTGACTTTTAAGATATTTCACTTCGTCTAAAATATTTTCAGTTGTTCTGGAGCGATACAATTTACTTGGAGTATAACAAAAAGTACATTTATACGGACAACCACGTGAAGACATTACAGTTGCAACCATGTTATTTCGCCCAACAATGCTTTGATAAATATCTTTTGGGAGAAGAGTCCTATCAGGAATCGGTAAATTATTCAAATCTTTAACCATTGCGATTCTTGGGTGTATGAACTCTTTATCTCTATTTTTAAACCCTATACCTTCAATTTTTTCAAACTTATCAATTGGTATTTGATTTTTTATTGCATTTATTAACTCTAAAAAAGTGTAATCAGCTTCGCCACGTAAAATAAAATCAACATTATCATAATTAATTGATAATAAAGGATATAATTGAACATGATGTCCTCCAAGAACAACAATTACATCTTTATGTAATTCTTTAACAAGATTAACTGTTAATAAAACATCAACCATAGACATTGTGTAAGTTGAAATTCCAACAACATCAGGCTTAAAATCAGATATTTTATTTTTCAGTTCATTATACCCAACTTTCATAGGAACACAATCAATAATTTTTGTTTCAAAACCTTGATTATTTAGAATTGTAGCAATATACATCAATCCTAAAGGAGGATAATACCCTATAATGTCAATAAAATCGTCTTCGATGCCTGCTTGCATTGAATTTTCTTGCGGTGGATTTATTAATAAAATTTTCATTTCAAAAAAAAGTCCGTAAAAACGGACTTAAAATTATCTAATACCATGTCTTTTAAATAAATCAACGTATTTTCTATCAGTTACGGTAACGTGTTCGGTTACCCATTTTTTAAGGAATAAAATTAAATTATAAGCCGTGTCTGTCCTACCCTCAATATAATCTAAAAACATTTCATTTAGTCCGCTAATAAATTTTTCGTGACTAATTTCGTGGCCTTGAGTTTGTTCATAACCAAACTCGTTCATGTATTTTTCTTCAAAACCAAAGTGGTAATCAGTATAATCCATTAATTTTTTAAATACCATAGCTAAATCATCTGATTTTTTATCATCATTAAGCCCTTTATATAAATCGTTTATAAAATGAATCCATCGTTTATGTTGGTTATCAATCATAGCAACACCTAATTCAAAATGTGGTCCCCATTTAATAATTTCTTCTTTATTAAGTTCAAAAGTTGGAACAGAAATATTGTTTTGTTTAAATATTTCTTCGTAAAATTCAAATTTCATTACATTTTCAAAATCATTAGCAATTAGCTTATTTACAAAGGTTTTATTTTGAATATCTTGTTTTTCGAAACGTTCCATATCTTTTATGAAAATAACCATTCTCATATCTTCTTGTTTTTCCGATTCTAATACCATCAATTCCAACAAGATTTTTTTAAGTTGACCATTCTTAAGCTTAATATAAAATTCACGTCCATGAGCTTCTTTGATTTTGAGTAAGTTTTCAAATAAAAATTCACATAATTTTTTGTCTCCAACATCAGGCGGCATTTCAATTAGTTTATCAATTTCAATGCCCAAAAGCTCCATATCATTATATCCAAAAATTTCTTCTGTTGCTTTATTTACAAACTCAATACTGCCTCCTTGTTTAATTATAATAACACCAGTAAGCATCGATTCCAAAATTTCACGACTTTGTTTTTGTTGTAAATCAAGCTGTTTTATTTTTTTTGTATTTTCTTCCGAAAGTCTATCAATTTCATTTTTAAGTTGTTCATCTTTAAATTGAATTTGTTTATTCAATTCACTCATTTCTTTAAGATTTCTAACTAACTCTTCTTCTTTTAACTTCTTTTTTTCTTCGGATCGTCTTAAATCATCAATTGTTTCTTTCATTGCATGTTCTTGCTCTTTCATTTCTGCGGCTTGAATTTGGAATTTTTCAAGCAATTCACTTGTTTGAGCAGTAATACGAACAGATTTAAGAGTAGAAGCAATATTTTCAGCAATAATTTCAACAAGTTGTATTTCATATTGTTCAAAATCCTGAAAAGAAGCAATTTCTAAAACTCCAAGCACCTCATCTTCAACCTTTAATGGAATTATTAGAATGCTTTTAGGATTCGCACTACCTGTTCCGGATTTTATTTCAATATAATCTTCAGGAACATCAGTCATATAAACAGTAAATTTTTCTTGGGCAACAGAACCAATTAAGCCTTCGCCAATTTTAATCTGTTTTTCTAAAAATTTCTCTCTGTTCCAAGCATAAGCAGATAATAAGCTCAAATATACTTCTTCGTCTTCTTCAACTAAAGTAAACAATACTCCTTGATTAGCTTTAATAAACTTAACTAAATTAGAAATAACCTCTTGTCCTAATTTCTTTAAATTATTCTGATTTTGCCTCAAAATATCTGAAAACTTTGCTATACCATCAGCAGTTCTACGTCTTCGAGCGTCTTCTATTTCTCTTCTTTTTTCTTCTCTCTTAGCAACAACCAAACTATCTTTAAGTTCAATCAAAGAACGTCCTAAAACATCTGTTTCCCCTGCGGTATTATAATGATAAGAAAAATTACCTACGGCTATTTCCTTTGAGAATTTTGTTGTATTATTTAAATACTCGATTAATCCATCTAAAGACTCTAAAATAACACCTATTTCATCGGTTCTTTGTGCGTTTATTTTATCAGGTATGTCTCCTCTTTCTAACTTTGCAATAATATTATTAGTTGTAAACAAGGGTTTTACAATACTCTGAGATATTAGATAACTCACTAACAAAACAAACAAAATACCAATAACAAAAACAATAATTGTAACCCTTATATTAGATCTTCTAAGTTCTAATAACCTAATATTATCCTTATCTATTTCTTCCTGAATTGTAATCGTTATTTTATCTAAAGAAAACTCTTGACTTGAAAGGCTTGATGTAATAAATTTTTCGAGGTCTAAAATAGCACGCTCATAAGTTGACAGTAACTCCCAGACTATTTCATCTTGAGTCATAAATTGATAATCAATATTATACGTATTACCTAAGCTTTGTTGTTCTGCGATTAATCGTTGGTAATTATCCGATACTTGATCCGGGTGAAAAGTTAAATTAACATATTCATCTAATTTTTTTACAGACAATATAATTTTTTCCCTGTAAATATTTGAGTACTTGAAAATACTATCATTAAAGGTTTCTAAAAGAAATAATTGTTCGGGATTTTTAATAATATCAAACTCCTGAGAATCAAAACCATTTAAAATATTTTCTATATCCAGGTCAATGCTTTTATAGGTATTTTGTTCTTTAATTAAAACCTCTTTACTCCTTGCATTAGCTAATTTAACAACGCTCACCTCCATTTTGTAAAATAGATTCTGCAACTCCAAAAAGTTAGTTTTATAGTCCCCAAAAACTTTTCGACCTTCAAAATTTTGTTGAATTTTAACAATATTATTAAATTCAACAATACCTATCCCCATAGATATGAATAACGTTATTAAGAGCCCATAAACAACCTTGTTTCTGATACTCAAATTATCTAATAATTTAGCCATAGTATATTATTTAACTTAACAAAGTTAGTTAAAAATTAAAAAAATAAAAAAAATATTTCCAAAATCAAGCCATATATCTGATTTACAGCTGCTTAATTATTTTTTTCGGAGAACAACATAACCAACCAATTCAATCAGCGATTTTTTTGCCATTGAATCGTCAAATGTCTGTAGTTCATCAATAGCTTGTTTCGAATAATCTTCTAAAACGGATTTAGCATAATCAATTCCACCTGATTGTTTGACAAAATTTTGGACAATTTTAATTTCATTAAAAGTTTTAACTTTTTTTCCTAAAATTTTAAATATTTTTTTTCTGTCTGTTTTATTTGCTCTATTAAGAGAATATAATAGAGGAAGAGTTAACTTGCTTTCTTGCAAATCATTAGCTTCCGGTTTGCCAATGTTAGTGGTACTACTATAATCAAATAAATCATCTTTAATCTGAAATGCAACACCTAAATTTAAGGCAAAATTTTCTATTGAATTTAATTGATCCTCAGAAGCATTTACAGATGCAGCACCTGCTTTAGCAGATGCAATTAAAAGAGAAGCTGTTTTTTTTCTAATAATTTCAAAATAAATATCTTCGGTAATATTTAATTTACGAGCTTTTTCTATTTGCATCAGTTCACCCTCTGCCATTTCTTGAACTGCAGTAGAAACAATTTCTAAAATATTAAATGATTTAGTTTTTACCGATAATTTTAATCCTTGTGCAAGCATATAGTCTCCAACTAAAACAGCTAATTTAGATTTCCATAAAGCTTTTATTGAAAAATTACTTCTTCTGAGTTGCGAATTATCAACAACATCGTCATGAATTAAAGTAGCAGTATGCATTAATTCAACCATTGAAGCAGCAACAAAAGTTGCTTCAGTTACATGATTAACTAATTTTGCAGAAAGAAAAACTAATATTGGTCTTAATTCTTTACCTTTATTTCTAATAATATACTGCAATACAATATTAAGTAATTTATTATCTGTTTTCAAAATATTATTGAAAAAATTTTTAAATTCTAATAATTCTTCTTCAACAGGCTCTTTGATTTTATTTATATTTACATTCATTTAATATATATATTTTGAGAAAACAAAAATAAAAAATTTAACTTTGCCAAAACATTAAATTTTAAATATTATGAAAAAACCATTATTAGCATTTAGCTTAACTCTTGTGATGTTAATTTTATTTGCCAACACATCAGCACAAGATGTAATTAAAATCACCCAATACAATTTATTATATTTTGGGTTAGACGAAACTGGCTGTGACCAAATAAACAATAACATCTACACAAAAACAAATTACTTAAAAACAATTATTAATTATCTTGATCCGGATATTTTTGCTGTTAACGAAATATCAGATGCTGTTTCCCCAACTAACTACCAAGACTATTTACTTGGGAGTGTATTTTTATACAACGACCGTCCATATTTTACAAGAGCAGAAGTTCATAATGAAACTTACAATTTAACTTCTCAAATATTCTACAATAGCAACAAGCTAACTTTAAAATCCACAAATTACATAAACTCATGGCCTCGAGATATTCACGCATATAAATTTTACTATAACTCACCAGACTTAATCAACGGAGATACAGTATATTTCACTTATTACTTAGCACATTTAAAAGCAGGAGATACAGGAGACGATGCAGACACAAGAAATGATCAAGCAAACGATTTAATGAGCTACATAAATTATCATAATTCAACAGATAATTATTTTCTTTCCGGTGATTTAAACTTATATACAAACACCGAAGGAGCCTACCAAAGGTTAACGAATTATTCAAACGCTGCATTAAATTTTATTGATCCTGAAACCGCCGGAGACTGGCACAACAACAGTACTTATGCAGATATACACACTCAGTCCGCATTTTATTCAAGTAATAGCGGTTGTGGTTCTTCAGGTGGTTTAGATGATCGTTTCGACTTTATTATTTTTTCTAACGCAATAAATAACAACACTGACAATATTTCCTATGTGGCAAATTCATACAGAGCAGTAGGACAAGATGGAAATCATTTTAACAGCGGAGTTTCTTACAACGGAAACACATCAGTTCCAACAGACGTACTTAATGCTCTTGCAAGTAACTCTGATCACTTGCCAGTTTACGCAGAATTTTTAATAAACCAAACTCCTGCAAATCTTAATATAATAACACAATCAAACGATGAGATTACATGTGTTTTAAAATCAAAATCAATAACTGTAAATATTTCAAATAACGATTTACTTAATCAACCCCTACACTACTCCATATATAATATAACCGGACAAAAAATAACATCAAACACTATCAATCTATCTCAAACTCAAACAAGCTATACAAACACACATAAAAACTTAGACCCAGGTATTTATATAATCAATTTCTACAACTCAAAAAAATCAATCCAGACAAAAAAAACACTTATTCAGTAAAACATAATCAATAAAAAAGTTCCACGTAGAACAATCTGTAAATTGTTCTACGTGGAACTTTTTTTATCGACCCATATATACAAGTAAAACATTTATATCTGATGGTGAAACGCCGGGTATGCGTTTAGCTTCTCCAATTGTTTTTGGTTTTTGTTTCTCTAATTTTTGTCTAGCCTCTGTAGATATTGATTTAAATTTCGCAAAATCAATAGTGTCAGGAATTATTTTATTGTCAAAATCGTCAGGTTTTTTAGCACAAATCTTTTCTTTTTGTGTGTACTCGTGGTATTTTATATTGTATTGAGTAGTATGTATAATGTCTTCTTTAAATTGTGTATCTAACTCAAGAAAAGGTAACAGATCGGTTAAATTAATTTCAGGTCTTAACAATAGTTTGTCGGCTTTAACTGATTGTTTTAATGGGCTTGAATTAATTTTATTCAAATATGAATTAATTTTTTTAGGGGTAACGCTAATTATTGATAGTAATTTAGTGAGCTTAGATATTTGTTTAATTCTGTTTTCAAAAACTTCATTTCGATGCGGTGTAAGTAAACCAATATCTATAGCTAAGTTAGATAATCTTAAATCAGCATTATCCTGACGTAATTGTAAACGATATTCTGCCCTTGATGTAAACATTCTATATGGTTCATCAACCCCTTTTGTAACTAAATCATCAATCAATACTCCAATGTAAGAAGTGTCTCTACCTAAAACAAAATTATTTTTTTCTTTTACTTTATGGGCAGCGTTTATACCAGCAATCATACCCTGTGCAGCGGCTTCTTCGTATCCTGTTGTTCCATTAACTTGACCGGCGAAATAAAGATTATTAAGAATTTTAGATTCAAGTGTGTGATGCAAAAACATCGGATCAAAATAATCATACTCAATAGCATAGCCAGGTCTAAATATTTTAACATTGCTAAAACCATCAATTTTGGAGAGAGCAGTGTACTGAACATCTAATGGCAATGAAGAAGAAAAACCATTTAAATAATATTCATTAGAATTTACACCCTCAGGTTCTAAGAAAAGCAAATGCTGATCTTTAGAACTAAACGTAATTAATTTGTCTTCAATACTTGGGCAATATCTTGGTCCAATTCCTTTAATTTTACCACTAAACAAAGGAGAAAAACTAAACCCTTTTTCAAGTTCCTTGTGAACATTTTTGTTTGTATAAACAATATGGCAAGGAATAGAAGGAAGTCTCATTTTTGATAAAGGATCAAAAGAAAATTTTTCTGGCGGTATATCACCATGTTGTATCTCAAATTTTGAAAAATCAACAGATCTGCCGTCAATTCTTACCGGTGTACCTGTTTTCATTTTAAGAGTTGGTATGTTAAATGATTTAAGTTGATCACTCAAGCCTTTAACAGATTCATCTCCTACTCTACCGCCTTCTACAGTTTTATCTCCAACGTACATAACACCATTTAAAAAGGTACCGGCAGTTAATATAACTGTTTTCGAAGTGAATTGAACATTCCAATCTGTAACAACTCCGGTAACAAAATTATTTTCGATAATAAGCGATTTTACTTTGTCTTGCCAAAAATAAAGATTAGGAATTTTTTCTAAATATTTACGCCATGTTTGAGAAAATTTAAGTCTATCAGATTGTGCACGAGGACTCCACATAGCAGCACCTTTAGATTTATTGAGCATTCTAAACTGAATCATTGTTTCATCTGTAACGTAAGCAGACAATCCGCCTAAGGCATCAATTTCTCTAATAAGTTGACCTTTAGCAATACCTCCCATAGCAGGATTACAAGACATACTTGCTATTTTATTTAAATCCATAGTAATGAGAAGAACTTCACAATTTAAATTAGCAGCAACAGCAGCAGCTTCAGCTCCAGCATGTCCGGCTCCAATAACAATAACATCGTAGTTAAGTTTCATACTAAAATTTTTGAAATAATATCACTCTGTAAACTCCTATTTTCTAAATCTCTCATAATTAATTTTTCTTTTATTGAATGATCTTCAAATCCAAGCAAATGTAATACTCCATGAATAATAACTCTGTAAAGTTCTTGCAAAAATGATTGATTTAAAGAAAGAGCATTCTCTTTAACTCTATCTACACTTATATAAACATCACCAGAAATAATATCATCTTCACAGTAGTTAAAAGTAATTACATCAGTATAATAATCATGATTTAAATATTTGATGTTCATTTGAAGAAGTTCTTCATCAGACATAAATATAAAATTTAAATCAGTTACTTGTTTATTAAAATCAGCACATACCGATTTAATCCAAGATTTTAAAATTTTTTTATTAGAAATTTTAAAATTCGTACTTGAATGGAATAATATCATTATTAAAGATTAAAATACATACGAATAATTTGACCGTTAGAATATTCAAATTCAACTTTATCGCTAAGGCTAATAATAATAAAAACACCTCGTCCATAAAGCTTTTCAACATTTAAATCTGCGGTAGGGTCAGCAATTTCATCAGGATCAAAACCATCACCCTCATCTTTAATTTCAAATACTAACAATTTATTTTTATACTTATAATTAACAAAAACAAACTTATCTTTATTAAATTTATTTCCGTGAACTATAGCATTGTTAATAGCTTCAGAAAGAGAAAGTAATATATTTCCAAAAATCTCATCACTAATATTTATCCTTGAATTTAAGGTAGTAATAATTTTTTCAGCATAACTAATATTTTGAAAAATAGATGAAAAAGAAATAGTTTCATCAAAATGTTTAGTTTGCGAGTCTATGAACATATCCATTGTAGTAATTTTTTAAATAAATATTCAAGTTAATAGCTTTTTTAGACAAAATATCATTTTGTTTAAATGATATATTAAATAAATTTTTAACATCATCCGGAACAGTATGATCAATATTGTTACTAGTACTTGATGTACGTTGATTATCAAATTTACGTTGATTATCAGCATTTTGAGCATCTAATAATCGTGTAGTAATTTCATTATCTCTTAAAAGTGTATTTGGAGTTATTTGTTTATTAATTACATCATCTTTAATATCGTCATTTAACTGTAGCATTTCTTCAACTAATTTTTGCATATCCGGATTTAAATCACCAGAATTTAGCATATCCTGCAACATTTTTTGAAATGCTTCACGTTGAGCTAATTGTATTCCAAATTGTTGACTTCCGGGCATTTGACCATTTTGCATTTGTTGCATCATTTGTCGCATTTGTTGTTTCATTGCATTTTGCATTTGTTGAAGATCACCCGGAGAAGGCATCGGTTTATTACCAGGTTTTGGATTACCCGAACCCGGCATACTCATTTGATTTTGCATTTGTTGTAAACTTTCTTGCAGCATTAGAGCTAATTTGTTTGCAGACGTAATAATATATCTTTGATTTATTGAAGCATTGGCTCTATCGCCGGTTCCTAATTGAGTATTTACAGTATTTAATTTAGAATTAATATTATTAACTTCATTTAAAATTACACTTCCTATCATAGGATTTCTGCGGGCTAAAGCAGATAAAGAGTCAGAAATAATTTTAAAATCATCTTTTATAGTAAGTTGCTTATATTTAAGATCATTATAAAAAGCGGAAAACACAGAAACATTTTTAGATGTGCTATTATGTAAAATTTCTTGTTCAAAAGAAAAACTAAGTAAATTAGTGAGTAAAAACTTAATCATTTGCATATCCTCGCCGTTAGATTGTTGCATGTTTGAATTCATCATATCAGACATTTGGTCTGATAACTCTTGCATATCCTGACTTGTTTTTTTAAGACTTTTGCTGGTTTTGTTTTGTTGATCGTTAAACATTTGCTCTTTTGTTTGCTCAAAGTCTTTTTGGATATTATCCATTTGATCAGATAAAGAGTCTAAATCGAGAGGATTATCAAGTTGTGAATTTTTGTTTAACAAACTATCATAGTCATTCATCAATTCTTGAAAGTCTGATTCGTTCGTTAGAATTGAATCTTCTTGGGCAGAAGTAATGTCGTTAGCTTTGTCGATATTCTCAGCAAGTTGTTGTAGGTCGTCAGACAACTTATTTAACTGATCTACAGTATTTTGCAGCTGTTGTTCAACTTGCATTTTTTTCATCAATTCTAATGATCTATCTAAGTTATCACTCAATTGTTGATTATCTTGTTGCATATTTTGCATTAATTGTTCAAAATCATCTGATTTGAAATTATCTTGCATTTTTTGAAGAGAGTCTAACATTGCCTTCATATCATCAGTTAATAAACTCTCAAGCATATCTTGAATTTGTTTTTGTTTATCCAACAAATCTTGATTCTGATCAGAAAGTTGTTGCAATTGATTAAGCTTATCATTATTATTTTTTTTCAAATCATCAATCATAGAATTTAATGATTGTTGTTTTTGAAGTAAATTATTTAAAAAATTCTGTTGTTCCCACTCAGATACATTTTCATTAATTAAACGTTCATTAAAATTGTCGATATCTTGTTGAATATCAAGAGCTAATTGTTTAGCAAAATCTAATTTATTTTGTACTTGATTATCTAAATCATTGACAGCAGAATCAATTTGAAAACGTGTTGGTAGATTATACATAAACAACTGAGTTTTAGTAGTTTTACTTCCAGTATAACCATCGTTATCAGAAACAGCGAAATAGTAATATAACTTTAATTGTGGGTCTGATATTAAATCTTTAAAATCATACAAAAAATAAAACTCTTGATCTTGCAAATTTTTCAAAAAATCAACTTTGATAGAATTATAATTATTATTGTTAGGTTCAACATCATCTTTTACAACTGCATAATTAAAAGTTAAATTAGAAAACCCATAATCGTCTGAAATGTAGCCCTTAAAGTAATATTTTGAACTTATTAAACTATCTTGTAAAGTATTAACAGTAATTTTGGGAAACAAATCAGGAATAACAGTAAGATTATAATTGAAAATTTCATTAGAAAAATACGAATTTTTAACAACTACCTTATAAGTTGATGTGTATTTAGCAACAAAATTAGCTTTAAAAAGAGAAGAAATATTAGAGGCAATAAAATAAGTACTATCAACTACAAGAGTTAAAGAATCTACATTTTTAGTATTAAAAGTATAGGTAATTTTAGTACCAATAGGAACTAAAATATCACCGTTATTTTCTAAATTAACCGGTTCTTTATTTGTGTATGCCAATGGTACAGCATTAACATAATAATCTAAAATAGAGGGGTTTGGAAGCACTTTAACAACAAAATTTTGCGAAGAAAAACCCATAGCTTCAAATTTAAAAAAGAAGTCTTTATTGATAGATTTTAAAGTATAAGAAAATTGATTTTTAAATTTGTTACTTTTAACTAATGAAATTTTATTATTTCCATAAATAATAAACACTTGATCAGGGATAACATCACCATCAATTTTTAAAGTTAAAACTAAGTCTGAACCAGTTTGAACAATTAAATCATCATTAAGTAAAACAAAATCAAAAGGAGCAACAGGCTGATAATAAACATTATAATCAATAAATTTTTTATTACCAACAGTTAAAATTGATTTATTATAAATAAATACAAATAATAAAATTAAAGCAGGAAAAGCAAGATATTTTATATAGGAAAAAAGAGATTTGAATGATATTGCAGCAGAAAAATTAAAAATTGTAATCTTATTTATTTTATTTAAAATAGCTGCATTTATAAGCAGGTTATCAGCATCTTTGTGATAAAGTTCTAATATGTTTAAAAGTTGATCCTTAATTTCGGGAAAACTATCAGAAATAAGTTTTGCAGCTTGAACATTAGTAAGTAATTTTGTAATTCGGAAAAATTTTAACAAATTAAGAATTACAAATTCAAATAAAATAAAGAATGAAATAGTTAAAAAAGACCAAAATATAATTGATTTTAAATAAACAGGAAGATAAAAATAAAACTGAATAACAACTACAAAAAGATATATTAAGCTAACAAGAGCAGTTGAAATAACAATTCCGGAAAAAAGTTTGTATAAATAAAATTTTCGAATGTATTTATTTATTCCTTTAAAAATTAAAGATATATCAGAATTAGAAGTCATAGAATATTTTTGGATTTAACTTTTGTTGACCTTTCCAAATTTGAAAATTAAGACAAGGAAATGAATATTTACTAGTTTTTTTGGATAAAGAACCTAAAATTTGAGATTTATAAACCAAAGAATTATTTGAAACATAAACAAAGTTTAAATTAGAGTAAACAGTATAATAATTATTATGTTGAATAACAATAGAATAGCCGTAATTAGGAATTTTAATAACTGCTACAACAGTACCATCTAAAACAGCTTTAACAATAGTATCAGTTGAAGAAAATAAATCTATTCCATCGTTTTTAACAGACACACCCTTAAAATATGGATGATTATGAACTCCAAATGAGCTGATTACAACGCAGTTATTCAAAGGACTTAAAGTTAGAACAAAATCTGATAATGTATCGTTAGAATTAGCTAAATTAGCGTTCATAATACGAAAAATTAAAGAATCATATTGACTATAATCTCTGTTTATCTTTATACGTAAAGTAGCTGCATTTTGTTGCATTAAGTAAGATTGTTGTAATAAGATATTAGTATTGCTATCTAAAACATTTTTACTATTTTGATAATTCACCAAACAAGTATTTAATAACTCTTTAGATGCTTCAAGTGATAAAAGTGATAAATTTAGTTGTTTATTGAGCAAGTTAATATATTGTGTTAAATTAGTTAAATATTTTGTTAATAATTTAAAATAATTGAACCGTTTATATATTTGATTGAAAGAATTTGAAGAAAATAGAAAAATAAAAGTTGAAAAAGAAGTAGATTTAATTTTATAAATAGAAATAAGTAACGAGGAAAAAATATTTTTATATAAATTTAACGAATACTGAACCTTTGATAAATCATTGTTAAGTTTCATATATTTATATTGTAAGCTATTTAACTCAACATTTAAATTCGTAACTATATCAGTTTGATTATCAACTAAATTTTGAAGATAATAAACATCATAAACAGTAAGATTACTATCAGGTAAAACTATCGTATTTTGTGAAAACGAATTGTACGATAATAAAAGAATAAGACTATAAATTAGTAATTTTAACATTAGCCGGTAAAATAAATTCAAAAGTTTGATTATTATTAAATTTTATATTTTTAAAAATAAAATCAAAAGAAGTTGTGTCATGGTCATATAATTTAACATTTGCACGAGTAGGAAAATTGTAAACAGAATCGATGATAGTAAAATCAGAATAAAATAGATTAATTTGCTTATTTAGAACATAATCAGCTATAAAAACTCTACTCAAATTATTATTACGATCGTATCTAAAAAAATGCAATATATCAGTAATTGAGTTATTTCTTTTATTATATATTTTGTTAGAAAGTAAAAGAGACGAGTCTTTATCAATAGAATAATTATTTATATCAATAAAATACGGATAACTGAACAAATTAGCTGTAAATAAAGACTGCAAAGAATAAAAATTAAGGGCAATATTATACTTATTTAAAAATAGGTCAGCACCACCAACGTAGGCCTCCTGCTGTAATGGTAAATAAACAATAGTAGTATCAGGAGAAATAAAAACGTTAGCCACTTTTATACCAAAACCGGGACTAACATCAAAAATTAAAACAGAATCATAAAAATTAAGAAAATTACCAAATAAATTAATATTCTGATTAGAAGAAGAATATTTTAACAAAAATTTATAAGAAATTGTATTGTATGAAGTCTGTTTTAAAACTAATGAATCAACGTTAAGCTGACTATAAGAAGTAGTTTTTTTAAAAATACCACAAGAAGTAATAGTAAAAAACAGTAAAATAATTATAAAAAATCGCATATTAAAGGTTTTTATTGATAAATTTATTCCCATATTCAAAAGAAAGCTGCCAGTAAAAAGTTGCTTTGTTAGAATTACCCAATTTATTATATATATTACCAATTAATTCATAATATATAAAATTATCGGAGTTATAATTTGAGAGTAAATTATTCATTGTAATTAAAGCGTTATCAAAGTCATGTATTCTATAATAATAAAATGCAAGCAAATAATTAAAATAAGTTGATGAGTTATTTGGACAATTAAAAATGATTAATTTTGATAAATCGAGATTAATATTATTATTTAAATAAACATAGGCAAAATGTAATAAAATGTCATAATTATTATTAGCAAAATCTTGAGATTTAAGAAAAAATGATTTTTCAGAAACTTTATCATCAGTTAGTCGATAGAACTCAGATAAGTAAAAAAAGGTATAACTAAGAACAGTTGAATCGTAAAAAGCGAAAGAATATGCACTATTCAAATAAAAATAAGCATCATCAGTTAAATTTTGATAAAGAAGTGAAATTCCTTTAAATAAATAAATATATGGTCTTGCAGGAAAATAATCCATAGCAATAGATGAAATACTATCTAATTTTGACCACATAGACAACTTAGAATAAAGATTTGAAAGAGTTAAAAAAGTAGAAAAATCAGTTGGGTCAATAGTAACGGAATATTCATAAAACTCAATTGCATCATAAAAAAAGTTTAATTTTTTGTATGCTGAGGCAATAAAGTAAGAAATACTATAATCAAAATCAGAAAAAGTAAGCAAAATTGTAATTAGATCATTTAATTGATCATCAAAATAACTTTTTACAATAAAAGAAGTATAATTATCCAATAAAAAAGAAAGATCAGTATTAGACGAAGAAAGTGAATTTAAATAATTTTTAAGAGAATTATAAGAATTAGTAACATCATTTTTTTCGGAGTAAACAAGAAAAGAGAAATAATCATTTTTAATAGAATTTGAAGAAAGTAGAAGTAAAGCTTGATCGTACAATTTAAACATTAAATAAAATTCAAAAGTTAAATTAACAACATAATCATCTTTAGCAAAGGAATTTACAAAATCTGAAGAAACATTTAAAAAACTTAAAGTATCAGATAAACGATAAAGAGCATTATAATAGTAATTAATAACTTCATAATTATTACCAAAAAGTTTAGTGTAATTATTAAGCAAATTAATAACAGAATTATAATCATTTAAATTAGAATAAAAATCAATAGCTAAAAGATAATCAGAAGAAGTAGCACTCGAAAGAGAAATAATTTTATCTATAAACACTTTAGCATTAATATTGTCATTAATCTTTACATAAATATTAAACAAAAATAATTGAAACCATTTATTGTTATTATTTAAAGAATAAGCTTGTTCGGCATATTTTAAAGCTAAGTAAAAATCATTTTCTGCAAAATAAATTTTACCAAGAGCATAATTAACAGCAGGGGAATCTTTAATACTTAAAGCTTCTAAAAAAAGAACTTTAGCAGAATCGTTATCGGCAACCAACTGTAATTTGTAGGCATTTGATACTAATTCTTTAAACTTTTCATCAGTTTTATTTTGCGAAAAAACAGAAAAAGAGAATAGTATTACTAATATGCTAATATAAAATTTCATCATAATCACCTACTGCTAATTCAGCAATATTAAATTTAACATTTGAAAAATTACCAATAATAGTATTGGTGAAGCGTGCATTATTAACTTTTGCAGAAGATAAAATCATAGAATTATCAATAATTGAATTTTGAACAATTGAATTATCTTCAATTGAAACATTGGGACCAACAATACAATTATTAAGTTGAACATTTTTACCTATAAAAACAGGCTCAATGATTATATTATTTGTTTTATAAACAGACTCTATTACAGTTTCTAAGGCTTGCAAAACTTTAGAAGCTGTTTTAATAAGAATATCTTTATTACCACAATCCATCCAATCGTCAACAATTTGAGAAATAAAATTTAAACCATCATCTAATAAAAATTGTAAAGCATCAGTAAGTTGATATTCACCATTTACAGAAATACCATTATTTAAAATATAATCAAGTTTATATTTTAGTAAATTTGAATTTTTAAAATAATAAATTCCTATAATAGCTTCATCAGAAATAAAAGTTTGAGGTTTTTCTTTAAATGCAACAATACGACTATTTTCTTTAATAACAACACCATAATTTTGTGGATTATCAACTTTTTTAGTCCAAATTATTACATCTTTAGATTCATCTATTTTAAAAGAAGCATTGAATAAGGTATCAGCAAACGCAATAATAACCTTTCCTTCAAGCAGTTCAGAAGCTTGAGCAATAGCATGTGCTGTACCTAAAGCCTGTTTTTGGAAAAAGAAATGAACATTAAAATTTAATTCATTAGAAATAGAAATAAGATTAATTTTAACATCTTCAGGAAAATCTCCTAAAATAAAAGCAACATCGGTAACATCATCATTGGAAACATTAATTATTTTTTCGACTAAACGTTGAACAATAGACTTACCAGCAATTTTTATAAGTGGTTTTGCAGTTGTTAATGTAAATGGTCTGAGACGTTTACCGAGGCCAGCCATTGGAATAATAATTTTCATAAGATAAAATTTAAAATCAAAAAAAAGTAATTATTTTACACCAGTATGTCCAAAACCTCCGTCTCCACGTTCAGTTTCCGAAAAAAAATTGACATCTTCCCATTCTATTTTTTCAAATTTTGTTACAATCATTTGAGCAATTCTCTCTTCATTTTTAATAGTAAAAGGATGATTAGATAAATTAACTAAAATAACTTTAATTTCGCCACGATAATCAGAGTCAATCGTACCAGGAGAATTAAGAACAGAAATACCATGTTTAGCAGCTAAGCCACTACGGGGTCTAATTTGTGCCTCATATCCAACAGGCAATTCAATTTTAAGCCCCGTAGGTATCAACGCACGTTCTAAAGGCTGTAGAACAACATCAGTTTGTAAATAAGCTCTTAAATCTAAACCTGCAGAAAAAGGAGTAGCATATTTTGGAAGCTCATTATTAGAAGAATTTATTACTTTAACAATCATTTTTTTGATATTTTAGAAATCAATTGTTTAATATTTGATAATTTAATTTTTTCGATTTTTAATACATATAATAGATAAATAAAAATAAATGAATTTTTAAGCAACAAATTAACAAAAATATTTTTAAAAGTAAAAAGTGAAGATAAAAAGTAGAATAACAGAGGAATTAAAATATACAATAAAATTCGAAAATATTCATATTTAACTTGTAAATATTTTCGACTCCATAAAAAAGAAATAAGCACCATTGTAAAATACGCAGCAAAATTAGTCCAAGCAGCACCAATATAGCCTACTTCTGGAATTAAAAAATAATCTAAAACTATAGTTACTAAAACTCCGCTAAGAAAAATAAAAATAGCCTTCGCAGTTACGTCATTTAGTTTGTACCAAAAAGATAAAACAAAGAAAACACCTACAAGAAAACGACTCAAAAATAAAGGTAAAACAACATTTAGTCCTTCAAAATAGTTTTTTCCTAAAAAATATTTAAAAATATCTAAATTAAGCATAACAAATAAGAAAAGGAGAAAAGCTAAAATCACAAAATATTTCATAACATCTGCAAAAATCTTTAACATGTGTTTACTGTCATTTGTGAAGTTAAAAAAGAAAGGTTCGGCAGCATATCTAAAAGCTTGAACAAACATCATCATAACCACAGCAAGCTTAGCATTAGCTCCATATATTCCTAATTCGTGTAAAACATAAGCATTAGCATCAACAGCAGATTGAGGAACAACAGTCCATAATTTAATAAAAAGTTTATCAGCCATTTCATTAACAGCTCCGGTTAAACCAGTAAGTAAAAGAGGTAACGAGTAAATTAAAATTGCTTTCCATAATTTGAAATTAAACTTTAATTTAATCCCTTTTAATTCAGTTAACAATAATAAAAAAACAACTATAGTAGCAAGTAAATTAGATACAAAAATATATCCAACACCATATTCGGGTTTATAAATAGAATTTAAAAATGTAAAATTATGTTTAATTAAAATTGGACATAGTACAAGAAAGAAAATATTTAGAAAGATATTAACAAAAATATTAGTAAGTTTAAAAAAAGCAAACTTTTTAGCCTTATTTTTCACTCTTAAATTAGCAAATAATATTGCAGCAACCGCATCTAAACCAAGAATAAATGCGAAAATAACTACATAATCGGAATTATTTGAATAACCTAAAAAACTTGAAATTTGTTCGGAAAATAGTGAAATAAAAGAAACGAAAAATAACGAGGTTGTAAAAATTGAAATAAATACAGTAGAAAGAACAGAAGCCGGATCTCCATGTCTTTTAGTAAATCTAAAAAAACCTGTTTCCATTCCATAAGTTAAAACTATCTGTAATACAACAACATAAGCATAAAACTCCGTAACAACTCCATATTCTTCGGGTAAAAAAGTATGTAAATATAAAGGTACAAGTAAATAATTCAAAAACCTTCCAACTACACTACTTACACCATAAATTGCTGTTTGACCAGCTAATTGTTTTATCCAAGTTGCCATTATTTATTATATATCATTTTAAAAAATTTATCCGCATTATTTATAAAATCATTTCGTTCAATAATAAAACCGATATTTTTAAAAAAATCGAGTAAAGAGATAGGAGAAATCAAAAATAATGATTGTTTTGCATGTTTTAAATCGTATAAAACATGCCTAACTAATAAATTAGCAATGCCAAAACTTCTGAATTGTTTTAAAACAGAAAGACGTTCCAGTACAATACCATTCTCAGTTTCTCTATATCTGATAGTAGCAGCAGGTTGATCATCAATAAATACTAAAAAATGTGTTGCATCAAAGTCAAGCCCATCATACTCTATATTTTTATCAACATTAAGCTCTTGAGTAAAAACTGTAAATCTTATTTTAATAGAAACATTAAAAAACACATCATTAGCACCGGTAAATGACAATATTTTTATTATCATAATTTATATTTTTTACAAATTAAGCACATTTATACTAATTTTAGAAAATAGATTAAAAAAAAAAACGTTTTATTTAAAAATATCAATTAAATTTGAAAAAAAAAATGACTAATATTAAGAAACTAATTTTGCTTATTGTTATAGGATTTTTAAACTATACTTCAATTGGTCAGGCAAATACAGGTATAATAATCGGTGGAAATTTATCCTACTTAACCGGAGACTTAACCTACACAAATGAATTAGACTTTATTAAACCTCAAAAAATTCTAAAACCGGGTATATATACCGGAATATTTTGGGACATTAAAACAGGTTATAATTCTTATTTGCAAATTGGAGGTATATACTCACAACAAGGAACATTTTATAAAGCACAACTTTTTAGAAGTTATATAGATTCGATGCAAATAGAAAAGTACACTTATACAATTAATAGTAAAATTGATTACTTTAAAGTACCTATTCTTTGGAAACAAACATGGGGAGATTGGTACACTAAATTAGGATTTTGGGGAGCTTATGCTTTGCTAAAAGAATCTCTTTGGAAGGGTTATCACGATTTTTCAGGATCAGCATTAACTGATACAGGAAGTTATGGTAGTTTTGCAGTATATGGTAGAGATTTTGATTTTGGTGTAAACTTCAGTTTAGGTTTTCAAATACCTGTTAGTCAAAAAAATGATTTCTTTGTAAGCATTAACTATAGTCATGGTTTAGTTGCATTTAACCCTTCTGTTATTAAAGAAGAAGAAAAAATGTATAATAGATATTTTACTTTAAGTACAGGTATTATTTTTGGAAAAGGAAGTAATTATAATAGAAGTAGAAGATGATAAAAAGAGTTATTTTTATTTTAATTTTTTTAACTGTTATATTTGAAAAAAGTTATTCTCAATACAGAAAATTTGATAATCCAATCTGGACAATTGGAACAGCAAACACAATCCCAAAAAAAAGTTTACACCTAAATGCACTATATTATTCACAATACGGAATAACAAATAAAATAGAACTTCAGACAAAACCATTATGGTATTATAAATTTCCAAATCTTATTCTAAAAATAGAATGGTGGTATAAAAAATCAAAACCCGGCAAATCATTTTTTGAAAAACATGGAATTATTATTAGTTCTAAGCATGGTGTGTTTTACCCTACTCCAATTATTAATTATATTTACAAAAAAAAATTATTCGGACTAAACTTTAACAATAACACAGCCGATTTTATTATTTCAACAAAAAATGAAATGTTAATATCATTCCTAATTAACTCTAACAAAGGCTGTTACACAAAACATAAAATATTAACTTTTAAAGTGGGTAACCAAAAATCTTTTTTTAATAAGTCAGATAATCTAATTTTAACAAAAAGTTCACTATATTACAGGCAAACTGTTGTTTTAGGCGAAAAGTCGTTGTGGTATATCGGATTTGATATAGACAATAAATTCAATTACGGCATAAACTATTCAGTTAATTTAGACGTATATACAGTAGGATTAAGTATGAAAAACATGATAATTGAACACAAAGGAATAATTTACTGGTATTGGGGATACAGACATAGAATAAGACCTGCATTGGGATATCAATTTTCATACACAAATCAACCCGGAATACATGCCGGATTAACTCCAATTTTTGATATTTCTTATTTATTTTCTGTTAAAAAAGGAAACAAAAACAATAATTTATTTGATAATGGAGTAATTGACGACGCTGATATGGACAATTTATATGATTAAAATTTTAAAACTAAAATATTCAATTATATGGAGCTTGTTTATATTAACTCTCCTTCTATTACCATCAAACGAATTGCCTACAAACAACCTTCATATTAAACATTTGGATAAAATTGCTCACTTTGGAATTTTCGCAATACTTGCAATAATTAACTTCTACGAAATAAGAAAAACAAAAAAAAGGTACAAACTTCTAAAAATTTCTACCTTAATATTTTTATTTGCATTATCAACAGAAATTCTACAAATAATATGTACAAAATACAGGCAATTTGATGCCTTTGATATTATTGCTGATTTAACAGGATATCACATTTCATTATTGTTAAATAACAAATTATATAAGGACAAAGTCTCTAAAATCTTCTAATTTATCAGCAAAATCTCCAACAGAATTTTCTTTAAATACTTTATATAATTTTAACAATAGCGGATCTAATTTTGTATGAAAAGGACAGTCCTTTGCATGTTCGGGAGTAGAGGTACAAATTCTTACACCTAAAATACATTCATGAAAAACATCTAAACCATCAATCACTTCAACAATTTCCAAAAAAGAAACTTTGCAGGGATCACGAGCAAACTTAAAACCGCCTGAAATACCACGCTGTGAGGTTAAAATTTTTTTCTTTGCTAAAGTTTGTAAAATTTTTCCTAAAAAAGGTTCTGGAACATCTAATCCTTTGGCTATTTCTTTAATATTAAGCAGCTTATCCTTGCCATAAACAGCCATATAAATACAAGCCCTTATGCCATATTTGCACGTATTTGATAACATAATTCTTAAATTAGACTTAAAGGTCTGCAAATATACTAAAAAACATATCAGTATTGCAAATAATTAAAATAATGTAATCTATGAAAGTTATTAACTTAATTTCATTTTATTTACACGAGCTATATGACGACCACCTTCAAAATCTGTTGAAAGAAAAGCATCAACAATTTCTTTTGCAAGATAAAAAGAAATAAAACGAGCAGGTAAAGCACAAACATTTGCATTATTGTGTAAACGAGCTAAAGACGCTAATTCAGGAATCCAACATAATGCAGATCGTATTTCTTGATGCTTATTAGCAGTCATATTAATTCCATTTCCTGAACCACATAAACTTATTCCAAAATCTGCTTTTCCAGTTTCAACTGCAATAGCCATAGGATGTGCAAAATCAGGATAATCGCTGCTTTCGGTAGAATAAGTACCAAAATCTTCTATTACATGACCTTTTTCTTTTAAATAATCTATTAATTGCAATTTTAATTCATAACCGGCATGATCGGAAGCCATTGCTAATTTGTATTTCATATAAAATAATTAAGTGGTTAATAAACAGGTTTTTAAACTAAAAAAAATTTTGATAAAAGTATATTATTATAAGGTTATTAACAAAATTAACAGCCTAATAAATAGATAGATAAGAATATAACTAAAATATATTATACTGATATACAGTACTTTAGCAATAAAATAATTATAAACAATAATGTTGATTAACGGTTAAAATATTGCTGGTATTATCTAACAACTTTGAAGAAAATAAGAAAAATAGCAATATTCACAAAGTTATTCTTGTCTATACAAAAATTTAAACCGAGTTTACACATAGATTTACAAGTATATTTTCTTATTTTTGTCAACATAATTTGTTTTCAACAAAATCAACTAAAAACATTATATTTCTATTTTACAATGATTTAAACATCTTGCACTTGTTAATAAACCGTGAATAAAAAGGCTTTTTTACAATTCCAAAATATCTATATATTTTTTTTGCACATATTAACAGCCTTCTTATTCTTATTATATTTTATTTAAACTAATTAATTAAAAATAAAAAGAAATGGATACTCAAATCAAAAAAAAAATATTTGATCTTAAACAGAAAAAAAATGCAATTATCTTAGCTCATTACTATGTTGATGGAGAAATACAAGACATTGCAGATTATGTTGGCGATAGTTTAGAACTTGCTCGTAAAGCAAGTGTTACAGATGCCGATATTATTGTTTTTGCCGGAGTGCATTTTATGGCTGAAACAGCAAAAATAATTTCACCTAATAAAAAAGTTTTAATTCCGGATATTAAATCAGGCTGCCCGCTTGCTGATAGTATGAGTGGTGCCGGATTAAAAAAAATGAAAGAACAATATCCTGATCATGTTATTGTTAACTACGTTAACAGCACTGCCGAAATTAAAGCAATGAGCGATTTAATTTGCACCTCCTCAAATGCTGTAGATATGGTAAAGTCATTTGATCCGGGAACAAAAATTTTATTCGGACCGGATAAAAATCTGGGGGCGTTTGTTAAATCATTTGTTAATAATGAAATGGTTATTTGGGACGGAAATTGTCCGGTTCATGAAAATTTTTCGGCCGAAAAATTAAAAGCATTAAAGTTAAAATTTCCTGAAGCTGTTGTATTAGCTCACCCTGAGGCAAATAAGCCGGTTCTTTTGTTGGCTGATTTAATAGGTTCAACTTCAAAAATAATAAAATACGCAGTAGAAAGCGATAAGAAACAGTTTATTATTGCAACTGAACCCGGTGTTATTCACACTTTAAAAAAACAAACAAGTGAAAAAGAATTTATTCCGCTGCCTCCGGTACAAAATCTTGACAAAAGTATTTGTTTTAATATGAAAAAGCATACTGTTGAAAAAGTATTACAAGCTCTTGAAAATGAGCAGTTTGAAATTTTTATGGACAGTGAATTAATAAAAAAAGCAGCACTGCCTATTAAAAGAATGTTAGATATGAGCATAAAATTAGGTCTAATTAAGTAGATTTTTAAAAAAAATATATGAAGCCTGATTATTTTGGGCTTTTTTTGTTAATAACTTTGTTGAATTATGTTGTAAAATGCAAAAATTCAATATAATATAAAAAGAAAATTTTTGGTTTAAATATAAATTTTGCATTTTATTTAAAAACATATACTTTTGAAGGTTAAAACATTGATATAAAAATGAAAGAATTTAAACGATATTTAGTTACTGCTGCCCTACCCTATTCTAACGGTCCGGTTCACATAGGGCACCTTGCCGGGGTATATGTTCCTGCTGATATTTATGTTAGATATTTGCGATTAAGAAAAAAAGACGTTTTATACATTTGTGGTTCTGATGAACATGGAGTTCCAATTACATTAAGAGCAAAAAAAGAAGGTAAAACTCCTCAGCAAGTAGTTGATTATTACCATTCTATGAATAAAAAAGCTTTTTCTGATTTTGGTATTTCTTTTGATATTTATTCACGTACAACTTCAAAAACTCATTACGAAACTGCATCTGAATTCTTTAAAACATTATATCAAAAAAATGAATTTTTAGAACAAGATTCAGAACAGCTTTTTGATGAAAAAGCAAACCAATTTATAGCTGATAGATATGTTACCGGAACTTGTCCGCATTGTGGTTACGAAAAAGCTTACGGTGACCAATGCGAAAAATGTGGAACTTCACTCAGTGGAACAGATTTGATTAATCCTGTTTCTGTTTTTTCAGGCACAAAACCAATTGTAAAATCAACTAAACACTGGTATTTGCCATTAGATAAATATTCGGATTTTATCGAAAATTGGGTAACAAAAGAACATAAAGACGATTGGCGACAAAATGTAGTGCAACAAGTTAGCTCGTGGATAAAAATGGGATTACGTCCGCGTGCAGTTACCAGAGATTTAGATTGGGGCGTTCCAGTGCCTGTTGAGGGAGCCGAAGGAAAAGTGCTTTATGTTTGGTTTGATGCTCCCATTGGCTATATTTCGGCAACAAAAGAATTAACAAACGATTGGGAAAAATATTGGAAAGATAAAGATTCAAAACTTATCCATTTTATTGGAAAAGACAATATCGTTTTTCATGCTATAATTTTTCCGGTGATGCTAAAAGCCGAAGGAACTTACATTTTGCCCGAAAATGTTCCGGCAAATTCATTTTTAAATCTTGAAGACGATAAAATTTCAACATCGCGTAATTGGGCGGTTTGGTTACACGAATATCTTGACGATTTTAAAGATAAACAAGATGTTTTGAGATATGTGTTAACAGTTAATGCTCCTGAAAATAAGGATAATAACTTTACATGGAAAGATTTTCAAAATAGAAATAATAAAGAGCTTGTTGCCGATTTAGGGAACTTTATTAACAGGGCTTTGGTGCTAACAAAAAAATATTTTGAAGGGATCATTCCCGAACGAAATAATTTAACTGAATACGATAATGAGGTATTAACACAAATAAAAATAATTCGCGAAAAAGTAACAGAAAGTCTTGAATTATACCGAATTAGAGAAGCTCAATATTTTGCTATGGATTTAGCTCGTTTGGGTAATAAATATTTTGCCGATACAGAGCCTTGGAAATTAGCTAAAACTGATATTGAAAGTGTAAAAACAATCTTAAATATTGGTTTGCAAATAGTTGCTAATTTGGGGCTATTAATGGAACCTTTTTTACCATTTACTGCCAAAAAAATCCGACAAATGGTTAAATATCAAGGAGATATAGAGTGGGATTATATAGGAAATACTAACTTGTTAATCTCAGGAGTGCAACTTGATAAACCTGAATTATTGTTTGAACAAATTACCGATGAAATGATTGACTTACAGCTTGAAAAATTAAATAAAACTAAATTAGAAAACCAAAACGAAGAAAAACAAAAAATCCCGCTAAAAAATAATATCGATTATGAGGATTTTCAAAAGTTAGATATAAGAATTGCAACAGTTTTAGAAGCTGAAAAAGTACCCAAAACAAAAAAACTATTAAAGTTAAAAGTAGATACAGGATTAGATCAAAGAACAGTAGTAGCCGGAATTGCCGAACATTATAAACCCGAAGAAATTATAGGAAAAAAAATAACAATGTTAGCAAACCTTGAACCTCGAAAAATTAGAGGTATTATTTCTGAAGGAATGCTTTTAATGGCCGAAAACTTAAACGAAAATTTATCATTTTTAACACCCGATAAAGATGTTGATAATGGTAGTTGTATTAGTTAATTTATAAAGTTATCATTTTTTTAATCATGAAAGAAAATTTTTTTAACAAAAAAGTAATCATTATTACAGGAGCATCTACCGGAATAGGAAAAGCTCTTTCTATTGAAGCCGCCAAACAAGGAGCAAATGTTGTTATAGCTGCACGAAGTATAGAAAAATTATACGATGTTGCTAAAGTAATCGAAAGTTTTAATGTTCAATGCATTGCGGTTAAAACTGATGTTTCTAAAATTGAAGATGCAGAAAATTTAATAAAAACAACTATAAATAAATTTGGTAAAATTGATATTCTTGTAAATAATGCCGGAATATCAATGAGAGCAATGTTTGATGAACTCGATTTAAATGTGTTTGAAAAAGTAATGAACATAAATTTTATGGGAACTGTTTATTGTACACGTTTTGCTCTTGAACACATTTTAAAACAAAAAGGAAGTATTGTTGGCGTTTCTTCTGTTTCCGGTTTTACTCCACTTCCCGCCCGAACAGCCTATAGTTCATCTAAATACGCTATGTTCGGCTTTTTAACAACCCTTAGAATAGAAAATATTAAAAGAGGACTACATGTGCTAATTACACACCCCGGGTTTACTGAAAGTGAAATTCGTAAACATGCATTACTTGGAGATGGCACTGAACAAGGAAATACGCCTCGACACGAAGAAAAAATGATGACTGCCGAAGAAGTTGCAGTTAAAATTTTAAAAGCCATCAGACGCAAGAAAAAGGTTCAAATTTTAAATCTAATGGGTAAAGCCTCTTGGACACTAAATAAATTTTTCCCTTGGTGGACGCATAAACAACTTTACAAAGGAATATCTAAAGAGGCGGATAGTCCGCTTCCAAAATGGTAATAAAAAAATATTAATATTTAAATTTAATAAAGTGAAGATAAATAATAAAAATATTTGGATAACAGGTGCATCATCCGGAATCGGGAGAGGGCTATCTGTTGAAATGTCTAAATATAACACTACCATAGTTTTATCGGCACGAAATGTTATTGAATTAGAAAAAGTTAAGTTTGAATGTGAGCAAAATGGGGCAAAATGTATTATTCAAAAAATTGATTTAAGTAATCCCGAAGAAATTATTTCTGCAACCGAAAATGTTTTTTCAAAAATAAAAAATGTTGATATCTTGGTTAATAACGGAGGAATAAGTCAAAGAGCCTTTAGTTACGAAACAGATATTTCAGTTGACAGGAGAATAATGGAAGTGAATTATTTTGGAAGCATAACATTAACCAAACTTGTTTTGCCCAAAATGATAGAACAAAAATCGGGTTATATTTTGGCTGTAAGCAGTATTGTTGGAGCATTCGGATTTCCGCTTAGGTCGGCTTATTCTGCCTCAAAACATGCTTTACATGGATTTTACGAAACTTTATATTTTGAGGTAAAAAAATATAATATAAATGTTTCGGTTGTGTTACCCGGTAGGGTAAAAACAGATGTTTCAAAAAATGCTTTAACAAAAAACGGCACAAAATACGGAAAAATGGACGATGGTCAGGATTCCGGAATAAGTGTAGAAAAATGTGCCAAAAAAATAATAAAAGGAATAAATAAAAATAAAAAAGAGATGGCTGTTGGTGGCTCAGAATTAGCAATGCTTTTTGTAAAACGCAGACTACCATTTATTTTTAATATGATTGTTAACAAGATAAAACCAACGTAATGAGTATAATTATTTCAGGAATTCAACAAATGGGGGTGGGCGTAAAAAATGTTCACGAAGCATGGAAATGGTATAGACAAAATTTTGGCTTTGATGTGCCTATTTTTGAAGAAGCTGCCGAGGCAAAATTAATGCTTCCATATACCGGAGGACAACCACAGTCAAGACACGCTATATTAGCTTTTAACTTAAAAGGAGGTGGCGGTTTTGAAGTATGGCAATATAAAAGTAAAGACCCTCAACCACCGGCTTTTGAAGTTCAGCTCGGTGATTTGGGTATTTTTATTACCAAAATTAAAATGCCTGATGCTAGAACAGCTTTTGACTTTTTAAAAAATCGTGGAACAAATTTTTTAACCCAAATTGTTACCGACCCAGAAGGAAAAGAGCATTTTTATGTTAAAGATCCTTACAATAATATCTTTGAATTAGCATTATTTGATGATTGGTATAATAATGAAAATTATCCTACCGGAGGAGTTGCCGGAGCCGTTGTTGGCGTAAGCGATATTGATAAATCTATTAAATTTTACTCTGAAATTTTAGGTTACAATACAATTGTTTATGACAAAACTGCTAAGTTTGATGATTTTGCCGGAATTTCAGGTGGCGAAAATGAATTTAGACGCGTTTTATTACGACACAGCGAACCTCGTAAAGGGCACTTTAGTGCAGTGTTTAAATCAAGCGAAATTGAACTTGTTCAAGTAAAAGGACGTGAGCCTCGTAAAATTTACGAAAATCGTTTCTGGGGCGAATTAGGCTTTATTCACTTGTGTTACGACATCACCGGAATGAAAGAATTAGGCGAAAAGTGCCAAAAATTAGGGCACTCATTCACTGTTGACAGTGCAAACTCTTTTGATATGGGCGAAGCTGCCGGTCATTTTACTTACATCGAAGATCCCGACGGTACTCTTATCGAATTTGTTGAAACTCATAAAATACCCGTGATTAAAAAAATAGGTTGGTACATTAACCTGCGAAAAAGAAATCCCGAAAAACCTTTACCTCGTTTTATTACAAATGCTCTAAAATTAGCACGAAAGAAAGATTAATATTTTTATAATTAGCCCTGAAATTAGTATTTTTAGGGCTAAATTTTTATGTTTATATCTAAAAGCTCTTTAAATAAATTTAGAATTTCGCCTTTAACATGATGACCAAAAATACCCAATTTATTAGCTGCTTCGATGTTTTCGTAAATGTCATCAACAAAAAAAGTTTCTTCGGGTTTTAAATTATTTTCGTTTAAAACAAATTCAAAAATAGCTTTATCGGGTTTTCGCATTTTTAATTGATGCGATAAATATACGCCGTTAAATAGTTTAGGTTCCCATGAATCAAATTTTGTAAAATGCTGATAATGAATTATATTTGTGTTGCTTAAAGCATAAATTTTAAAATTTTCGCGAACTTTTAGTAACATTTCAATTCTATGAGTAGGCATGTTTCCAACCATAGCATTCCAACATATATCAAATTTTGCCTTTGATATTTTCAGGTTAAATAAATTACTAACGCCATTTCTGAATTGATCGGCAGAAATTTCGCCGGTTTCAAAGCTTTGAGCAAGCGAAACATAGGCCGGATTAAGTTTTTTAGTATAAAAAGAAGAAATATTTGCACCTCCAAAACAGTCTATTGTTTTTGATTCGTTCAGGTCAATTAGAACCCCACCAAGGTCGAATATTATGTTTTTAAATTTATTTTTGAAGCTCATATTAAAAATATTTTAAAAAAATTTTTGGCTAAAATAAAAAAATTATATCTTTGCAGCTCTAAAAATTGAATGACGATTCAATTGGGTCCCATAGCTCAGCTGGTTAGAGCACCTGACTCATAATCAGGGGGTCCTAGGTTCAAGCCCTAGTGGGACCACAATAATAATCAAACTCTTACAGCAATGTGAGAGTTTTTTTGTTTTACGTTTGCATACAAACGCAAAGATATTTTAATAATCTTGTTCACAAGTTTATTTATTTAGTTTAATTTCTGATATTTTCTACTGCAATTATAATATCATCATCAACATTTACATTTTTTTGCAAAGTTTTTTCCAGATAGTCTTCACCAATTTTGTCTCTTAAAATATTTATATTTTCAATTAAAACTTCATAAGCATTTTTCTTTTTTTCGGGCAATACAAGCGAGCGTAATGTGTAGGTTGACAATGTTTTATATTTCTTCAAATCTTTTAACAAAGAGTTGATAAATGAAACGGTTTGCTGATTAAGATCTGTTTTTTTGGCTTTTAATAAGCTATTTAAGCTGTTTATTGCCTGAATTTCAAAAGATTTTTCGCTTTTTGGGGCTTTGTGTTTTGTTCTATGTTTTTTTATAAGTTCGTATTTTTCCCAGAAATTTGCTGAAAGTTTTTGTTTTGGCTCATTAAAATTGCATTTTACATTGTCAAAAAGTTCTGCAAAACTCTTAATTTCAACATTAAATTTATAATCTGTTTGTTCGGCAAAAATTGCAAATAACGACAATCCTTTTTTTCTCAACACTACTGTATTTTCTGCCTCTGATGCTTTTGCAGTTTTAGTTCTGTTGGGCAATTCTTTTATTTTTTCTATAATTTTGGGGTGTTCTTCTGTTATTTTATGAAACTCATTTCTAACAATAGTAACAATGTTTAATTCGTCGTTTTCGCCGGTGTTGGAATTTACTTTTTTAAACAAACCGCTTGCTGTTGGT
>JAFGXO010000223.1 GCA_016936595.1 Bacteroidales bacterium | reverse complement strand
TCGAGTTTTTCGAGTTATCGAGTTTTTCGAGTTGTCGAGTTTTTCGAGTTGTTGAGTTTTTCGAATTAACAAATTTACCAAAAAATTCACAACGGACTAGTTGGCAACTGGTTAACTCGCAACTCGATAACTGGTCAACTCGCAACTGATTAACTGGTTAACTCGCTAACTGTTTAACTATGAACATTCTCTACCAAGAATTTTTTGATTTCAATAGGAGTTGGTTTAGTCATTTTAGAAACAACAATATTAGTAATAATAGCCAAAGGAGCACCAATCCATGCAAAATACCAAGCACCCAACCAATAGTTCATAAATTCCTGACCTGGTAATGTGCCTCCAACTTTACCAACAATAAAATAAGTTAAGGCAATTAACGAAACAGCTGAACCTGCTATTAAACCGGCAATTGCCCCTTGTTTATTAGAACCGCTCCACCAAATTCCCAATAAAAATAATGGGAAAATTGTACAACCGGCCAAAGAAAAAGCAACAGCAACTAATTGACCAATTAGAGCAAGTTTAAGTAATGCAATCATTGTAACAATAATAGCCATTAAAATTGTACCTAAACGAGCCATTCTAAGTTGTTTTTTTGGATCGCATTCAGGGTTAATAACTTTTACGTAGATATCATGCGAAAAAGCAGATGCACCAGCAACTAAAAGCCCTGAAACTGTAGAGAATGCGGCAGAAACTCCACCGGCAGCTAAAAATCCGACAATCAAAGGGTTTATATCTCCAAGCTGTGCTGTATAAACAACAATTGCATCTTTTGCGAGCATTCCAACCTCCGGACTTGATGATAATATTTTACCAAAAGCCGAATAAACAGGGGCACTCCAATAAAGAATACATATAAAAAACAACCCCCAAACAACAGACCAACGAGCGTCTTTTGCTTTTGGAACAACATAAAATCTTTGAATAACGTGAGGTAAACCGGCTGTTCCAATCATTAGTGAAAATGCAATTGCCATAAATTGGAAAAATGTTTGTCCTGATGCCGTATCCCAAGGCATTGCATATTCAGGACTGGCAACAATTGCAAAATCATTTCCGAAAGAATTGACTAAATTTGAAACTTCCGAAGCAGGAATTCCGGCAACTATATCAGAAACAGCTTTACCGTAGCCCATTTGTGGAAGCAACCAAAAGAAATCATATTTGAAAGTAAGAATGAACAAAGGAATTAGGAAAGACACAATAATAATAATGTATTGAATTTGCATGTTTTTTGTAACCCCTAACATTCCTGAAATAAGAGTGTAAGAAAGCACAACTAATCCCCCAATTATTACCGCCCAAACATAAGGAACGCCTAATACCCATTTGAACATCAAACCAATTCCTCCAAATTGTCCAACACAATATGCTATAGAAATAAAAATAGCAACAATTGCTCCGGTAACCCGTAAACCTTTGGAATAAAATCGGTCGCCGATAAAGTCGGCTGCTGTATATTTCCCATATTTACGAATTTGACCGGCCATTAAAATTAATAGTAATACATAACCGCCTGTCCAGCCAATTACGTACGCAAGTCCATGATAACCAAAACCATACATCAATGCAGCCATTCCTAAAAATGATGCAGCACTCATCCAGTTTGAAGCAATAGCCATACCGGAACCAACTCTTGAAATTCCGCGACCTGCCGCATAAAAATCGGCTGTGTCTTTTGCTCTAAAAAATACGCCAACCATAACAAACATTACAAGAATAGTAATAAGAATTATGGCCGGACCAACTTTAAATCCTCCTTCGAGTTCGGTACCGGATGACGCCGAAAGCAAAGTTGGAGTTAGTAATATGCTTAATGCTAATAATTTTTTCATATTAAAATTTTTACTTGTTTACAAAATGTTAATCCGAATTATTTGCAAAATTCGAGAGTTATAGAGTTAAATGTTCAAAGTTACACGAAATTTATTTTATTATTTTTCTGAATTTGTACTTTAAAATTTTAATTAATAAATCAAAATAAACATTTAACTTTAGAAATTTTAAACACCATATTATCTGCAAATAATATGGATTAATTTGTGGTTTCTTCTATTCCTAATTCTTTCATGATTTTATCGGTTCTAACACAGTAAAACCAGCATATTCCAACAAATAAAATCAACAAAAACACTGCTGTATAAAAGTAGTGGAAAGGAAAACCGAGAAATATAGTATCTGTCAAAAATGACTGATTATGAATAAGATACTTTTGCATAATTGGTTCAAGGAGGTCTTTACTTTCAGCTTTTAACTCCCAAATACTTTCCGGATCCAATTCAAAAGGGCTAATTTTAGCCTGTACGCTGTAGTTTTCTATCCCAATTGTTTCTGCAACAATTTCAGCAAGCTTTATTTTACTTGCTTCGTATTCTGCTGTTCCAAATACATAGGTTTTAAACAGTTTAAGTTCGTTTAAAACTTCGTTTTTTTTATCATCAGATAAAAGACTGAAAAATGTAGAGCCAAAAGCATTGTCTAAAACAGCTTTTTCATCGGGAGTAATAAACACTTTGCATAGTACAGTGAGTGTAGATTGTGCAAAATCTTTTTGCTCTTGTACACTCGCAGTTCCATTTTTAACATTTTGCCAAACCGATTTAAACGATGTGTAAACCGGTTCAGGAGTGGGTTTTTCTACAACTTTTAGTAACACATGAAAACCAAAAATAGCAACAACCCATAAAAGCAGAAGCCATACTGCTAAGGTTCTGTTTCTTCGGGCTAATTCAGTAGTTGGTTTAAAGAAACTAATGTCATAAGTTTTGTCTTGTTCTGAGTTTTTTTTCATATTCAGTAATTTAACTTAATTTATGCTAAATTAGAGCATTACAGTACTTCAAACGCTGATAATAATCAGTTATCGAACAAAACAAATATGTAAACAATGTAAATATGTCAATCATGTGCATATATCAAAGATTCCGAACAATTTAGAATCATTTTAAATTAGCCGAAATTATATAGAAGCAAGAATATCAAAATCATACGCACATAAATTATGATTAGTTTGAAAATTTGAGTTATTTTTAATTTGCATATTAAGACATTTCAAGTTGACTAATTATATCCCTGTAAATAAAAGGTTTAGTATTTATTGAATACTCTAATAATC
>JAFGXO010000222.1 GCA_016936595.1 Bacteroidales bacterium | reverse complement strand
TTGCACTAAGTCCGAAAATTATTCCTATTATCAGGCTTCCAAGTATATTAACTGTTAATGTTCCGAAAGGAAAAGGAATTGATGTGATTTTTGTAAGAAATTGTTGTGTAAGGTAGCGTGAACCACCTCCAAAGAAACTTCCCAATCCTACTATTAAAAATGCTTTAAACATGGTTTTAATTTTGTTGTGCAAGTTTATAAAAATATGTAAAAAAAAGTCGTCATGTAAAAAATATACATGACGACTTTAGGAATATAATTGAAAAAATTAGTTCATCAAGTAGTTCATATTTGCTTGAAGAATAGGTTCAATTTTTTGACTTAATTCTGTTTGTTGATTATCTTCAGCTAAAAAGTATAAGCTTTGCAAAATGTATAATGAAATTCTCATGTCGTTTTCAACTAACGATTTGTTATCACCTTTAAATTGATTAAAGTAATTAATTTGTTGGCTGAAATTTTCAAACATGATATTTGCAATTGATAATGCTTTGTCTGTTTCTCCAAGTGTAAAATAATCTTCGATTATTGGGATCATTTTGTAGCTAAATTCAACTTTATTGTCCGGAATTTCTTGAATACATCTGTCTAAAACTTCTAAAGCTTCAGCGCTTCTGTTTTCTTGAATAAGAACATAAGCTAAACGATGAAAGACGGTTCTTATATCCATAACCTGAACAGTTCGGTCAACATAATGGTCAACATTAAAATGATCGTTTGAGATGCCTCCCCAAGTAAATTTGTTCATTAAATTGTCATAAAGAATATCAATGTCTATTTCACCAATTTCGTCGGTTGATTCAGGTGTAACTTTATAAGGCATTAATCGATAAGCAAAGCCTTCTAACCTAAAGTAATTTTGTAAGCCCATGTAGTTGTCTCTTCCAATACTGGTTGCAAAATATATTGGTCGTTGCCAGTCATTTTCTGATAAGATTTGCAATATAAGCCACTGAGCTTTAAGTAGATACTGTTTGTTCAGTGTGAAAGTTATATTGTCGCCAATTAAATCATATTTATCTGGAGTAATAAACCCCATGTCGATAAGTTTTTGTTTATCAACAGGAATCAATATTTTTTTAGTTGGAATATAATCAACCATTTCATTACTGCCATACCCCAACTTAGTAGAAGGATCATCAGAAAGAACAAACTCCATTACAGCATCAATAGGAGCATAAGCGTCTGAAATAGCTTGAGCTAATGTTGTTGAACTTGACAGTAAACTGTCGATAGCTGTTTTTTCTAAACCAATTTGAGTAGCATTTGAAGAAAGAGTGTTAACAAAACCCAAGAAAGTTTCTATATCAACCGAAGAATATCCTTTTTTAAGAGTAACATAATCGTTAGCATAAATTTGAGGAAAGTTAGAGTTTTCTAATATGCTTATCATATAATTGAACGCACTAATGTATTGAGGCTCAAATTCAGAAATATTAGCTTCATATTTTTCTTTAAAAAGAACGTTAGGATTTTCGCGAACAAAAACTACATCACGCGTTCCCATTTTGTATTTGCTTTCGTCTATACTAATAGGTATTGCATCTGATTCGTATGCTTTGCGTCTCATTTGATTTGTGTACCAGTCTGTGCTAAAAAGACTTAAGTTTACATTTCTAATGTCGGTTCTAATACCTTCAACTTCTTGAGCATACCAAAGCGGGAAAGTATCATTGTCGCCAAAAGTAAAAAGGATAGAATTTTGAGCACAAGAATTTAAATAATTTGAAGCAAAAGCTACAGTATGATATCGTCCTGATCTATCATGGTCGTTCCAGTTTTGGAAAGCCATAAGGATAGGAACAAATAAGAATATTGCAAATGGAGCTGCAGATCTGAGCATATCGTTGGATATTTTTTTCTTTAAATAGTCTGTAACTGCTAAAACTGAAAGTCCTATCCAAATAGCAAAAGCATAGAATGATCCAACGTAAGCGTAATCTCTTTCTCGTGGCTGTAAGGGGGTTTGGTTAAGATAAACAACAATTGCTAAACCGGTCATGATAAACAACGTTAGAACTACCCAAAAAGACTGTTTATCTTTATCAAATTGAAAAATAATACCAATTAAACCGAGTATAAAAGGTAAGAAAAAATATTTGTTTCTTGAAACTTCGTGTTTCCATTTGTCCGGAATATTAGATTGAGGAGCTATAATATTGTCTATAAAAGGAATTCCGCTTAGCCAATTTCCGTTAATAGGTCCTCCGTATCCTTGTGTGTCGTTTTGCTTACCTATAAAATTCCATGCAAAATATCTAAAATACATGTAACCGATTTGATACGAAACAAAAAACTTAATATTATTGATAAAAGTAGGATTGTTGCTTCCGCTAATTCCTCCCCATTTTTTGTATTCTCCTATGTGATCGGCACTTGCACTATACATTCGAGGAAAAAAAGTTGTTCTTTGAGAATCGTATATGTATTTAGGATTTGTTTTTTTAACTTTCACATATTTGTCCTGACCTTTTATGTATGTGTACAAATCTTTTTTGTCAACTGCATCAGCGTCATAATATTGTCCGTACATTAAAGGACGATCTCCGTATTGTTCGCGATTTAAATATGCTTTAAGAGCAAAAGTGTTTTCCGGATCATTTTCATCGATAGGAGGATTTGCTCCTGAACGAATAACTATCATTGCAAACGAAGAGTATCCAATAATTATTACTAAAATGGAAAGTACAGCTGTATGCCAGTGAGGTTTTAGCTTCTTTTTTGTTATATATAAAAGAAAAATCAGTGTTCCAATTGATGCAAAAATAAAGAATAAAAAACCTGAATCGAAGGGAAGATTTAAATTATTTACGAAGAAAAGTTCAAATTTAGAACCAATACCAACTAAGCCTTGAATTACGCCATACATTACAAAAAGTAAAAGAAAAAAAGACGCAACAAAAACACTAATACCTACAAAAACATTAGGTTTGTATTTTCTGAAGTAATAAACTAATGCTATTGCAGGAATAACAAGTAGGTTAAGTAAGTGAACGCCAATAGAAAGCCCCATTAAATAAGCAATGAGTACAATCCACCTGTCGGCGTGTTTTTCATCGGCTTCCTCGTCCCATTTTAAAATAGCCCAAAAAACAACGGCCGTAAATAGAGATGAAAGAGCGTAAACTTCGGCTTCAACAGCTGAAAACCAAAATGAGTCGCTGAAAGTATAAGCTAATGCTCCTACTGTTGCACTACCAAAAATAGTGATAAGTTGTGGCATTGATAGTTCTGTTGTTCCGGCTTTTCTAATAATGATTTTTTTAGCTATGTAGCTAATAGACCAAAATAAAAATAAAATGGTAAATGCACTTGATAAAGCAGAAACGAGGTTCATCATTGTTGCTACTTTTGTAATATTACCGCCGGCAAGTAAAGACACTACTTTTGCGAGCATCATGAAAAAAGGTGCTCCCGGGGGGTGACCAACTTGTAGCTTGTATGATGTTGCAATAAACTCCCCACAGTCCCACAAACTTGCAGTGGGTTCCATTGTAGAAATGTATGTGAATGCTGCTATAGCAAATACAGACCAACCTCCAATGATATTAAACTTTTTAAAATTCGTCATTTTTTTATGTTTTGAAAAAATATACTAATAAGTTGCTTATAATTAGCTTTATATGTGTGTTTAGTGCTTAAAAAACTTAGCAAATATACAAACATTATAGAATTGACAATTAAAATTTAAGATAAATTATCAATTTATTGCATGTAGTTTGAAATTACTTCCATTAATCCGTTTTTGAGTGATGTTTTTGCTTTCCAGCCTAAACTTGTCAGTTTACTTACATCTAAAAGCTTTCGTGGTGTTCCATCCGGCTTTTGGGTATTCCAAAAAATTTCTCCTTTGTAGCCAATAATTTCTTTAATCATTGTAGCTAACTCTTTTATTGACAAATCTTCGCCAACTCCAATGTTGATGTGAGTATTTCTAACTTCGTGGTTTGTTAAGGGAAATATTGGTGAATTAATTTTATATTCTTTTGTTAAAACATCTTTAAAATTAATGTTTTCCATAATATAAACACAGGCGTCGGCTAAATCGGCAGAGTGAAGAAATTCTCTTTTTGGAGAGCCTGTTCCCCAAAGTTCTACTTTTACTTTTGGTGTTGATTTTATTCCGTGTTTATCTAATACATTTATAATTTCTGTTTGCGATGACTTTTGGTTGATGTTTTCAATTGGATTTTTCTGTAAATCAGTCCTAATTGCTTCAAAATTATTGTCTTCAAGGCATTTTGCAAGATACATTTTGCGAATTATTGCCGGTAGAACATGTGATTTTTCGAGATCAAAATTGTCGTTTGGACCATAAAGATTTGTGGGCATTACAGCAAAAAAATTGGTTCCGTATTGTAAATTGTAGCTTTCAATAGTTTTTAAACCTGCAATTTTTGCTATTGCATAAGGTTCGTTTGTGTATTCTAAATAATCAGTTAAAAGATATTCTTCTTTTATTGGTTGAGGCGATAATTTTGGATAAATACAAGAACTGCCGAGAAACAACATTTTTTTTACTTTATTCAAATATGATTGATGAATTATGTTGTTTTGTATCATTAAATTATCGTAAATAAATTCGGCTCTGTATGTGTTATTTGCTACAATCCCGCCTACTTTTGCAGCTGCCAGAAAAACATAATCGGGTTTGTTTTCTTTAAAAAAAAATTCTACAACTTTTTGATTTCTAAGATCATATTTAGAAGAAGGTGTTGATAAAAAATTAGAATATCCTTTGTTTTTAAGGTTTTGTTTTATTGCACTGCCTACTAAACCCTGGTCGCCGGCAATGTATATTTTTGCGTTTTTTTGCATGATAATATTTTTTAGGGTGCAAACATTATTAAGTCTTTTGAATTTATAATTTTAAAATTCGATATTTTTTGATTAAATTATTTGATATTTGTTTTAGTTTAAGTGTTTGTTTTATTAAATAAGTTTTTAATCGTCGAGTTTTAGTACAGATATAAATGCTTTTTGGGGAACATTTACACTTCCAATTTGTTTCATTTTCTTTTTCCCTTTCTTTTGTTTTTCAAGTAGTTTTCTTTTACGGGTAATGTCGCCACCGTAACATTTTGCTGTAACATCTTTTCTAACGGCTTTTATAGTTGAACGTGCTATTATTTTTGCTCCAATAGCTGCTTGTACCGGAATATCAAATTGATGTCGCGGAATAAGTTCTTTTAATTTTTCGGCCATTCTTTTGCCTAAATTATATGCAAAATCTTCGTGGATTAGCGATGATAAAGCATCTACTCTTTCTCCATTTAAGAGTATGTCTAATTTAACAAGTTTTGATGTTTGATATCCGGCTTTTTGGTAATCAAATGAGGCGTAACCTTTTGATACACTTTTTAATTTGTCGTAAAAATCAAAAACTATTTCGGCTAAAGGCATTTTAAATATTAGCTCTACTCTGTTGCCAACTAAAAAATGTTGTTTTTCTAAAATTCCTCGTTTATCTAAACATAATTTCATGATGCCACCCAAAAATTCTGCTTGAGTAAAAATTTGGGCTTCAATAACCGGTTCTTCTATGTGGCTAATGTATTTAATGTCTGGTAATTCTGCCGGATTATGAATTTCTGTTTTTTCGTCTTTTTTAGAATATACAATATAGTTAACGTTTGGAACAGTTGTAATAACGTTCATGTCAAATTCACGTTCTAAACGTTCTTGTACAATTTCCATGTGAAGCAATCCTAAAAAACCACATCTGAAACCAAATCCCAGAGCCGCAGACGATTCTTGTTGGAATGTTAGTGCGGCATCGTTTAGTTGTAATTTTTCAAGAGCCGAACGTAAGTCTTCAAATTCTTCTGTTTCTATTGGGTAAACACCCGCATATACCATTGGTTTGGCTTCTTCAAATCCTTCAATTATTTCTTTTGTTGGATTTATTACTTGGGTAATTGTGTCGCCTACTCTAACTTCTCTAGCGGTTTTAATTCCTGAAATAATGTAACCTACTTCACCGGCTTCTAATTGATTGTTTGGTTTGTAATCTATACCTAAATAACCAATTTCTATTGCTTCGTATTCTTGCCCTGTGTTAAAAAATTTAACTAAGTCTCCTTTTTTTATTCTTCCGTTAAAAATTCTGAAGTAAGCAATAACACCTCTGTATTGATTAAAAACCGAGTCAAAAATAAGAGCTTGTAATGGAGTCTCTGAATTGCCGGTTGGTGCCGGAACAACTTTAATTATTGTTTCTAAAAGTTCATCAATTCCTTCTCCGGTTTTTGCGCTAACTTCTTTAATGTCGTCAATATCACAACCTATTAGTTCTATAATTTGATCTTTTACTTCGTCGGGTCTGGCTGCTGGTAAGTCTATTTTATTTAAAACCGGAATAATTTCAAGATCGTTTTCAATAGCAAGATAAAGATTAGATATTGTTTGTGCTTGAATCCCTTGTGCTGCATCTACTACTAATATTGCTCCTTCAGATGAGGCTATTGCTCTGGATACTTCATACGAAAAATCAACGTGTCCGGGAGTATCAACTAAATTTAAAATATATTTTTCGCCTTTGTAAATATACTCCATTCGTAAGGCATGACTTTTTATTGTAATTCCTCGTTCGCGTTCCAAGTCCATATCGTCTAATACTTGAGCGTGAATATTTTCTTTTAACAGGGTTCCGGTTTGCTCTATTAGCCTGTCGGCAAGTGTGCTTTTGCCGTGATCGATATGTGCAATGATACAAAAGTTGCGAATTTTTTCCATAGTTTTCTCTAAATTATAAAATCCAGCAAAAATACTTTTTTTTGTGGTATTATTATAAACAATCCCAAATATTGATTGTATAACAAATTAAACATTTCTAATCTCTTGATTATAAAAGATTTGTGTTTTTTAAAATTACATTTGTAAATAGTGAAAAATACAAAAGTAAACATATGTTTGAATAAAATACTTTTTGATTTACAAAAAGTAAACTATAAAGGACATAATGTTTTTATATGAATACTTTTTTAGACACAGCTATTTTATATTATTTTATAACACTAAAAATTCAAAGAGTTTATTACGAGGTGTGTAAAAAAAGGCAGTTATGTTAAACGATATTTATTTTATCTTTTGCAAATAACTTGCCACGAATAATAGGAAGAGGAAAATTATAAAGCAATATTTTAAATTTGTGTGTTGGGGTATTTTGCTGTTGGATTTGAAATAGGAAAAATCGTGAACGGAAAAAGGTGGTGTGTTTTTTTATCTTTTTGATTTGAAAAATTTTGACATTAATTCTGCTGCTTCTTTTTCTAAAATGTTTTTTGTTATTGATAATTTAGGGTGACAAATATTTAAATTATTTTTTTTTGCTGCTTCTTGAAATTTGCTGAATCCAACTTTTTGTTCATTCGCACCATAAACTAATCTGGAAATTTTACTCCAAAAAATTGCTCCGTTGCACATTAAACAAGGTTCAACTGTAACATAAATTGTTGCATCTTTTAAATATTTGCTGCCTAAAAATTGATTAGCTGATGTAATTGATAGTATTTCGGCGTGTGCTGTTGGGTCTTGTAATGATTCTGTTTGATTGTAAGCTTTTGCGATAATTTTATTTCTTAACACTATAATTGCACCAATAGGAATTTCGTTTTTTTCATAAGCTTTTGTTGCTTCTTGAAGAGCAATATTCATAAAATATTCGTCGGAGTAAATTGGGTAGGTCATTTTTTTAGTCTGTTTTTGTTTTGTGAAATAAAATCTCCCCAACCGGAATAAGAATTTTTAAATGAAACTTTATTTCTTTGATAAAAATGAGCAAGAGCAACTGCAATTGCATCTGTTTCATCAAGCGAATCGGGTAAGTTTTTTATGAATAATATACTTTTAAGCATTTGTGCTATTTGTTCTTTTGATGCATTTCCGTTTCCGGTTATAGATTGCTTTATTTTTCGCGGGGAATATTCAAAAACGTTTACTTCTTTGCTCATTGCCGCGGCAATAGCTACTCCTTGAGCTCTGCCTAATTTTAACATTGATTGAACGTTCTGGCCGTAAAAAGGTGCTTCAATCGACATTTCTGCGGGTTGATATTCTGTGATAATTTGAGTTATCTTTTGCAGAATTTTTTCTAACTTTGAATATGGATTGTCAATTTTTGTCATATTTAACTTGCCCGAAACAATTATTTTCGGTGTTTTTTCTGACGTGTCAATAATTGCGTAACCTAAGATGTTGGTTCCCGGATCTACTCCTAAAATCTTCATGTTTAATATATTACATATCTGCTTAATGATGCCGGAACTTGAACCATAGTATTGTTTGTTATTCCTATTTTTCGTAATCGAGGGCTGTGTGCAAAATCATCGGGCATCTGAAATATTTTGTTATAACACAAATTAATTTCTTCGCATTGCTGAAGATATGCTAAAGCTGATGGAACTGTAACAATTAGATTGTTAGATAAATCAATAAATTTTAAATTGTTTAAATCTCCAAGTTCATCGGGTAACGTTTTAATTTTATTGAAGTTTAAATAAAGATACTCTAAATTTTGTAATTCTTTTATTATTGCAGGAATCGTAGTTAATTGATTATTTGCCAAATGTATATATTTTAGTTGAGTCATGTTTGATATTTCATCTGGCAAAACCGAAATATTATTGTCGTCTAATTCAATAAAAATTAAAGATGTTGATGAGGTTAATTCAATTGGAAATTGACTGAAGTTATTATTTGCTAAATATATATACTGTAAATTAAATAACGAATTTGAACATTGTGATGGTAAACTGCTAATTGTGTTGTTGCTTAAATCTACTTTTTCTAGGCTATTTAACGGGCATAATGTTTGTGGAAATGAATTAAATTGGTTGTGAGCAATTGAGAAAAATTTTAGGTTGTTCAGGTTCGAAAATGTTGATGGTAAAGCACTTAAATTATTATCCGAAAGAGTTAATATTTCAAGATTTGTTAGATCTCCAATCCTATCTGGCAGTGTTGAAATATTATTATTATCTAAAAAAAGACTTTTTAGTGAGCTTAATTTATATATTTCTGCAGGAATGGAAGCAATTTCATTTCCTCTAAGATTAAGTGTCTCAAGATTTTGAAAGTCTAATATCGCATTCGGAAAAGTGTTTAAATTTTGGTAACTTAAGTCTAACACTTTAACATCGTTGGGGTGAGCTAAAGCGTCTGTTAATGAAGTGAAGGACGTTTTTTGGGCGTGTATTGTTTGTCCTAAAAAAAAATATAATACAAATAAAATAAGGGCGTTTTTCATTTTTTTAATTTGAGCAAAGTTAGTTGTAAATTTATTTTTTTGCAAAATTTTTTATTATTTGTTTTTAAAAGATGAAGTTTTATGTTTAAAAAAGTGTTTTTTTACTATTTGTTTGAGAATTTAAAATTTAATAATTCTCCTTTTGAACTAAATCCTTGTATGCTAATAAATGTGTATTCAGATGTTTTTAGAGGAACTTTTATTGTAAAAATGCTATCAGTAATAACAATATTTGGTTGCCAAAAAAAACCGTTTGTTTTTTGATTGCTTGAAATTCCTAAAATATAACCTGATATTTTTCCCCATTCAATATTATATCCTTTTTTTGTATAAACAGAAATTATACCATTTGAACCGCGAGAACCGTAAATTGCTGTTTGACTTGAGTTTTTCACAATCTCTATTCTGTCAATATCATCAATGTTTAGGGCTTCTATTGTGCCAACGTTTACCGGAACATTATCTAATAAATATAACGGTTCACTTGATAAATTTATCGACGAAAAACCTCTCATTATTGATGAATTGCCTACTTTTCTAAATCCAGGAACTCTTCCATCTAAAATGTTGAGCACAGAATTTTGTCCAGAATTGATAAAATCGTCTGAATAAATAATTTGATCAGCGTTGCTGTATAATGTTCCGTGACTGGATTTATTATTATGTTGATTCTTTTTAATGATTTTTGAATAAGATAATTTGTCTAAATCAATATTTAAATAAGGGAAAAAATTTATTTTCATTGTATCGTATTGGTCAATTTGTATTACTGTATGGTTTTTTCCTGTTTGGGTTTTTGATTCAATTAGGTATTCTATTGTATCGGAATATTGTAAGTCTTCAAAAATAAATCTGCCTTCATCGTTTGTTTTCGTGTAATAAACATCGTTATAGGCATTTAAAACAGTAATTTTTACATCAGCATTTTTTGCCGGCAATTTTTCTAAAATATTACTTATAAAACCCGAAATTGAAACTGTTTTTTGGGGTTGATATAATTCTTTTTTGTTCGATAAATTACTTAAATTATTGTAATCGTATTTGTAAAATTTTTGTTTATATGAAAATTGAAAATTTGAATCCAAATTATTGTAATCTGCCGAACTATTATTGTAATTTAAAAAAAGATTGTACGGTAAATTAGAAAAATAATTAAAATATGATTTAATATCATAAATGCTTTCATTTATATCTGTTGATACAGAAATATAAGCTGTGTCTAAATTGTCATGTTTTGTTATTTGTATAAATAATGTGTCGTTTGCGATAATTTTATCAACCTTAAAAATTTCTTTTTTTATTGGTAAATAGTTGTTTCTTATTCTTAAAAATTCAACTACTCCTTGTTTATTTACAAATAAAAAATTTAGCCAACCTTCCGGAAGTGAATCATTTTTTATTGTTAATGTGTCGGAATAGTTTCTGATAAAATTACTGTAGTAAATTGTTCCTTCTCTTTCTATTAAAACAAGATAAGTATTTGCAATAGAATCATTGCTTGTTTTTTTTCCGGTAAAATTAATCACAAAATCAGAAGAGTTGTCTGCTTTTTTTATTATCGGCAGGTTTTGTGTTGAGGCTATTGGTAAATATGTTTTTTTTGATTTAAATGGTTTTTCATTAATAAAAATGAAATATTTGTTATTTGTTAAAGTATTAAGAAACAGGATATTATGTGAAATGTTTGAGTTTGAGTGTATGATTGATTTTTTTTTGCTTAAAATGTTTGTTTTCGTGTTAATTTTATTATACTGATTGTCGGTAATTAGTATTTCTATTTGGTTTGAGCTGTTCGGAATTAATACATCATCATAAATGCAGAAATTTAAAAGAGGTGTTTTGTTCTTTTTTTTTAATTTTTTTGCTGCTCGAAAATAAGTATTTGAGAATTTAATATTGTTGGTTTTTAAGTATATATTTTTAGTGAAAAAATATTCGGATTCAAAATTTTTCATAGAATTTGTGTAGGCTCTTAATTGATAATTTCCTTCAAAAAGTGTGTCAGAAAAATTAATTACTCCCGAAACTACTCCGTTTTTTGAAAGAAATTTTCTGTGAGTAATGATTTTATTGTTATTATTTATAAGTTCAACAAAAATTATTTGTTCTATTTTGGAGGGTTTATTGTTTTTTGAATCCCAAACATAAATTTTCAGAAAAATAGAATCGTTTCCGTTGTAATTGTCTTTGTTTGAATGAACAAATATTTTTTCAAAATAATAATTAGAAGAAAAATCGTGGTATTCATTTAGAAATTTATTAAAAGCTTGTGGTTTTGCGTTAAAAAAAGCAAGTAATATTGTCGATAATAGCAGTATTTTTTTCATTTTAGATTTTTTTTAGTAAAGTTATATTAAAATACGTATTTTTGCAAGCTAAGGGTAATTAAAATTTTAAACATTTAAATTATGTATTACATTTCAGATTTGCACTCACACATCGACCAAGAGGTGAGTTTAAAGGGCTGGGTAATAAACAGCCGCAGCAGTAAAGGCATTGAGTTTATTGTCTTTCGTGATGGAACCGGTTTTTTACAATGTATTGTAGATGAAAATAATGTTGGTTCAGAAGTTTACGAATTATCAAAAACTTTATCGCAAGAAAGTTCGGTAGAAATAACCGGAAAAGTTATTAAAGATGAACGCCAAATAGGAGGTTTGGAACTTCACGTTAATAATCTGAAAATCATAAACTTAACTAATAATTACCCAATTACAAATAAAAGTCATGGTGTTCAGTTTTTAATGGATAATCGTCATTTATGGTTGCGTAGCAAACGTCAGTGGGCAATTATGAGAGTTAGAAATTCAATTATTTATGCTATTCATAACTTTTTTCAAAATGAGGGTTTTATGCAAATGGATGCACCTTTGTTTACAGGAAATGCTGCCGAAGGTTCAACTACTCTTTTTGAAACGGAATTTTATGATCGCCCTGCTTATCTTTCCCAATCGGGGCAATTATACGGCGAAGCAATGGCTATGGCAATGGGTAAAATATACACTTTTGGTCCCACTTTTAGAGCCGAAAAATCAAAAACTCGTCGCCATCTTTCAGAATTTTGGATGATTGAACCCGAAATGGCTTTTTATGACAATGAAATGAATATGAATCTTATTGAAAGATTTATTAAATCGGTTGTTAGTGAAGTTATTACTCGTTGTTCGTCTGAATTGGAAGTTTTAGAAAGAGATGTGCAATTTTTGCAAAAAGTTGTAGAAACAGATTTTCCTCGTATTTCTTATGACGATGCAGTTAAAGTGTTAAATGGAGTAAAAGAAATAAACGGAATAACATCTATTGATTTGTTAAACAAAGATTTAAAAGCTATCACCGAGCAAATAGAACAAGTAAATAATGATATTGTCGAACGCGAAGAAATTTTATCTGACGAAACTTTAAAACAAAAGAAACGAAATTTTATTCAAAATAAAATTGATATACTAAAAAACGACTTGATTGATTTACAAGAAAAAGCATCACATATTCCTGAATGGATAAAATCAGCTCAAAATTTTAAATACGGCGAAGATTTTGGCGGCTCCGACGAAACTGTTTTAACTCGAATGTTTTCTCTTCCAATTATGGTTTATAACTGGCCTAAGGATATAAAAGCTTTTTATATGAAACGCGATGATGAAAATCCTGATTTGGTTAAAGGCGTTGACGTGCTTGCTCCCGAAGGTTTTGGTGAAATTGTTGGCGGTTCAGAAAGAGAAACCGATTATGATATTCTTTTAGGCAGAATTAGGGAACATAAACTGCCTGAAGACGTTTTTAAATGGTATTTGGATTTGAGGGATTACGGCTCGGTTCCGCACTCAGGTTTTGGTTTAGGTTTAGAAAGATTTGTGTCGTGGATTACAAACACTAAGCATATTAGAGAAACAATACCTTTCCCAAGAATGTATGGTCGACTTGAGCCATAAACTTGTTGTTCAAATTTTTAAAAGAAGTGTATTTAAAATTTTATTTTTTAATACACTTTTTTTATTTTCTCTATTTGTTTTTTGGCAAAATATTTGCTCTTAAAATAAAAAAAATAAAAATGAAAAATGGTATATCGCAAATATTAGATGGCGGGAAAAAGTTGATTTTAGAAGGGAATAAATTCGGTTTATTAAATAAATATTCTTTGAAAGAACGTGATTTTAGGGGAGATAGGTTTAAGGAGACTTCCGAAAATTTATTTGAATTTTGTGATGTTTTATCTTTAAGTAAACCTGAAATAATAAGTGAAATTCACGAGAGATACCTTAAATCAGGTGTTGATATAATAGCAACTAATTCTCTTAATAGTAATAGATTATCTCTTGTAAAATATTCTTTGGAAGATTTTACTTATGAGTTGAATTTGTCGAGTGCCAAACTTGCAAGAAACATCGTTACAAAGTATAGCTCAATAACTTGGGATAAACCCCGATTTGCAGCCGGAGCTTTATCTAATGTTGTTCCCGAAACTGATTTTAATTTAGCTGAATCTGTGTTTTCTGAACAAATCAAGGCTTTATATGCCGGCAGGGTTGATTTGGTTTTTTTTAATGATATTAAAAATGAAGTTAGTTTATTAGCCGGGCTTACTGCTTATAATAAATTAATGCACAGACGTAAAAAAATTGGTGATGTAATTTTAGTTCTTAGTAATTTTGACTTGGAAAAAGTAATCAATACTCCTGAATTTATTAAAGATTTTTCTTCTTTGAATTTTGTTGCAGTAGGATATAGATTTAACGTTACTGAAAAGGAATGTGAACAAAAAACTTTAAATTTAAGTCAAAATTTTAAATCAATAATTTGTTCTTTTTATGCTGATACTGATTTTTCGCAACAAGAGTTTCTTGAAAAAATTGCGGAAATTAAATTAAATGAAAAAGTTAAAATAATTGGTTTGGAGAATGATTTTATGCCGGATTTTGTGACGGAATTATCTAAAATTTTTTAAATAAATAAGAGGTTATTTTTTGGAGTAAATTTTAATATTTACTCCATTTTTATTTAGTTTTTCAACAAGTTCATCTTTTTTTCCTTTTCTGATATTTGCAATTATTTTACAATCTGTTGTAAAGGTTTGTTCTAAAATATTTGCTCCGGTTTTATCAAAAATATACATTACTTTATTCATTAGAGAATAGGCGAAAGTTAATTCAAGTGTTACATCAGAAGTTTTTTCAATTATTTGTGCATTATTTATTGCATCTTCGGTTGCTGATTTATAGGCGTTTATTAGTCCGGGTATTCCAAGCTTTTTCCCTCCAAAATACCTGACAACAACCACCAAAATATTTGTCAGCTCAAAAGATTTTATTGTGTTATAAATTGGTGGTCCTGATGAATTAGAAGGTTCTCCATCGTCGCTGTATCTATATATTTCGCAGTTTTCACCAATCACAAATGCATACACATGATGTTTGGCGTCATGAAATTTTTTGCGTAGTGATTTTTGGATTTCTTTAATTTCTTCTTCATCATTTACATGATATGCAAAAGAATAAAATTTGCTTTGTTTGTCTTTAAAAAATCCTTCGCTATTTGTTTTAATTGTTTTGTAACTGTCGTCGGGCATTTTATATTTCAAGTTGTTTTAAATACATTTGAATAGTGTTTTCAAATCCATAATAAATTGCATCGGAAATAAGTGCGTGCCCAATAGAAACTTCTTTAATAAAAGGAATATTTTTTATAAAAAAGTTTAAATTTTGCAAATCTAAGTCGTGTCCGGCGTTTATTTCTAAGTTAAATTTATTGGCTAAGTTAGCAGCTATAACAAATTCATTAACAGCTTTTTGTTTATCTGACAAAAAATTTGCAGCATAAGGTTCAGTATATAGTTCTATTCTTGTTGTGCCTGTTTGAGCGGCATATTTTATGTTTGTTAAATTAGTGTCAACAAAAATAGATGGTCTAATGTTGTTTTTTTTTAGTTCTGATGTAATTTCTTGTAAAAATATCAGGTGTTTTTTTGTATCCCAACCTGCGTTTGATGTAATTGCTTCGGGAGGGTCGGGAACCAGAGTAACCTGATCGGGTTTTATTTTGCAAACTAAATCAATGAAGTTTTTGTTTGGGTAACCTTCAATGTTAAATTCTGTAGTAACTATTTTTTTAAGCTCATAAACATCGCTGTATTTTATGTGTCGTTCGTCGGGGCGGGGGTGCACGGTAATTCCTTGAGCTCCGTATTTTTCGGCATTTTTTGCTGCTAATACAACATCGGGAGTGTTTCCTCCTCTTGCATTTCTTAGTGTAGCTATTTTGTTAATGTTAACGCTTAATCGTGTCATTTTTTTTTGCGAAGGTAAATAAACTTCCAAAAAAAAACAACCTTATATAATTAAGGCTGTTTTTAATAATTGTAAGTAATTATAGTTTAGTGAGTTCCTGTTTGATTGTTGTTGTCATTTTTTAAAGGAATATTTATTTTTACAAAAGGAGAAATAAAATGCGTTGCTTCAAAGTTTTGATCGGCAACAAAAGCATAAGTCCATTTAAAATCAACTCCAGTAGTAAATTGTAAGCCTATAACAGGTGCTTTGTAAATTTCCCAGGCAATTAAAGTTTCAAAAAGAGTATTGTCGGTAAATTTTCCAATATCAGCAATATCATTAATATCAGCTTGATACAAAGATGTATATAGCGTTAGTTTTTCAACTATGCCGGATAAATCCATGCCAAAATACATTTCAGCAGGGTGGGTATCGTCTATTTTATCCGGAAAAATAATATTTGCATGAAGAATAACTTTATCAAGAACCGAAGCTCCTATTTTAAAATATATTCCTTGATCTGCCTTAGAGTGGGCTAAGTGCATAATTGAGGCATCTTTATTTAGTTCGTAGGCAAAGCTGTAAAAACGAGGAATGTAATAATCAGAATGCCAAAATCTTTCTGCACGATAATTAATTTTTAAAAGGTTTCCGAAGAATTTAAAATTAAAGTCAGATCCAACAGACCAGCCCATGCCGTTTTTGTAATTTTTCAGATGTTCGTCAGTGCTTAAATTGATGTAATTTTTCAAAGAATCTGATTGTACTTTTGGCATATAACCTGCTTGAGCGTATATATTCCATCTTAAAAAATTAAGGTTTAAAATCCATATTCCCATATC
>JAFGXO010000221.1 GCA_016936595.1 Bacteroidales bacterium | reverse complement strand
CAAAAATTTTATTATTTTTATTCAGCTCTGCACTATTATTTTCTTGTAATAGTTGTTTGAAAAATTCGCCTCCTACTATTGAAATTACAAATGAAGTGGATGTGAATAAAATTTGTGTGTAAGTGCATATTCCGGTGATATTGCCCACAAAACAAATACTGGTGAATTATTTGAATTTGAAAAAACTCTTAAATACTAAAGACAAAAAAAGTCTCTTAAAACAAATAAGAGACTTATATTTATATGCAAATAAATAAAAATTAAGCTAAAACATTGTTATTTATATTTTTTTTTTCGGCTACACTTGCTTTAAAAAATTGATCATTCAATTCTTCAAAAATTTCTTTAACCGATTGAATTTTGGTAGCTTTATAAGCATTTGTTCCGGCAAAAGCAAAACCATTATCAAAATCACCGCTTGCTGCATTAAAAAGAACTTCGGCAATACAATAAGGTACGGTTTTATAATTGCAAGTTTTTAAACACTTCCAAGCACATTTTACAGGTTTAGTATCCCCAGCCAAAACACTTTGAACAAATTCACCATCAATAACTCTGCCCGGAAGGCCAACAGGACTATTAATTAACACAACATCTTCTTCTTTAGCCGTAATATACTGCTCTTTAAATCTAATATCTGCATCGCATTCGTCAGAAGTTACAAATCGGGTACCCATTTTAACTGCGTCGGCACCTGCATTAATTGTTTCATATATATCTTCGCCGCTATAAACTCCTCCTCCTGCTATGATTGGAATTTTTACCCCAAATTCATCTTCAAAAGGTTTCAAAACAGCTTTTGTTTCTTTTATTATCTCAAACAAAGGTTGAGGAGTATTATCTAAGTCTTCTCTTTTAAAGCCTAAATGACCTCCTGCTTTTGATCCTTCGATAACAAGAGCATCGGGTAAACGATGAAATTTTTCTGCCCAAACTTTAAGAGTTAATTTTGCAGCCCGAGCCGATGATATTTTAGGTGCTATTTTAGTTTTACTATTAACAAATTCATCAAATGTAACAGTAGAAGGTATTTTTAAAAACAATCCGGCACCAACAAAAACTATGTCTAATTCTTCATCAAGTGCTACTTTAAATAACTCATCAAAGTCTGTAACAGCCAACATTATATTAGCACCAATAATTCCATTTGGAGACAACAATCTTGCTTTACGTATTTCTTTTCTAAAACCTTCTAAATTTAATCTTTTACTGTATTTTTCTCCTTTACTTTTATCAAGGTGATACATACCAATACCTACCGCCGATATCACACCAATTCCTCCTTGATTTGCAACTGCCGAAGCTAATCCGGACAATGAAACTGCTACTCCCATTCCGCCCTGAATTATTGGTACAGGTACATGCAAATCGCCAATTTGTATTGCTTTCATTTCTATTATTTTCAAAAGTTATTTAAAAATTTTAATTTAATTAGCACAAAAATACTAAAACCTAAATTATTTTAGTTGTTTAAGGTATGAAAAAACAAACTTGTGTTTTATATTTTAAAATTAGGGATAAATTGCAAAGTTTAAAACTCTTATTATCAACAAATTAAGACTAATGTATTATTTTAATTTTAGGGACGAAATTAAGCAATAAAATCTAAATTATTTCTTTTAATTTGGCAACATAAGGTCTGGAAACTGGAATTTGAAAATCAATATTTACCATATTTAATTTTAATCCTAACGAATTCCCTTCAGCATTATCAATAAAATTTGTGTTAATTAAAAATGTACGGTGGCATCTAAAAAAGAAGTTATAATTGAACAATAAATCTTCTGCTTCTTGCATTTTCATTCTAACAAGATTTTTATTTGTTTTAGTTTTTTCTTTCCAGTAAATTTCAATGTAATTTCCTGCTGATTTAATTGCTATTATAGAAGTAACAATTAATGAAATTGTATCATTTTTATATTCAGATTCAAAAACAACTATTTTATTTTCAGAATTTATTTTAGATAAAATTTTTTTGTTTAGCTCAACAGCATCACTTAAATTAAGCTTTAACAACCTATTTTGATTTAAAAAGACTAAAATTGTTATAGGTATAATGCCAATTAAAATAATCTTAGCAAACTCAATGCCATCAAAAGAAGCAACATTTGTAAATTTAAAGTAAAAAAAATAACCTATAGCCAACAACGAAAGCAACCATGTATTCCAAATAATTTCCTTAAAAATATTCCATTTATCATTTCTGAAAATTCCGGTTAAATAAGACGGAAGGACTAATAAATTAAAACTTAATATAGCAAAAGTAATAATTGAAACAAGCAAACTAATTGAAAGTTTACTTTTTACCGGAAGGGCGTCAATATTAAAAGGTTGAAAAAAAAACAAGAATAAACCAAATATAACGCTAATAAAAAAAATTATTTTCGCATTATGTATAGGGTCAGAATTAAAAGGATATGGTCTTCTTAAAAATTTCAGCATTAAATTAGTTTCTATCTTATTAATCACAAAAACAAAAAAAACAACACTATATTATCAGTAATTTAATATTAATATTAATTGTTTGGAGTAAAAAAAATATTTCTTTTCGAGGTGCAATAATAAGTATAAAAACTTATTATATCAAAATTACTCGCTATAAAAGTCGATCATTTGTTGTATAGCTCTCTGGCATACTTTACAAAAGGGATAAGAAAGCGATCTCATAATACAATTTTGTTGAGGACGAAACACTCCTTTTTCAACATAACCGCCTCCTTCAAAAACGCCAACAGTTGAAATATATTGTTGATTTGCAGGAGTAGGAACTGGAGTATTTGCATCTACCATATCTGCCCATTTTGAATTAAAATCTACCATAGTAGTGATATTTGGATCTGCGGGTTCAATGTCTGTGGGGTAATAATCGTCAACGGCAACATCAGAAGTCCAGTATTCATCGGCTAATCCGCCAAAACCGTGTCCAAATTCATGAACAAAAACTGCCGGTGCAGCTTGATGATCTGAAACGCACAAGTTATAAAAATTATAAATTCCTCCGCCTCCGTATTTATCGGTATTAGTAAGTATATAAATTTGATCATAAGGAGCCAAAGCCGCTACGTCTCTTACAGTTTTAAAATCCTGAGTTGTTAAATATCTTTCTGTTCCAAAAGTGTAAAAGTTTGAACTAAGTATTGTATTTTTCCAAATGCTATCGCCCGGAATATCAGTACCGCTTTCTTCAGAAATGGAAACTATTACATGGATATTAAATTTATTTTTATTGCTTTTAAATGGCTCATATTTAAACAGTTGATTAACATATTTTTGAACATCTCTTTTATATTTGTTTACTTCAGTTAATGTATATCCTTCAGCTAAAAAAACAATGTCAACTTTTTTAGCAGGATCTCCGTTATCTATTAAAGTATAAGTTTCAAAGTCATACACTAAATCTCTCTTTATAAACATATTATAAGGCGAAACTTCCATCTCAAAAATATCTAAAAAAGTGTTTCTGTTATCTCGCTCTTGTATTACAATTTTTATTTCTTTTTTAGGAAAAGGAACAACAACACTTTCGTAAAAACTTCTATTTATCTCATCGGCTTCGGGCGTAGCCTGCCATTCGTGAAAAAGAGTTGAATAGCATCTTGAATATAATAAACCATTAGTTTCAACATCGTAAACTAAAACCTTATATTCGCCGTAATTAAATTTATCAACAAGATTTACGTGCGAACCACCCCAAAATGGTTCTTTTTTTAGTTGTTCAAAGTAAACTATAGCTGTATCGCTGTTTCCGGCATGAATATAGTCTAATCTAAGTGTTTGATTTGTAAAATAATCATCAAATTTTACTTGTTGAGCATATAAAACAGCAGTAAATACAACAAAAATTAAAGTTAAAAAATATTTCATTTTAGTTGGCTTTTAAAGGTTTAATTTTGTAAATTTATAAAAAATTTAGAACATGGAAATATATTCAAGTAATTTCTCAAATCTTTACGCCAATTCTGAAAAAAAATTATTGGTTCAAAAATGGAAAAACAGAACTAAAAATATGAATGATGATATTTTTAAAAGAGAAATGAATCATCTAAAATTAGCTATTAAAGAATTTTTGCCAAAAATTTTACTCATTAACATGCAAGACTTAAATTTTTTAGTTAGCCCTAATGTACAAAAATGGGTAAACCAAACCGTAAACAAAACTATTATCGAAACTAAAGTAAGTAAAACTGCATTTATAATTAGCAATAATATTGAAACAGAAATAACTGTAAATCAAACAATTTCTGAAGATGCAGGAGCCGATATTAACAAAAGATTTTTTAATTCTGAAATTGAAGCTCAAAAATGGCTTTCGGAAAAAAAAACATCAAAATGGTAATTATTTAAGCTCTAATTTTTCTTTCTTTTTTTCTACAACCTCCTTATAAAGTTCCGACAGTCTTATGTTTCCAAGTGCCATAGAGTGCATTTGCCCCATCACCCATTTTTCCAAATCATTATTATTAGATTTTTTATTAATTTCTGTGAATTTTTCAATTAAAAAATCTATAGGTGCAAGCAATTCACTTTTAGAGCGTTTCTTAAATTTTAATGTATTTAAAATTGAATCAAATTCCATGCTTGGGTGTTTGTAAATTATAGGAAACATCAATTTTGAAATTTCAGCATCTATATTATTCATTTTAAGATACTTAAACATTCCGTAAATAATAGAATAAGTAAATTCAACGTGTTTTTTGTATTTTCCCTCAGTATGTTTAACGTAATGTCCAAAAAATGAAGCAACAAATTTTGGATTAAATCCCAATACAATAATTTTTTCGATAATATCATTCAAATTATTTCTTAATATGTAATGATAAGTATCTTCCGGTGCCTCCCATTTTGTCAACTGTTCGTAACGATATTCAATAAACGGAGGTAAATTATTTTTCAATTTTTCAATATAATCATTAGCAAGCGGAATTGGTGCAGAATCTGTGTCGGGGTACATTCTATCGGCTCCGGGTAATACACGTTCAAAAATAGTAGTTCCGTCAACAAGTGATTTTCTGGTTTCTTGAGGAATTCCTTCTAAAGCCATTTTACATCTTTCTTCAATCACTTCTAATGCAGTTTTAACATCTTCATTATCAGCCCAAAACAAAATCTGAGCATCGTTATTTTTTGCATCTAACAATTGTTTAATCTTCTCAAAATCAACAATATAATTATCATAAGGAATTTCAAATTCCTCCGAAGTAATCATATTTGGACGTTCCAAACATGCTATTACTTTTAAACGTCCTTTAATTTCATCAGCAAAAGGTTTTTTTGGCTGTGTAAAATGAGATAAAGCTCCCTGAAAATCAGGTAAATTTACGGCAATAATTTTTTTATTGTCTAAAGCTGCATTTTTAAGCGGGGCATAACTAAAATCAAAACTTCTGTAATCAATTTCTTTATGCGAAATTTTCCAATTTTTAATATCCGAAACTTGTTTTAGTAAAACTTCATCTCTTAAATGTAGCAATGCAAATTGTCTAAAAGCCTCAATATAAGACAGTACAGGAATTGCTTTAATATACGAAACACCTTTAATTTCAACACGTGTTCCGCCTTTGCAACTAACGTTTACATCTTCACGGCCACTACCCGGACCAATACTAACTTTTCCGGTAGATCTATTCAAAAATCTAATAACTTGAGCAGCTTCTGCAAGTTCATAGGGCGTAAAAAGTTCGGGATAAGTAACAGTTTCAATGAGCGGAGTTCCTAATCTGTCGGTTTTATAAATTCGGTTATGTCCAATATCAGAAATTTCGCGACATGCATCTTCCTCGATACTAAGCTGAATTAAACGAACTTTTTTATTTTTAAGAGGAATTTCGCCTTCAACGCCCAAAATTGCTGTACGTTGAAAACCTGTTGGAATACTGCCATCAAGATATTGTTTACGAGTAATATGCACCTCGCCAACAATGTTTAACTTTGACAACAATGAAATTTCAAGTGCAACTTCAAGTGCTTGTTTATTAATAGGAAATGGAGGAGTATCGTCAATTTCGTAAGTGCAAGTTGTGTCGTTATGTAGTCGATAAGTAATATTTTTTCTGGTTTTAAATTCCATCAAAGCAGTTCCATCATATTCACCAAGCTCACTAAGAGTTGGACGCATGTGCCTAATTATTTCGGCATCAAAATCATAATCCTCGTGAAAAATACCCGAAGGACAATTACAAAACAATTTTTTTTCGGTTTTAAGCTGTTGATGAACTTCTAAGCCCGATTTAAAACCTATTCTTTTGAATGTATCGTCTGTAGCTTTTTTTAATGGAACATATCCAATATCATTTAAACTTTTTTGAAAGTTTTTTTTAGCATCAAATTTTTTAGCCATTTTAATTTAAGTTTGAACAAACCGGTTTCACAATATATCCTTTATTTTCAAGAAGTTTTAAAACTCCATATTCGCCGGGCAAATGAGCTGCACCAACGGCAATAAAAGAAGGTTTATTTAGCATGTATTTTTCTATAATCGGAATCCAATTTGCATTTCGGTTTATTATAAAATCTTGATAAAAAGAAGGATATGAATCCGCTTCTTGTTCAAGATTATTTATTTCTGTTAAATTTTGGGTAGCGTACAAATCAAGCAATTTAAAATATTCTTTTTTAAAATCTGTTTGAACTTTTTTGCTAAAATCAAACAAGAACATAGGTATTTGATTTGCCACAGAAATATCATTTACTAAATTCATCTGAAAATCAATAGTCTCTAAACCAATAATTTTCATTTTATTATCCTTAGCTAAATTTGTCAAATATTTTTCGTAAAATATTTTTTGTCCGGGAATAACCTCATCAAGCAACAAGGAGTAAGTAAAAAACGGTTTATAAATTAATGTCATATTATATTTTGCACTACTAACTTTAAGGCTATCAATCATATACGACCTATACGCATCAAACTCATCTGCCATCATATAATCAGAAAGCACAGAATCATTGGGCATTTTCATTTGTTTCAGAAGTGATAATTGTTTAAAAAAACCTATCTTCAAATCAACTTCAAGAATAAGATATTTGCATTTTTCGAGGCTCTCAATCCATTCATCAAAAAAGAAAAATTTATCGGCAGGTATAATATGCACTGTTCCATATATATAAGACGATTCAGAAAGCCCATTTCCTGAAATTTCCCAAAGCAAACAATTTTCGATTGTATCTTGCTGAGAAAAACTCAAATAATTTAATAAAATAAAAAATAAAATAAAAAATATTTTTCTCATAATTTAATCAGTATCTTCAACTATAAACAATTGTGAATAATCCTCTATAAGCTGCATTTTTAATCTTTCAGCATCAATTTTATTATCAAAATCACCTACCCTTACTTTAAAGTATGGCTCCTCAAAAATTAAATATGTCGGAACTCCGGGATGATCTACCTCAAAATTATTTCTAATAGATTGAGCAGAAGCACGTCCGTTACGACCGGTTCCAAAATATATTTGCACACGCCATGTTTTTTGGGGTTGACGTTTAAATGCTTTTGAATAATTGTACATTAGTTGTTCAAGTCTTGCATCTTGAAAAATTGTAACATCTCCTCCATTATTGGCTATTGTGTTACCTAATGTATCTTGTAAATAAAATAATTCGCTGAAATTTTTTGTTTGATCTTGTGCAAACATCGACAAATTTACAATAATAAAAATTAAAACCAATATTAATTTATTCATTTTTAAAAGTGTTTTATAAGTAATCAAATAATTTTACAATGAAATTTCAGATACTTCATCTATCTGAATTGTTTTTTTAATAAAAAGTGCTTTTGCTGTTATTGTGCCCGAAATTCTTAACTCTGTTTGTTGATTCTTAACCAAATCAAAAATATTACCTACATTAAAAATAATATCAGCAATATTAACTTTAACAGGGATTTCTACAATAGAAGGACCTTTTGATGGAATTTTAATTTTATGAATTCCTTTTATTTTTCCTAAATGTGTATTATCAACATAAACATCTATATCGCTCTCAACTATTTTAATAGGATAAAAATTCGGGTTATCTACTTCAACAAATAGCAATATGTTTCCATTGGTATTAGTATTTGAAACCGAAGCTGATTTTAAACCTACAAAATCAACTTGTTTATAACATCCTGTTAAAAATGTAAGCATTAAAATAATTATACTTACTTTTGCAAAAATTTTCATATAAAAAGTTTTAAAAACAATAACAATAATCAAGCGAAAAAAATAGAAATATTCAAAAGAAAAAAGTAAAAAAACTTAAAAAAAATAATATTTGAGTTAAAATACATGCTCTAATATTTGGAATATTTAATTTCGATACAAAGGTAAAAATTTTGACAAATGAACGAAAAAAATAAATTGACACAATTATCAGAACTTGGCGAATTTATGATAATCGACAAGTTAACAGCAAACAATAAAACAGTTAACAGCAGCACAAAAAAAAGTATAGGCGACGACGCAGCAATAATTAAATATGCCGAAGATTTTCAAACAGTTATATCAAACGACTTATTAATTGAAGGCATACATTTTGATTTATCGTATGCTCCTCTAAAATATGTGGGATACAAAGCTGTTGTTGTTAATTTATCTGATATTTATTCAATGAACGCAATACCAGAACAAATTTTAGTTTCGATTGCTGTTTCAAATAGATTTTCTTATGAAGCTTTAGAAGAATTATACACAGGTATTTACGAAGCTTGCGAAGCCTATAATGTTGACTTAATTGGCGGCGACACAACTTCATCAAAAATGGGAATGATGATTAGCATTACTGCAGTTGGCAAAGCAAAAAAAGAGAGAATAACTTACCGAAACGGAGCAAAATCAGGCGATATTATTTGCGTTTCGGGTAATTTAGGTGCTGCATACATGGGTTTACATATTCTTGAGAGAGAAAAAAAAATAGCTATAGAAACTAATACCAACCCCGATTGGTCTGAAAAAGAATACATTTTACATCGCCAATTACGTCCTGAAGCTCGCAGAGATATTGTTGAATATTTTCATAAATGGGATATTTTACCTACTTCAATGATGGATATTTCCGACGGTTTATCTTCTGAAATACTGCATATTTGTAATCAATCAAAATGTGGAGCAAAAATTTACGAAGACCAGCTTCCAATAGACAAACAAACATACAACGCAGCAAACGAAATGAACTTAATTCCGGCAACTGTTGCTATGAACGGAGGCGAAGATTACGAACTTCTTTTTACTCTTAATCCTAACGATGCGAACAAATTAAAAGACAACAATCAGATAACAATCATTGGTGAAATTACCGATAAATTAGACGAAATTGACCTAATTGCTGTTGACGGAACACCTGTACAAATAACAGCCCAAGGTTGGAATGCTCTTTTAACCCAAAAATAACTTTTCAACTCGAAAAATATAAATTGAAAAACAATCATTAAATTATGCAACGACTAAAAATATACCAACAACTAATAATTGATAATTTCAATGAAATATTTTCAGGATATAATCCGGAAATTAAAAAATTATACGACCCTATAACATACTCTTTAGAAGGAGGTAAAAAAATCCGTCCGGTTTCGGTACTTTTATCTACCGACATATTCGAAGGAAATTTAAAGGAAGCACTAATTCCGGCTTTTGCCGTTGAAATGTTCCACAATTTTACTCTTTTGCACGACGATGTTATGGACAATTCATTTGTTCGCCGAAATCGCCCAACAGTTCATGCCAAATGGAGTGTAAATCAGGCTATTTTATCGGGCGATGCAATGATGATTCTTGTTTATCAAAAACTTATTGAGCTGCCCTCTCATAAAATAAAACCTGTTATTGAGATGATTAACAAAACAGCTCTACAAGTATGTGAAGGTCAACAACTTGACATGGATTTTGAAACTACTCTAAATGTTTCTCTAGAAAAATATATGCAAATGATAAAACTAAAAACAGCTGTTTTATTAGCCGCATCTCTATCTCTGGGTGCAATTATTTCTGATGCATCTGAAAACGACATAAAAAACATTTACGATTTTGGTATAAATATAGGGCTTGCTTTTCAAATACAAGACGACTATTTTGACTCTTTTGGTGAATTAAAAACGTTTGGCAAAAAAATCGGAAACGACATTATAACAAACAAAAAAACTTTTTTACTTATCAATGCTCTAAGCATGGCCGAAAAAACAGATAAAGAAAAACTAAAACAACTTTACACCGCAGAAACAAAAGACGAACAAGCAAAAATAGAAGAAGTTAAAAACATTTTTTTTAAACTTCAAATTCCTGAAATAACAAAAGAAAAAATTAAAATACTATACGAAAGTGCTCAAAAAAACATAGAAAACCTGAAAGGAATAAGTTCAAGTAAAAAAGAACAATTATACGAATTTGCCGAATACATAATAAAACGAGAAAAATAAAACACACCAAACCATACAAAAAAGTCCATTTTTTTTTAAAAGACTTCTTGTAATTAAACAAAAAATATTACTTTTGTCCGAAAATTATTTTAAACTCTTTGATAATGATAAAACATACCGGAGAAATTGTTCAAATTATCGGTCCAGTTATCGATGTTAGCTTTGAAAATGCAGAATCTTTGCCACAAATATATGATGCATTAGAAATAACTCGTCCTAACGGCGAAAAAATAATTATTGAAGTACAACAACACATTGGCGAAAATACTGTTCGTACCGTAGCAATGGATTCTTCCGACGGATTGAAACGCGGAATGGAAGTTGTAGCTACCGGACACCCTATTGCAATGCCTGTTGGCGAACACATTAATGGACGACTAATGAACGTTGTTGGTAATGCTATCGATGGAATTGGCGATTTAGACCGAAGTAAAGTTTATCCTATTCATACAGCCGCTCCTGCATACGAAGATTTATCTACAGAATCTGAAGTATTATACACAGGAATTAAAGTAATCGACCTTATTGAACCTTATGCAAAAGGTGGTAAAATTGGGTTGTTTGGTGGAGCCGGAGTTGGTAAAACCGTACTTATTCAAGAACTAATAAACAATATTGCAAAAGCATACAAAGGTTTTTCTGTTTTTGCCGGAGTTGGCGAAAGAACCCGCGAAGGCAACGATTTGCTTAGAGAAATGCTTGAAGCTGGTTTGGTAAAATATGGCGACGAATTTATGAAATCAATGGAAGCAGGTGGTTGGGATTTATCTAAAGTTGACAAAGATCAATTAACTAAATCTCAATTAACAATGGTGTTCGGACAAATGAACGAACCTCCCGGAGCTCGTGCTCGTGTTGCATTATCGGCTCTTGCAGTTGCTGAATACTTTAGAGATGGCGACAAAAATAGCGGTAAAGGAAATGATATTCTTCTTTTTATTGATAACATTTTCCGTTTTACTCAAGCAGGTTCTGAAGTGTCAGCTCTTCTTGGTAGAATGCCCTCTGCCGTAGGTTACCAACCTACTCTATCATCTGAAATGGGTGAACTACAAGAACGTATTACTTCAACCAAACACGGCTCAATTACTTCTGTACAAGCAATTTACGTGCCCGCAGATGACCTTACAGACCCTGCACCGGCTACAACTTTTGCTCACTTAGATGCAACAACAGTATTAAGCCGTAAAATTTCCGAACTTGGTATTTATCCTGCAGTTGACCCTCTTGATTCTACTTCAAGAATTTTATCTGCTGATATAGTTGGCGAAGAACATTACAAATGTGCACAAGATGTTAAATCATTACTCCAAAGATACAAAGAATTACAAGATATTATTGCTATTTTGGGTATGGAAGAACTTTCGGAAGACGATAAATTGGTTGTTCATCGCGCTCGTAGAGTTCAAAAATTCTTATCGCAACCTTTCCACGTTGCCGAAGCTTTTACCGGAATGGAAGGAGTTTTGGTATCAATCGAAGATACAATTAAAGGTTTTAATATGATTATGAACGGCGAATTAGATAAATATCCCGAAGACGCATTTTATATGGTTGGTACTATTGATGCTGCAATTGCTAAAGGAGATAAAATGATAGCCGAACAAAACTAATATTAAATTATTTCACTTACAAATAATAAATTATGACTTTAGAACTTATTTCTCCAAATCAAACTTTATTTTCGGGCGAAATTTATTTAGTAAAAGTTCCCGGAACTAAAGGAAGTTTTGAGGTTTTAAATAATCACGTTCCAATAATTTCATCGCTTGAAGCCGGAAAAATTAAAGTTATTACTAAAGAAGGTAAAGAAAGATTTTTTGACATCAACAAAGGATTTATTGAAGTAAAAAACAACAAAGTAAGCATTTTAGTTAGCTAACATACAAAGCCGGATACACATAAAAACCGTCACATTAATATAATATGACGGTTTTTTCGTATAAAACTTTTTTTTCATATTTTTGTCGAAGTTTTTAACGTTAAATTTCAAATAAAATGAATAACGAGCAATTAAAAGAATTATGGTTTGAACACTATAGTTCAGCACAAGAACAATTAAATAAAATGGCTCAAACCAAGGGTTTAATAAGTGCATTTAATGCAAACATAGATGCCGTTATTAAAATTTCCGGCAAACAAATTGAAGATATTATTAATAATTTTTCAATGAACACCAACCAATTGCTCGAAAATGGACAAACAATAATAAAAACTAATCAAGATGTTATTCGTGGACTAATTAAATGCTTTAAAGGTGGCTTTGCCGAAGAATGGCTGATTGATAATATCGACGTCTTTAATTGGCTGAATAAAAATATTGGTTACAACAAAATGCAAATGGGTGGACAAGGCGGAATAGTAGCTAACGTTATGGCTGCCTGCGGAGTAAATCCGGTTTATGTTCATACAGCTTCGTCGCCAATAGAACAATCTAATTCTTTTCTTGATCTGGAAAATTTAATAAATGTTGACGAAAACGGTAACCTGCAAAAAGCAAACAGTATTTCAAGAAAAAAAGATATTCCTCTAATTCACTGGATTATAGAATTTAACAAAGGCGATAAAATTACAATCAACGAATCAACAATAACTTGCCCAAAAGCAAATAGATTTATTGCTACTTACGACCCGTTAAACTTTAAACTTCATATTGACGAAGCATTCCATAAAAAAATGTCCGATCCTTCTACAAAATTTGAACACATAATACTCTCAGGTTATCAAATGCTGCAAACAGAACTGCCTGAAAATCAAAGTGGTACAAAAAAAATAGACATTTCTAAACTATATGTAAAACAATGGCAAAACAACAATCCCGAACACATTCTGCATTTTGAAATAGCTTCTACTCAAGACAAAAACATCAGAAAATATTTAATTGATAATATTGCAAAAGACGCTCACAGTATTGGGTTTAATGAACGCGAACTAATAGAAATTCTTGAAATAATAGGCGAAGAAAATTTAGCAAAAATATGCGACAAAGAAACAACAAGCAGCAATTTATTTAAAGGAATGTTAAAAGTTTACGATTACGTAAAATGCGACAGAATGCAGCTTCACATGTTTGGTTTATACGTTACATTGCAGAAAAAAGGGTTTAAAATTACCCCTTTACAAAACAGAAAAGGAATGCAATTAGCCGCAAATATTGCAGCCTCAAAAGCCGGAACCGGTGCTCTAAATTCAAAAGATGTACTTTTATGGTCTGTAAATCAAAAAGTTTCAGACGTTGGTTTAAAAGAACTTCGTTCTCTTTCCGAAACAATAAATCATTTTTTTGGCGAAAATAATATTATTGAAGAAGGAATTTTTTCAAACGATGAGATAGAAATTATTGCAGTTCCAACTATCATAATTGATAATCCTGTAACTTTAGTAGGAATGGGAGATACAATTTCGTCTGTATCCTTGGTTGGAGCAAGATAACAACATAATCCGCAGCAAAAACACTGCGGATTTTTTTTGTCATTTATTTAACGCCCCACGAATCTTTGTCCAAACTTCTGTACTGAATAGCCTCGGCAAGATGATATGTTTTAATTACATCAACACCTTCTAAATCGGCAATAGAACGAGAAACTTTTAAAATTCTATCGTAAGCCCTTGCCGAAAGCCCCATTCTTTCAATAGCAGATTTTAACAAAGCCATTCCGGCATCGTCAACAGTACAAAATTTTTGCATCATTTTAGAATTCATCTGAGAATTAGAATAAACACCCTCATAATCTTTAAACCTATTTTGCTGAATTTCACGTGCTTTTGTTACACGTTTTCGAATATCTACACTACTCTCTGAAGGTCTGACTTTTGCCAAATCTTTAAACGGCACAGGTATTACTTCTATCTGAATATCAACCCTATCCAACAATGGTCCCGAAATTTTGTTCAAGTAATTTTTTATTGAACCAATAGAACAAACACATTCTTTTTCGGGGTGATTATAATAACCGCAAGGACAAGGATTCATTGCCGAAACAAGCATAAAACTTGCCGGATACTGAACCGAAAATTTTGCTCTTGATATATTTATTACCCTGTCCTCCAAAGGTTGACGCATTACCTCCAGCACAGTACGTTTAAATTCAGGAAGTTCATCTAAAAATAAAATTCCATTGTGAGCTAAAGAAATTTCGCCCGGTTGAGGATAAGTACCTCCACCAACCAATGCCACATCTGAAATAGTATGATGAGGTGAACGAAAAGGGCGGCTTGTCATTAATGACATATCCGAACTAACATTGCCAACAACCGAATGAATTTTGGTAGTTTCTAAAGCTTCATCTAAAGAAATTGGAGGCAAAATAGAGGGCATACGCCTTGCAAGCATAGTTTTTCCTGACCCGGGAGCACCAATCATTAGTATATTATGACCTCCGGCTGCTGCAACCTCCAAAGCACGTTTAACATTTTCCTGACCTTTAACATCAGAAAAATCAAGTTGAGTTTCTTCAACTTTAACATAAAATTCATTCTGAAAATCAACCTCAACAGGTTTTAAATCACTTCTTCCCTCAAAAAAATCAACAAGTTCAATAATATTACTTACACCATAAACATCTAAACCATCAACAACTGCAGCTTCTTTAGAATTTTCGGCAGGAAGAATTAAACCCTTAAATCCCTCATCTTTAGCATTAAGAGCAATAGGCAAAACACCCCGTATAGGCCTTAAACTACCATCAAGCGACAATTCGCCCATAATCATGTATTGTTCTAACATCTCCTCCCCTACCCTAATTTGATCAGATGCGGCTAAAACAGAAATAGCCAAAGGCAAGTCGTAAGCAGCACCTTCTTTTCTTATATCCGCAGGAGCCATATTCACAACAATTCTTTTTCCGGGCACTCTAAAACCATTTGTTCTCAAAGCAGCCTCCATTCGTTGCTGGCTTTCTTTTACTGCATTGTCGGGTAAACCAACAAGATAAAACTTTCCGCCCCGCGAAATTTCGGTCTCAATAGTAACTTTTGTAGCGGTAATACCTAAAACAGCACTACCATAGGTTTTTACTAACATAGTTAATCTTGCTTTACTTTTTTAAAATCACAATTTACAAAAATAAATATCAACTTTACAAATGTGAATTGCATCTATATTCAATTTTGTAAACTAATTTTATTGCTAAAAGCAATAAAATTTACAAATTACAACTCGTAAAATTAAAAAAAATTCAGAATAAAAAAAGCGTTCTATAAAATTATAATAATTACAACACAAAATTTACTTTGAATAATTTAAAAAAAATGAAAAATAATTAATAGAAATGATTTACACATAAATTACTATAAATGAGAAGATTAGACAAAAAGACTACTTTAATTAGAGCGAATACAAGTACTTTTTACATTTATCAAGTCAAATCGCCTGAACTTTGGCACTTTTTTTGGTAAATACCTAACAAAGCAATAAACTAACTAACAAACACCTTATAAAAATGGAAAATTTAATAAGAGTAGAAAGAGCCAAAAAGAAAATAACTCAAGCAGAATTAGCTGAAAAAGTTAACGTTTCCAGACAAACAATTCATGCAATTGAAACAGGAAAATTTATTCCTTCAACTGTATTAGCTCTAAAAATTGCAAAATTTTTTAAAGTAAAACTTGAAGATTTATTTAAACTTGAAGAAAACGACTAAAAAAAAATCCTTTTAAGATTTTCTTAGAAGGATTTTTTTAATTTTCAGTTTTAGTTTCCGGAGGATTAGTTTTAGGTTTGAATAAAAAAACTGAGGCTAAAGCAGCACCTATACCGGATATGGCAGGTATAATAAAGCTTTTTTTATTCATATTTCCTTTAATAAAGCTTGGAATTATATTCAGCAAAGAATTGTCTAGCTTTAAAGTTTTGATTGACTGTCGGTATAAATAATCGCCCGAAAAATCATCATTTAAATCTTTAATATGTTTATTTAACAACCGTTCCCGTATTTTAATTTTCTTTTCGAGTATTTTTTTTTGACGTGCAAGTTCATCAATCCCCTTTATGTTGCTATAATAATTTTTATGATTTTTTTTCATTAGTATATTTATTTTGTTTTTCATCTTTATTTTGAAACAAACTGGTAGTTAACGCATTTACTAAAGGATTTTGCAAAAGCAACTTTCTAAACACAAAAAACAGAAGTGCAAATAATAAGAAAATACCTGAAACAATTAAAAAACCCCAATAATTAGCTCCGAGAATTTCGCCGAGAAAAAATGCGAGAGCAAACAATAAAAAAGTAATAAAAATAACTCCAAAAAACAGTCCAAAAATTACAGTAATTAGTTTTGATGAAATATTTGAAAACACTTCAATCCCTTCAAGTTTCAAATAATCTAACCTTAAATCAATGTATTGAGTTATATCTCTTTTGAAAATCTTATAATAATCTTTAAAGGTTCTTTCTTTCATAGGGGGATTTGATATAGTTACAAAAGATAAAAAACATGCGAAAACCCAAATTAATTTTCGCATATTTTAATAATTTACTCTGCTTTAGCTGTTTTTGAATCATAAAATTCTTTTCCTTTTTTTGCATACTCATCAAATTTATCTACAATAAGTTTTCTAGTATCTTCACCACTATCCGGAGCTAAAAGCATACCTATTGTTGCACCTGCCAAAGCACCTGCAACAAATCCTAACAAAAATTTTGCTGTTGAATTCATATTTTTTTTTTATTTTCAAAGATACGATTTTTAGAAGAAAAACAAATTTTTTTTACCTTAATTAATGTTTTTTAAAATAATTATAAGCTTAAATTAAAACACTATTAAAATCATTTTGTATCTTTGCACATAGACTTAAAAACACAATAAGATAATTCATCTATTTTAAAAATTTATTTAGTAATTTTATCAATAAAAACAAAAATTTCAAATGGGACTATTCAGCAAACAAACAAGCCATTACGTTTTTGACTATAAACCAATTTACTACGACCCCAAAAAAGAGAGCAGAGAAAAACGATTTAAAAACATCAGAGCCGAATTAGGCATTAAAGAATCAGAAGAAGAACTTCATACAAACTACAAAGCAGATATAAATTTTAGAGATACCGCAAGATTTAACAGAAACCGACGCGACCGAAACTCTACGGTGCGATTATTAGCCATTTTAGTTATTCTTAGCGTTTCAGTTTATGTATTTTTATATACAGATGTTTTTGATAGAATTGCAAATTTTTTTGTTAGTTAAATCTAAACTATGTCGAACATAATTCAAATTCTACCTGATTCTTTAGCCAATCAAATAGCTGCAGGAGAAGTAATTCAGCGACCGGCATCTGTAATTAAAGAGCTTGTAGAGAATGCTATAGACGCTAATGCAACACAAATAATCATCAATTTAAAAGATGCCGGCAGAACACTTATACAAGTAATTGACAACGGCAACGGCATGACTAAAGACGATGCCAGATTAGCCTTTGAGCGACATGCAACTTCAAAAATAAAATCGTCTGAAGATTTATTTAATATTAACACAAAAGGATTTAGAGGTGAGGCACTTGCATCAATTGCTGCGGTTGCTTCGGTTGAATTAAAAACAAAACATAAAGATGATACTATTGGAACTGTATTAGTTATTGAAGCCAGTAAATTAACTAAAATAGAATCAGAAAACACTTCTACCGGAAGTAATTTTTCGGTTAAAAATTTATTTTTTAATATTCCCGCTCGACGAAAATTTTTAAAATCAGACAAAACAGAATTTAATCACATTCTTACTGAATGTTACAGAATTGCTTTAGCACACAGCCAAATTTCTTTTTCTATTATTCACAACGACAATGTTATACACAAATTAAATTCTGAAAGCACGAAAGAAAGAATTTTAAATATTTTTGACAAGTCATTAAACAAGCAATTAATTAGCATAAATACAGACGCCGGATTTATAAAAATAACCGGATTTGTTGGAAACCCTGAATTTGCTTCTAAAAACAGCTCAAAACAGTATTTTTTTGTTAATAACCGATACATGAAAAGTGGATATTTTCATAAAGCTGTTACTATGGCTTACGAACAACTTTTAACTTCAGACCAAAAACCAAATTATTTTCTTTATTTTGATATTGACCCAACAAGAATTGACGTAAATATACATCCAACAAAAACAGAAATAAATTTTGACAACGCAAACAACGTTTTTCAAATAATCATAGCATCGGTTAGAAAAGCACTTACCGATTTTGATATACCACCTGCAATAGATTTTGAAAACACCGAATTTATTAATATGCCTTCGTTTGATAAAATGAACGAAATTAAAATTCCAACAACCGGAGCAAATCCAAACTACAATCCTTTTGAAGAAACAAAAAAAACAACAGAATTAAGTTTTCATTCAAAAATATTACAAAACAAAGACAATCAACATTTTGGAGATACCGTTTTTCAACACCAAGAAGAACAAGCACATTCTACAAAAAAAATCATTATTCTTAAAGAAAAATATTTGCTTACGCCAGTTAAATCCGGCGTTATGCTTATTAACATAAAACGAGCCTTAAAACAAATTAAATACGAAGAAATAATTGAAAAAATAACAAGTCAAAAAATGTCGATTGACACGATTTACCCTATTCAGGTAAGATTATCGACAATAGAAGCAAACGAATTTGACTTTTTTAAGCCCGAACTTGAAAAAATTGGATTTATCTTTGAAAAAATTAATGATACCGCTTTTAATATTACCGCAACACCCCCGTATATAAAAGTAGAAGACACAACAGAACTTATTAAAAACTTAATAAAAATTAGCCAATTAACTTCGGTTGATATTGAAAATTTAGGACAGGAAGAAATTGCGATGCAAATATTACATTCATATTCGTTTAACTCTCACAACGTTAACAACCAACAAGAAGCCGAAGGATTAATAAATAAACTTTTCAGCTGTAAGTCGCACCAATTTACTTACGATAATAAAACTATCGTAAATATTTTAAATATTGAACAGATAGATAATCTTTTTTAAAAAAACATTTCTTTTTATCTTTTTTTTGTTCATATTTGTCAAAACCAAAATTTTATGCTTGCTTTAGATCTAATATCAAAAGATTTTCCGGTTTTATTACCCTCCGACGACGGTAATAGAGCAATAGATATAATGGAAAATTATATGGTTTCGGATTTAGCTGTAATAGACAAAGAAAATGTGCTTGGATTAATTTCTATGAGCAATATCTACGATTTAAACATTTTAGACTCTGATTTAATTACACACCAACACAAATTTATGCGAGCATTTGTGTTCTATAACCAACATTTGTTTGACGTAATAAATGCATTTGAACTATACAACACATCAATTATTCCTGTTGTTGACAAAAATCTGAAATTTTTAGGCATTATAACCCAAAAATCAATTCTATCAGGAATTTCAAATATTTTAAGCGTAAAAGAACAAGGATATCATCTTAAATTTTCACTAAACTACAATGATTATTCAGCTACAGAAATTTCAAATATCATTGAAAAAAACGATTCCAAGTTATTAAGCTTATTTATTGAAAATAAAGCTTCTACAGAAATAACTATATTTATTAAAGTTTTCACCAACGACATTGAGGCTATAATTCAATCATTTGAGAGATACAAATATGATGTGATTTTGCTTAACAACGACGCACAAGATTACGATGAATTATACAACGAAAGAATGGATAATTTTCTGCATTTTTTAAACATTTAAGTACTCTTTTTATCGCAATTCATAGTAAATCAAAAAATTAGTCCTCAAATATTTTTGCCCTTTTTACAAAAAACAGAAGACCTGCAAGAGCAGCAACGGCAATTCCGAACAAAACTGTTGCTGTGTTCCATTCAGCAAATATTATTTTTCCTATCATAAAAAGAATAGAATAAACAAAAACAATTGAAGTAAGCCAAGCACCCAAAAGATAAAATACATTTCCAGAAATATGATGTTCATTTCCAAGAGGCTTCCACCAACCTTGTGGTTTAACCAAACCATAAAACTCTGTTAACACTTGAATGTTAGTAGGTTTAGTTAAGAAAGTTACAATAAGCCATGAAACAGTTGTTCCTCCCACGGTTAAAAAAAATGAATTTGGAAATTCAAAATTAAAAACAAATTTTGAAAAAGCATAAAGAATAAATGGAACAAACATAGCAGTAAATTCACTCCAAGCATTTATTCGCCACCAATACCAACGAAGAATGAGCACAAGCCCCAAACCGGCACCACACTCAATCATAAAAACCCAAACGCCCGAAATTGTTTTAATTTCAGAAGTAACAACTATTGACAAAATCATGATAACTATGGTAAAAATACGACCATAATTTACTAAATCTTTTTGATTGATTTTTTGTTTAGCAAGCAACATAAAAAAATCGTTAGTAAGAATACTGGAGCCAAAATTAAGTTGGGTAGAAATTGTACTCATATAAGCCGCTAAAAATCCAACAAGCATCAATCCTTTAAGTCCAACAGGCAAAAAATCGCGCATTGCGTACACATACCCAAAACGCAAGTTAACATCAGCTAAATCAGGATACAAAATAATTGCTGATAGCCCTACAATTATCCATGGCCAAGGTCTGATGGCATAATGAGCAATTTGGAAAAATAAAGTTGCAAAAATCGAATGTTTTTCATTTTTTGTACTCATCATACGCTGAGCAATATAACCGCCGCCGCCGGGCTCAGCTCCGGGATACCAACTTGCCCACCACTGTATTAAACCATAAGCAAGAAAAGAAGCAACCGACAAACTTAAAACACCGGCTGTGCCTTTACCTCCAATTTTAGGAAAAAATGAAAAAGCAGTATCGGGTAAGGCAGCTTTTAGACCAGTAATTCCACCTATTTTTTGGCTTTTAACAACTAAAATTGCAAGAATAACTGCACCAAACATTGCAATAAAAAATTGAATTGCATCGGTAACAGCAATTCCTTTTAAGCCCGAAACAGTTGTATAAATTGCAGCAACCGACATAGCAGCAAGCATTATCCAAAGTAGTGTGTTGCCTTCAATTCCAAAAAAAACGTTTATTATTGTCATAAGAGCAACATTAACCCATGCAATAATTAAAACGTTCATTATTAGAGCAATATAAACGGCACGAGTACCACGAAGAAAACTTGCTTTTTTGCCACTATATCGAATGCTGATAAATTCTAATTCGGTTAAAACATTAGCCCGTCGCCATAAACGAGCAAAAAAGAAAGTTGTTAACATGCCACCAATCAACATGTTCCACCAAAGCCAATTACCGGCAATTCCGTTCTGTCCAACTAATTCAGTAACAACCAGTGGAGTATCGGCAGCAAAAGTTGTAGCTACCATCGATAAACCGGCAAGCCACCAGGGAAGATTTCGTCCGCCAAGAAAAAAATCTGAAAGACTATTACCTGCTCGTTTTTTAAAAAATAAGCCTACTGCAACAATTACAACAAGGTAAGCTCCAATAATTAACCAGTCTAATGATTTAAGCATTTTTTTATTATAAAGTTTATAATAATTTCAGAAAATAAAATTTATTTATGTTTCATTTTATAATTTTTCCATTCTTTGCGTGTCATCTTAGGAGGCACAGGGTCATATCCTTCAGTTCCCCACGGATTACACCTAAGCACTCTGTTCAACGATAATAAAAAACCTCTGATTGGTCCATGAATTTTTAATGCCTCTATTGAATAACTTGAACAAGTAGGTACATGACGACACGAAGGAGGAATAAACGGCGAAATTAACCATTGATATAATTTTATTGGAATTATCAAGATAAAACTAAATATATTACTCAAAAATTTCACTTTTTATTTAAATTTATTTTTCCGTCAATAACAATATGCTTAAATTTTTCGCTTAAAGAATAATAATCCACGTTAAAATCCGGAGAAATTGTATTTAACTCCAAAAGTATTTTAGATTTTAAATATTCAGCAGAAGCCTTAAAATCATCAAACTCACTCTCAGTGATGACTATTCCCATTAATAAATCAAACAAAATAAAATCTATTTTATTTAAACCCACTATTGCATTTTTATACACTTTTATGAAATTATTAAAATTTCCATCATTTCTAAGCATGTTAATTTGGGCCCCGATACGAGTCGCAATTGTGATAAATTCATGCAACTTTTCTTTGTTTTTTTCATTAAATTTTTGACTAAACTTTAAAGTTTTTAGTGAAAAAGCAAAAGAAAGGTTATATATTTCATCGTATAGCATTATTATTATTTATTAATTTTATATAACAAGAACGACAAAGCGGCTCATATTTATCTTTTTCGCCGAGCTCAACAAGCGATTTACTTGCAGAAGTACGGTGCGAATGATGTGCTAAATTACCGCATTTCATACAAATAGCGTGAACTTTTGTTACATATTCAGAAATAGCCATTAAAGAAGGAATAGGGCCAAAAGGTTTGCCTGCAAAGTCCATATCCAAGCCTGCAACAACAACACGTATTCCATTATTAGCCAACAAATTACACACATCAATAATACCATCATCAAAAAACTGAGCTTCGTCAACGCCAACAACATCAGCATCTTCAATAATTTCTAAAATTTGGGCTGAATTTTTTACGGGTATTGATCTAATAGTTTTGGCGTCGTGCGAAACAATTTCTGTTTCGGAGTAACGAGTATCTAAAGCAGGTTTAAAAATTTCAACTTTTAATTTAGCTATTTGAGCTCTACGAAGACGACGAATAAGTTCTTCGGTTTTACCGGAAAACATAGAACCGGCAACAACTTCAATCCAGCCGCTTTTACCGGAATATTTAGGTGAATTTTCTAAAAACATTTTTAATTTTATTATGAATTATTAATTAAAAAATCAGCAAAATATAAATCGAGCTTATTTGTAATTTTAATATTTTTTTCTTCACCATCAAACAAAAATACATCTACTCCATTAGCTTCAACAACAGATGCATCATCGGTAAATTTTGGGTTAAAATTCACATTATAAGCATTTTTTAAAATAGAAACATCAAATATTTGTGGCGTTTGAACAATTCTTAAATTTTGTCGGTCAATATGTTTAGTTTTATCAGCAATTATTTGTCTCAAACTATTAACCACCGGAATAACCGGAACAACAGCATTATATTTTTGGGCAGCAATTACGCCTCTTAAAATTAATGATTTACTAACAAGTGGTCGCACACCATCATGCACTGCAACAAAGCCCGTAATGTTTGTAATTTTTTGAAGCCCATTTTTTACAGAATGAAAACGTTCTTTACCTCCAACAACAATAGAATGATTGATAATAAAGCCATGTTTTTCACATAAGTCATTCCAAATATTTATTTGATTTTCAGGCAGAACTAAAATAATGGTTATTTTATCATTAAACAAAAAAAATTGTTCAATAGAGTGCATTAAAATCGGTTTATTGTTTAACAATAAAAACTGTTTAGGAATTTGGGAGTTCATTCTTTTTCCCGAACCACCGGCAACAATAATAACAGATTTTAAAGCAGAATTATACTCCATTAGTTTTGAATGTTAAGTTCGGTAAAAACCTCATCAGTAATTACAAATTTAGGATTTACATATAAAACATCAGCCGAAACATTCATAATAACATCATATCCACCAGCTTTTCTGACTTTTTCGAGAGCATCGTCAAATTTATTCTGAATAGGCACAAGTAATTGTTTTTGTTTTTCGAGGTATTCGGTTTGTGCTTGTACTTGAAAATCCTGAATTCTACGTTCTAAATCTTGAATTTCAGCCACTTTGTTGTTTTTAACAACAGTGCTCAAAGAATCAACATTATTATTAAAAGCGGTAACTTTAGTTTGGTAATCGTTTTGCATTGTTTGAAGTTCAGTTTGAACTTGAGAAATAAACGCGTTCAATTGATTTTGAGCATCTATCATTTCAGGCATGCTTAACAAAACAGAATCTCGATGAACATAAGCAATTTTTTGAGCAGACAATGAAATAGTTCCCACTATTAGCAAGAGAACTACAATGAAATTTTTTTTCATGTTTAAATTTTAAAAATTAGATTACAAAAGTAGAAAATTTAGTCTAAAGAAGAAATATAATCATTCAATTTATCGATACTTGAAGAAAAATCGAAGGCTTCATTAACAAGGTAATAATTTTGAGGATCAAAAGTATGACTATAAGCAAATTGAGCAAAATCAATCTTGCTGGATTCAAAGTCAAAATCGAGCATAATAGTTTTAACTTGTTCCGAAAGCAAACAATTTGTAGAAGCAATTTGTTTGGCAACAATTAATTTATCGCTATCAAAGTCTTGATTTTTAAGAGCAAAAAGAGCGGTATTAAAAGCATTTTGATCCATAGGAGCATCACAAAAGCCGCTGGAAGTATTATTTTGATCCGGAGGCAAAGGAACAATAGTGGGATCAGTGTTCAAAGAATTACTTGAATAATCAATAGCAACAAAAGTTTCGAGAAAAAAAACGCCTAATTGATTTTGAGAAACAACAACAGCTAATTCAACATTTTCGGGCACATTAACGGGCAATACAAGCATGGTTTTTGCGTTGTTTGGAATCGTAACAAGAATGTTATGAATTCCGGCAGAAATATCATTAACTCTAACCTTATTAGCAGGATAAGAATTAACACGAGCGTTGTCGATAGTAACAAAAAAGTTTTGATTAGTAGAGCTAAAAAATACCATATCAGAAGTAAATTGAGCATTGGCAAAAATAGCAGGAATCAAAAAGATGAAAAGAAATAATATTTTTTTCATAAGAGAAATTATTTTAGAAAATTAATAATAAAATTAAAAAAGGAGAACAATTTAATAAGCCAACATCAATAAAATACAATATTGTCAATTTTTCAGTTTTTGCATAAAAATATTTTCAGGTTCAAATTGAACTCCAAGAATAGTAACATCATCAAAAACAGCATTATTTTCTTTAGTTAAGTTTAAATTTTTGCTGATAAAATTAATTGTTTGGCTAATATCAAGAGCCGGATTTGACATTGCATCTTGAGCAACAAAATAACCGTAATCTTCTTTGTTATCAATAGAATATTCAGAAAGTCCGTCGGTAAAGCAGAGCAATTTGGAGGGGTTTTTTATTCTAAGTTTACCAACTTCAACATTAGGGATTTTATCAAGCATTCCAATACCTGGGCAACCTTGTTTCAGTAATTGAGTACGTTGAGTTTTAAAATCAAATAAAATAGGAGGCAAATGCCCTGCATTAACATAAATAAGTTTTTGAGTAAGAGTATTATACTTAGCTAAAAACATAGTTACAAAATGAAAACCCTCAGAAACTTTAACAACATTTTCGTTTAAATTTTGCACTATTTCTTCGAGCGTTATTTTTTTTGTGTGAAATTGAGCTCTTAAATTAGCCTGAAAATTAGACATTATCATAGCCGCCGACATTCCTTTACCCGACACATCAGCAATACAAAAATAAACTTCGTGTTTACTTATTTGACCAAAATCATATAGATCGCCGCCAACTTCAAAATGCGACATATAAAACGACTTGATTTTCACATATTTACGTTTAGGCAAACTATTAACCGAAGGCACAAGCATAGATTGAATTTGTGCAGCCATTTCCAACTCTTTTTTCATTCTTTCTTGCACAACACTCTGACGCACCAATTCTTTATTCTGAATGGCAACCATTATTATGTTTGTAAGAGTTTGGATAAATTGAAGATGCCGTAAAGAAGGACTTATTCCTATTTGTTCATTATCAATATCGCCCATTAAGATGAAAGCAATTACCTGATTATTTTTAAAAATAGGAATCACAAAATCAAACACATCAAAAGGTTCACTACCTTCACCAATCGTAATTTCAATACTTGTAATAGGTTTTAGGTCTTCAAAATAATCAATTTTCAAATAATCTTCTTCTTCGAGGCCATAATGAAGCATAATTTCGCCTTCTTTTTCTAAATTAGAATAAAGTAAAAAGCGTCCGATATTAAGTTCTTCAAAAAGAATATGTTCAAAAGTATTTAATAGTTCGTTTGTAGGCAAATTTTCATTTATTGCCTGAGTAATATTAAGGAGAGTTCGAAGTTTAAAGTTACAGAATCTTAATCTTTCAATAGACAATTTGGCCACAATATTATGATGTGTGTTAATGTTTTGTTTAAGGCGAAAAAACTCTTAAAAAAGTAGAATTGAATTATGCCAAAAGTAAAACAAAAAAGCGTAAAATAAAAAACACAAAGTATAAAATTTTGAGTTTACAATAAATCAATTATACTTTGTGTTGTTTTAGTATTTATTTGGCTCTTTCTACATACGATTTTTCGCGAGTATCAACTTTAATTTTTTCACCAATTTTAATAAAAAGAGGAACCCTTATTTCAACTCCGGTTTCTAAGGTTGCAGGTTTTGTGGCGGTTGAAGAAGCTGTATCGCCTTTTAATCCGGGTTCGGTATAAGTAACTTCTAGAACCACATTTTGAGGAAGTTCGCAATATAGAGCAGTTTCTGTATCTGAATGAAAAACGATATCAACTTCTTGTTCAGGCATTAAAAATTCAACACCTTCAATCAATGACTCTTCAATAGCAATTTGTTCATAAGTTTCACTGTGCATAAAATTATATCCCATATCATCTTTATAAAGATATTGATAAGGACGATGTTCAATTCGAGCAATTTCTAATTTTGCTCCCGACTGAAAAGTGTATTCAAAGGATTTTCCGTTAGTGATACCTTTTAATTTTGTTCTAACAAAAGCAGCTCCTTTTCCGGGCTTTACATGTAAAAATTCAACGATTTTATATAAATCGTCATTAAAAACAATTGTTAATCCATTTTTTATATCAGCAGTTGTAGCCATAAAATATTGTTAAGTTATTAAAATTTTGAGCAAATGTAAAAATATTTTGCGAAATTGAAATTTTCAGCTTCATTTTTAATTTTCCAATATTGCTAAAGTAGTTTATTTTTAGGAGTTGTAGCGATAAATGGTTTTAAATAAAAAGGTTCAAAATAAGCTAAATCTACAAAATCATTTTGTTCAAACTTAGAATTTGCAAGCGTAATCATGTTTTCAGCAACCGGAAAAATATCATCAACAAAAATTGCATTAGAATGAGTAATTGTTGACTTGCATTTTTCGGCTCCATCACCAAAAAACACTATTTTTTTATTATACAACGCAGTTAAAAAACTATGCTCATCAATAATGATATTTGAAGTTTCCGAAATTTTTTCAGCATTTAAATTATAAAAAGCAGAATAAACCTCCATTCGTCTTGCGTCAATCATTGGGCAAAGAATAAGCTCGGCGTCAGAAAATTCAGGTTTATGCTTCAATAAATTAACGCACATAATTTGCAAAGTATCAATTGCAATAAGAGGCTTATTAAGAGCATAAGCCATTCCTTTAGCTGTTGAAGCACCTATTCGTAAACCGGTATAAGAGCCCGGTCCTTCGCTAACAGCAAAAGCATCAATACTTGAGGGGTTAATTTTTTGTTCTTTTAAAATTTCATCAATAAAAACAGCAAGTAATTTAGAATGAGAATTATTTTCGTAGCTGATTTTTTGAGAAATAATATTATTTTTTTCAGAAAGAGCAACAGAACAAGCACTTTTTGAAGTTTCTATATTAAGTATCATAAAATATTTTAGTTTAAAAAATGTTTACAAAATTATGTAATTTATGTAATTTTTAGAAATTTGCAAAAAAAATCATGATAACACGATTAGTAAAAATGACTTTTCAGGAAGAAAAAGCAGAAGAGTTTCAAGGTTTTGTATCAACAATAATAAATAAAATTTCGGCATTTAACGGCTGTTATAATGTTGATATACTGAGAGATATAAATAATCCGGCAATTTTTTTTTCTTACAGTTTTTGGTATTCAGAAGATGATTTGAATAATTACAGAAATTCCGAAACATTTAAAGAAATATGGACATTAACTAAAAAAATGTTTGCAGCAAAACCCGAAGCATGGTCAACACAAAAAATAATAAGTTCAAAAACCGGTTAAAAATCAACCACTTATTTAGTTAATTCTTGAAAAATTTGCTCAAGAGTTTTTTCCTGTTTTTGCATAGATAATACAACTATTTGATTTTGAACAGCATAATTAAAAATATTTTTTCTAATATCAACTTTGCTTTGCATAATATATTTATTTTCACCCAAAGCAAGAACTTTATCAATTTCAGTAATTTTTTCTAATTCAAATATTTCAACATCTTGATCAAACTCAACAACAAACGACATAAATTTTTGAGCAGAAACATTTTGAATATTTCCACGCTGTTCATTTGCCACAATTTTGCCTTCTTTAATAATAATAATTCTATCGCAAATAGCCTCAACCTCCTGCATTATATGCGTTGAAAGCATAACCGTTTTTTGTTTTCCAATTTCAGAAATCATGTTTCTAATTTCAATAATTTGATTTGGATCCAATCCGGTTGTAGGTTCATCTAAAATAAGCACCGAAGGATTGTGAATAAGAGCCTGAGCCAAACCAACCCGCTGACGATAGCCTTTTGATAAAGCACCTATTTTTTTTGACTGTTCACGCCCTAAGCCGGTTAATTCGATAACATCGTCGATTATTTTTTTTGTTGCTTTAATTTTATAAATCCCTGCCGAATATTCAAGATACTCTTTAACAAACATTTCGGGGTAAAGCGGATTATGTTCGGGCAAATATCCAATTTGTTTTCTTATCTGAATTGAATTATCCAGTGTATTTAATCCATTTACAAAAGCTTCGCCCTCGGTAGCAGGCAAATAACCGGTTAATATTTTCATTGTTGTGGATTTTCCGGCACCATTGGGCCCAATAAAACCCGCAATTTCACCGGTATTAATTTCAAAACTAATTTGATCAATTGCTTTTTGATTTCCGTATTTTTTTGTTAAATTTGAAACTTTTATCGACATGTTGAAATTTTTAACTTTATTCTTTCGTTTTAAGGCTACAAAGTTAGGTAATTTATTGTTTTACAAACTTTAGTTTAAACATTTTTTATGAAAACACTTATTTTCACAATCATTTTGTTGGCATCAACAATTCACGTTTTTTCGCAATCTACCTTTGGAGACGAAGTTGTAGAAAACGACTATTGCTTTGGAGTAAGAATAATTCCCAACGGAACATCAGTTGGCCAATTTTTTATAATCTATGCTCCGAACAACGTAATACAAAACAATTCGCCAATTTCAAAAGATGAATTTATAAGATTTTCTTTGGGGCTTGATGTTTCCAAACCAAATCCTGATAAAGAAAACCTTTTTAGAAGCCATGGCATTCAAAACTGGAGAACAATAGAACAACTTTGGAAAATAAGATATGCAAAATATCCTTACGGTTCAGACATTATGGATACTACAGTTAACCAAACAGACACATTAGGCTGGACAAATAACTTTATTAATCCGTTTATACCCAGACCCGAACAAATGGATATTCTTGAAACTTACGGATTAAAAACAATAAATGGATATGTTTACGGCGAAAATCTGTTTAGATTATTTAAAGACATGGAAAACAGCACTTGGATAAGCACATACCGTCAAGCCGGAGCTAACAACAATTAGTATAATTAATTTATTAAATATAAGCACACAATAAAATGACAATACAAGAAGCTCAAGAAAAAGTTGACAAATGGATTAAAGAATACGGAGTAAGATACTACAACGAATTAACAAATATGGCTATATTAACCGAAGAAGTTGGCGAAGTAGCCCGAATAATGGCTCGAAAATATGGAGAACAATCATTTAAAAAATCCGAAGAAGAATACAACTTAGCCGATGAAATAGCCGATGTTATGTTCGTTCTTATTTGCATTGCAAATCAAACAGGAATTAATTTATCTGAAGCATTGGAACAAAATTTGATAAAGAAAACAAAACGAGACAAAACAAGGCATAAACAAAACCCGAAATTACAATAACAACAAGCTACATTTATCGATACAAATTAGTTTTTTAATTTTTTTTTAATATTTTTGCAATTCTGTTTTAGTGCAAATTTTAACACACAGACAATGAAAAAATCATTTTTTACACTTTTAATCATACTTGTTTTTATTTTGCTACCGGTGCTAAATTCTTTAGGACAACCACCGCCACCGCCGCCGCAAGATATACCTATAGATGGAGGATTAATAGCTCTATTATCAGGAGGAGTTGCTCTAATTATTAAAACATTTTTTTCAAAAAATAAAAATAATTAGTCCAATTTTTATATATTTTGCACTACAGAATGAATGAAACGATAAAGTTTTCTGATGATATTTCTTATGATTTGAGCGAAATTTTGTTCAAATACAATACCGACAAAATTTTTGTTTTAGTAGATGAAAACACTTTTATTCATTGCCACCCACTAATAAAAACAGCTTTTGCCAAAGAACCTTACGTTATTCAAATACCAGCCGGCGAAAAGTCTAAAGATATTGAAACTGTTACTTTTTTGTGGAAATTTTTAACAACCCATAACGCAGACAGAAAATCAGTTTTAATAAATTTAGGAGGCGGAATGATTACCGATTTAGGAGGTTTTGTTGCAAGCACTTACAAAAGAGGAATTGACTTTATTAATATCCCAACTACTGTTTTAGCGATGGTTGATGCTGCAATTGGCGGTAAAAATGGAATAAATTTAGAAAATTACAAGAATCATATTGGAACATTTAACCAACCAGCCGCACTTATTAGCTCAACTGAATTTTTGAAAACATTACCACAAAAGCAAATTCTTTCGGGATTTGCAGAAGTTATTAAACACTCTCTTTTGTCAAACGAAAAAACATGGAACAATATAAAAAACATTAATCCGGAAAAAATTAATTTTGAACAACTTAACCTGATTTTAAAAGAGTCGAGCAAAATTAAACAAAACATTGTTAATGACGACCCAAAAGAAACCGGAATTAGAGAAGCTCTAAATTTTGGGCACACTGTTGGACATGCAATAGAAACATTTTTTAACAACAAAAACATCGAAATTTTACACGGCGAAGCTATTGCAATTGGCTTAATAGCAGAACTTTTTATATCAAATAAAAAATTCATCTTTCCATTTGAAAAACTTTTTGAAATAACAGAATATTTAGCAACTTACTTCCCAAGTTATAAAATTGATTACAACGATTACGACGAACTTTACAACATAATGAAACATGATAAAAAGAATAAAAACAACAAAATAATTTTCACTCTTTTAAAAAACATAGGAGAAGTAGAAATAAATCAAACTTGCAGTAAAGAAATTTTTTTTGAAGCACTAAATTTTTATTATCAGATAAAAAAATAAAACATTAAATTCCATAAAATATTTGATTTCTAAAAATACTTCTTGTAAGATTTACAATTCCTTTGGTCATATAATCCTCGTGATTTTGAGCAATTCTGCTTAATTTATATCTGTAATTTACCATAATTCCAAAAGATTGTTCAAAACCCTTATCCGAAACATCTCCCATCCAATTAATTTGTCCAATTTCGGCACCGTTTGACAAGTGGAAATTAGCAACAGGATCGTAAGCGTTTAGTTTTCCGGCTCGTTTTTCTTTTGTAAAAAAATGAAGAGTTAATCGCATAAGAGGTAATTTTATAGCATCAACAATTTTTTTATCCAAATGCCATTTTTTATTTTCTAAAAATGATAAAATTGATTTTGCAACATCGTTATTACCTGAAATTTTAATGATTTTTTCAATTTCTGACTTTTTACAATAAGTTTTCCCTTTTTCTTTAAGATGATTTAATAACCATTTACTTAACAGAGGAATTGGAGAAAGAGTTGAATACGTTTTTATGTTAGGATACTCTTCTGAAAGTTTTTTAACTACTTGTTTAATAAGGAAATTACCAAAACTAATTCCTCGTAATCCTTTTTGAGTACTTGAAATTGAATAGAATATAGCCGTATCATTATCATTTGTAGTATCCTTTTCATCGTCTAATTCATCGTCAAGTTCAATTAATTCTTGAATGTTTCCGGTTAAACCTTTTACAAAAGCAACTTCTACAAATATTAAAGGATCAAAAGGCATAATAGGATGAAAAAAACCAAACATCACATGATCAGAAAGAAGTCTGTGTTTGAGATGTTTCCAAGATTTTATTTTATGAACAGCCTCGTATTGGAACAAGTGTTCTAAAGTTGTTGCAGAGGTCTCCCAATTAATGGTTTTTAATTCCAATAAATTAACATCAAAATATGCTTTTAAAATTTTAAAAATATCATTATCTAACTTTTTTAAACGCGGAATTTCCTTTATGTGTATTAATAAAAACTCTCGCATATCTTTTAAAAATATAAAACCATTGGGTAAAGTGGCAAGTTGTTGCAAAAAAATTGTTCTTGGAGGAGTTAGTGCATCTGCAAGAGTAATTTCAGCTTTTATTCTTTCAGGTGCATCTTTATCAAGATTTTTTAATTGAACAATTTGTTCGGATAAAACATCTAAATCAATGTCAAATTTATATGCAAGTATTTTAAGAAACTCTAATTTCCCAACATCAGAAGAATTAAGAAAAATCATAGCCAAGTGAACCAATTCAGCTTGATGAGAAATTGCTCCACCTTTATTATTTATGCAGTTTGTAATAAGTTTTATTAAAAAAAGGTGATTTTTTGCGGGAATATCAGGTTCAATTTTAGGCGGAGCGTTGCCGGCATCGTACCACGCTTGAATTATTTGATGAATTGTTTGTTGACTAATACCTCCAATAGAGGCATCAATTTTGGCTCTAAAATTATATTTATCTTTCATATTATTTTTTTTGTAAGTAATACTTAAACAAATATAACTTTTTTCATTTATATTTTCAATAGTAATTTAGCCCAATCATACACATAACTTAGAAGCTATCAAGCTATACATTTTATTTTCAAGAAGTTACATAAGTCATTATTTATTTATTTAGTTCAAATTTTGACAATAAATTTGAAAAAAAAATCAACATAACTGCAAAGCCCTTAAAAGCACATTAACTTTTGACTTACATCAATAAATATTCTAAAAAATTAAAAATTCAGTTTTTTCGCCAAAAAAAGTTAAATTAAGTTTATGCATTGCACGAGTACAAGCTACGTAAAGAGTGCTTTTATCAATATTTCTATTATAATTTTCAATATTAACAAAAGGAATAACAACTTCATCAAATTCAAGACCTTTAGCCATATATGCCGAAGTAATAACAACACCTTTGTAAAAAACAGAGCTTTGATAATTCAACAAATATGCTTTAGCATCAAATTTTTGTATTCTTTCAAATAACTCTTCCGCTTGTTTTGGTGTTTTGCAGATAATTCCCATCGAATTATAATCCGATTTTTTAAATTCAGCAATCAACTTTTCAATCTGAATAACTTCATCATTAAAATTTTCACATTTTTTTATTTTTGGTATTTCACCGTGTCTTTCAATGGGTTCTAATTCTTTATTTGGATTAATTTTTTGAGCAAATTCAGTAATTTCAAAAGTGGAACGATAACTTTTATTTAATTTCATGATTGTGGCATCGTCAAAAACTTTCTTTATATGATAAGCATTAGTTAAACTGTACGGATTTACAGACTGATAAACATCACCCAAAATTGTTTTCGGGCAAGGGAATAACATAGACAAAACAGTATATTGAATTGGCGAATAATCTTGCATTTCATCAATCAATAAATGTTTAACTTTACTGTTAATTTTCACTCCTTCAAGTTTAATTTTTATATAAACCAAAGGAAAAACATCAGAAAATTCATAAACTGATTTTGGTAACATTTTAAGATATTCAGGCATTTCTAACCAAACAAAAAAATCTTTATAAATCTGTTTTAAATTGATTGTTTTAAACATCTTTTTTAAACCCGTTTCGATTTTTTTAATCTGGGATTTTTTTAATTCCTTTTTAAACTTAATTTTCACATAATCAGATAGAGATTGAGCAACTTCGGTATATCTATTTAAAACAGGAATTCTGTGATAACTCTGAAATTTATTTAAAATCACAGAACGAGAAATTATAATATCATCAATTTGTAAATCTTGAGGGTTAAAATAATTTTTCTCAAAATAGGATAAAAAACCATCAATCTCCTCAATAAAATCAGATATTGATTTAATTTTTAAACGACTAATTAATTTTTTATCATTTTTTTCGAGAAGACAATTAATTTGGTTGGCATGAGTTTGAAATTTAAAGGTATCACCAAGAATATGAGCAGCTATTTCTTCCATTCCGGTTTGTGGAATTAAGTCTTCACCAAGTTCGGGCAAAACATTAGATATATAGTCGGAAAAAACTTTATTAGGAGAAATAATCAAAATATCGTCAGAATTTAAAGACGTTTTGTATTTGTACAGCAAAAAAGCAATACGGTGCAAAGCAATAGAAGTTTTACCAGAGCCTGCAACTCCTTGAATAATAAGCGTTTGAGCGGATTGATTTCTGATAATTTTATTTTGGTCGCGTTGAATAGTGGCAACAATATTTTTCATTTTTTCATCAGAAGAAACGCTAAGTTCT